>NZ_SZXE01000042.1:0-2732 GCF_005281255.1 Citrobacter sp. wls708
GTGCTCACACAGATTGTCTGATGAAAATTGAATAGCAAGGCGTCTTGCGATTGAGACTTCAGTGTCCCCTTCGTCTAGAGGCCCAGGACACCGCCCTTTCACGGCGGTAACAGGGGTTCGAATCCCCTAGGGGACGCCACTTGCTGGTTCGTGAGTGAAAGACGCGCACCCTGATATCTCAAAACTCATCTTCGGGTGATGTTTGAGATATTTGCTCTTTAAAAATCTGGATCAAGCTGAAAATTGAAACGACACACTGTGTCTGTTCTCCGTAATAAGAACAGATAAAAGGTGTGTTCGAGTCTCTCAAATTTTCGCAATCAGAAGTGAAACATCTTCGGGTTGTGAGGTTAAGCGACTAAGCGTACACGGTGGATGCCCTGGCAGTCAGAGGCGATGAAGGACGTGCTAATCTGCGATAAGCGCCGGTAAGGTGATATGAACCGTTATAACCGGCGATTTCCGAATGGGGAAACCCAGTGTGATTCGTCACACTATCATTACGTGAATACATAGCGTAATGAAGCGAACCGGGGGAACTGAAACATCTAAGTACCCCGAGGAAAAGAAATCAACCGAGATTCCCCCAGTAGCGGCGAGCGAACGGGGAGCAGCCCAGAGTCTGAATCAGCATGTGTGTTAGTGGAACGGTCTGGAAAGTCCGACGGTACAGGGTGATAGTCCCGTACACAAAAACGCATGTGTTGTGAACTCGAAGAGTAGGGCGGGACACGTGGTATCCTGTCTGAATATGGGGGGACCATCCTCCAAGGCTAAATACTCCTGACTGACCGATAGTGAACCAGTACCGTGAGGGAAAGGCGAAAAGAACCCCGGCGAGGGGAGTGAAAAAGAACCTGAAACCGTGTACGTACAAGCAGTGGGAGCACCTTCGGGTGTGACTGCGTACCTTTTGTATAATGGGTCAGCGACTTATATTCTGTAGCAAGGTTAACCGTATAGGGGAGCCGAAGGGAAACCGAGTCTTAACTGGGCGTTAAGTTGCAGGGTATAGACCCGAAACCCGGTGATCTAGCCATGGGCAGGTTGAAGGTTGGGTAACACTAACTGGAGGACCGAACCGACTAATGTTGAAAAATTAGCGGATGACTTGTGGCTGGGGGTGAAAGGCCAATCAAACCGGGAGATAGCTGGTTCTCCCCGAAAGCTATTTAGGTAGCGCCTCGTGAACTCATCTTCGGGGGTAGAGCACTGTTTCGGCTAGGGGGTCATCCCGACTTACCAACCCGATGCAAACTGCGAATACCGAAGAATGTTATCACGGGAGACACACGGCGGGTGCTAACGTCCGTCGTGAAGAGGGAAACAACCCAGACCGCCAGCTAAGGTCCCAAAGTCATGGTTAAGTGGGAAACGATGTGGGAAGGCACAGACAGCCAGGATGTTGGCTTAGAAGCAGCCATCATTTAAAGAAAGCGTAATAGCTCACTGGTCGAGTCGGCCTGCGCGGAAGATGTAACGGGGCTAAACCATGCACCGAAGCTGCGGCAGCGACACTATGTGTTGTTGGGTAGGGGAGCGTTCTGTAAGCCGTTGAAGGTGGCCTGTGAGGGTTGCTGGAGGTATCAGAAGTGCGAATGCTGACATAAGTAACGATAATGCGGGTGAAAAACCCGCACGCCGGAAGACCAAGGGTTCCTGTCCAACGTTAATCGGGGCAGGGTGAGTCGACCCCTAAGGCGAGGCCGAAAGGCGTAGTCGATGGGAAACAGGTTAATATTCCTGTACTTGGTGTTACTGCGAAGGGGGGACGGAGAAGGCTATGTTGGCCGGGCGACGGTTGTCCCGGTTTAAGCATGTAGGCGGAGGTTCCAGGTAAATCCGGTACCTTTTAACGCTGAGGTGTGATGACGAGGCACTACGGTGCTGAAGTGACAAATGCCCTGCTTCCAGGAAAAGCCTCTAAGCATCAGGTAACACGAAATCGTACCCCAAACCGACACAGGTGGTCAGGTAGAGAATACCAAGGCGCTTGAGAGAACTCGGGTGAAGGAACTAGGCAAAATGGTGCCGTAACTTCGGGAGAAGGCACGCTGATAGGTAGGTGAAGTGATTTACTCATGGAGCTGAAATCAGTCGAAGATACCAGCTGGCTGCAACTGTTTATTAAAAACACAGCACTGTGCAAACACGAAAGTGGACGTATACGGTGTGACGCCTGCCCGGTGCCGGAAGGTTAATTGATGGGGTTATCCGTAAGGAGAAGCTCTTGATCGAAGCCCCGGTAAACGGCGGCCGTAACTATAACGGTCCTAAGGTAGCGAAATTCCTTGTCGGGTAAGTTCCGACCTGCACGAATGGCGTAATGATGGCCAGGCTGTCTCCACCCGAGACTCAGTGAAATTGAACTCGCTGTGAAGATGCAGTGTACCCGCGGCAAGACGGAAAGACCCCGTGAACCTTTACTATAGCTTGACACTGAACACTGGTCCTTGATGTGTAGGATAGGTGGGAGGCTTTGAAGTGTGGACGCCAGTCTGCATGGAGCCGTCCTTGAAATACCACCCTTTAATGGCTGGTGTTCTAACGTGGGCCCGTAATCCGGGTTGCGGACAGTGTCTGGTGGGTAGTTTGACTGGGGCGGTCTCCTCCCAAAGAGTAACGGAGGAGCACGAAGGTTAGCTAATCCTGGTCGGACATCAGGAGGTTAGTGCAAAGGCATAAGCTAGCTTGACTGCGAGAGTGACGGCTCGAGCAGGTGCGAAAGCAGG
>NZ_SZXE01000043.1:0-463424 GCF_005281255.1 Citrobacter sp. wls708
GTTTATCCGGATGGTTCAGTCGAGCTTGGTGAAACTGAACCTGATTTCGAACGATTGCAGAAAATCAGGCGCGAGCGCCAACAAAGCAGTGATTAATGCAATGTTCAACAATGATAAATTTTATCAAAAAAACGTAATCACTATCTTATCTGGTGAAATAAATATAAACATTCTAATTCATATCAGAGTGTCAGAGGTATATATCATTTATGAGTTATCCACATGGTTATATAAGAATAAGACACAATAAACGTCTGCTTCTCACCATCTTTTATCTGCTGCTGTCCGGATGTGACGGCAGTTTCTTTTCATCTGATGTCAGAAAAGTCACCATAGCAATGGATACGCCGGACCTTCTTGAGAAACCGTGGTTCTCCGTGACCTATCGCTCACATAAATGCCAGCGCACCCGGCGTGATGGTAATTTTAAAAAACACTACGAAGATGATTCCAGTGTCACTACCTATGAGCCGGAGCGGGAAAAGAACAGTAATATTTATAGCGTCACGGTGCCGGTGGAAAAGGGCTGGTACTGTGACTGGAAACTGAGTAATGTTGAATTTAAGCTGAAGTATAAAAAAGGCAGTAAAATTCTTGAGGGAATTGATAAGACAATTTTTAAAAGAATCACGTTTGTGTTTGATGAACATTATCCCCGAGCTGCAAATGGACGATCTCAACCCCTGCCAGGGATAAATAAAGTAATTAATGAGGAGTTTTACCCTCGAAAAAAGGAAAACCATTTAGCCGGAAATCTGGTAACGCTTTCATTTACAGGACGGAAAAATTTCTACGCATACAGGCTTGATAGCGATATTGAACGTGTCATTTTCAGGCCGGTTATACATTTTAATGAAGTGGTTACCTGGATAGATCCTTTAACCTGGGGGCATGGTGAACAGGTAAAACTGGTTTATCCGGATGGTTCAGTCGAGCTTGGAGAAACTGAACCTGATTTCGAACGGCTGCAGAAAATCAGTAGTGAACGCAAGGCATCTGCAAACTAACACTCAGTAGATATAGATTTGCCAAAAGTGTAACAGTTAATTTAATCAAGGATTATGCCAAACATTGCTAGCTCTTCAATGTTTATAGTGGTTCCCAATACAATCATTATATTAAATGATTAGTGAGACTATTTAATAGATATTTTATTAGGAGGTTCATTATGTCAAAAGGTTTTGTTTTGCTTGGTGATAAAACGACTCATGGTGGAAGTGTAATATCTGCATCTTCAACCATGTTTGTTCAAGGGAAAAAAGTAGTTCTTCTGGGGGATATGGTCAGTTGCCCGATACCCTTCCATGGCATTAATCCTATTATTGAAGGCTCATCAGAATGGTTTTCTGATGGTAAACCGATAGTTGTCGATGGATGCCACAGTTTGTGTGGATGTCAGGTTATTTCAAGTGCGCCGGAAGCATCAATAGGATGAAACCATGGGCTGGGAACGCCATAGAATTATCACGCCCGTAGCTCCTGAACCTCTTTCTCTCTGGCGATGGATACTGGTCGGTATATTATCAGTGATAGTAAGCATCTTACTTTTTGTATTGCATGCAACAGAGCATCTGTTTTTTATTAATGATGTCAACATCTGGCTGGTTTCACTTTTTCCAGTGTTCCTGTGGTTAATAATTGCCAGTATTAGAGGGTATTTATATGGGCGGGCGCTTGAATATTATGAGTTTTTGCAAAAAGAAATATTGATTTCTCAGCGTGAATGGCAGTCTTGGGGACAGCGCTCTATTGTCGTGATGAATAGCTGCGTATTGTTACCAGAGAAAATTACCGTTGCAATTATTGCTGGTAATTCAAAGAATATCGCAAACCAATATGATTTGGTTAATCGTATCAATTACTTACCTCAGGTCAAAAATCAATGCCATGCCGCGGCTGTTTTGCTTAACAGTATAGCTGAGTCTCTGAGCATATTACCGACTGGCATTCCGTTGCATGTAACCCTCGTCACGGATGGTTCAACTGAAGAAATTTGCTTACTACAATCCAACTTTCATCGCATCTGGCAGACAAGTTTACCTGCCAAGCCGCAGCCTTCCTCTGTACGGATTGTCATTGAGTTTCCGTGCCACCAACTGGATACGAACCTGAAAGATGCTGAAGTCAGAAGCGATCTTTTTCTGATTTTGCAATTTAATGGGCACGATAAATATTCTGATGGAATGGCTGTTTTTCTTTTAGCCAGTGATGATGTTGCGCGCAATTACGGTTTGGAAGGAAAATGTCGCTTATTGCGTCCAATGCCTCTGGATAAATCGTGTTTGTCGCAAGATTTAACCACTTTTTTTACTACACAGGTCAGTGCGAAAAAAACCAGGGCCATTGTGTCTGATTACCAGTCAATTGCTTCGTTGAGTACGCAACTCTATCCAATTGCTCATGAGAATGGTGTTCATTGGCAGGTTGAAAACACCATTGTTCTTGAACGATTCATGGGGATCCCCGGTCCATTTTCCGGTTGGCTATGTGCTGGTGTGACCGCTGATATGTCAAAGCATCACTCAGCACCATATTTGATCGTTTCTGTTCAGGAACAACAGCCATATATCTGTACCGTTTTACCCTGGAGTGATAATGAATACGACAAGCCATCTATGGAGTAGGGGAAGTCAGGCTGTGTTGTTTTTGGTAATCCTGGCGGGATTATCATGGCTGGCGAATCGCTTTGGTGAGTATCTGGGTGCAGATTCACCTACGAAGAAATTTCTCTTAGTTGTAGCCACGGCAATTTTAATTATTTTGATTCGCCTGTATCCGTATATCAGCCTTTATGCAAGGGAGCATCTGTTTCGCGTAAGCGAGGAAAATGTCGGCGTTTTTCCTGAAAATGAATCCCGAATAGAGGAAATACTCTCCAGGAATATACGGACAGGAGAAATTCGTGATGCACTAAAAGAGCATTACGGCCGCCGCTGGCGCGCCAAAACGCGTATTCTGCTGGTGATGGGGGATGCCTCTCAGGTTGAGCTGCTGGTGCCAAAACTCACCTCTCTGCGCTGGGTTGAAGGGGATGGCGTGGTGTTAATCTGGGGAGGTGGGCTCACTGAAACGCCAGATGTCACGCTGTTTGATGCGATACGCAAGCTGCATCGGCGCCCGCTGGATGGGATTGTATGGGTAACCCCCACCTTTCAGCACCAGCAGGCATTGGTTCAATCAACACCTGTTGTCTCTTTAAGCGCAGAACAAGCAGATAATGCCGTCCGCCATCTTCAGGCTGTTTTTACCACGCTTCGCTGGCGAGTACCGTTGTACCTTTGGTCGCTGCATGGCACACGGGATGACGTAACCCTACACTCTGCGACGTGTTTGTTTCCTGCAGGATGCACCACGGCTTTATGTCGTTCGCAGTTGACCTCGTTCGCAATACAGATGGCGGAGCAGGGCACACAGCAGGTTACGCGCAATATCCGCGATAACTTCTTACTGAAAATGGCTAATTTGCTGATGCCTGGCGCAGAAGCCATCAGCGAATCGTTGTCCACTTTTTTTAGCCCGCATCGGCCATTGCCGCTGGCGGCGGTCATCTTGAGCCAGTATGCGGAAAGTACCTCATCGGGCGTTGCGCATGCCTGGAGGCGTGATGAGCGCTGGCGTGCGCTGCTTGATTCACTCCCTGCGTTACCAGTTGAACTTAAGGCACAGCGTACAGGCCGTTCAGGGATGGGGGTGTTGGCAGTCTGTACAGCCGGTTTGATACTGCTATGGGGGGCGGGAATGGTGGTGTCTTTCCTGGCGAATCGCAATCTGATCGGCGAAAGTCTGGATCAGGCGAGACTGGCAGGCGGCCCGGATAAACCGCTCGCCGAGCGTCTTACGGCGCTTTCCGCTCTTCAGCAAACGCCAGGCATGCTTCGCTGGCGTCAGCAGAATGGAGTGCCGTGGTACTACCGCTTCGGTTTAAGTCAAAATGATGCTCTGCTGGATGCGCTATGGCCGCGTTATACGCGTATCGCTATTCCGCTCCTGCGTGATGAAGCCGCTCAACATCTTACTCAGGAATTAACGGCTTTAACCCGGCTGGCTCCAGACAGCCCGCAGTTTGCTGCCCAGGCAAAGATCGCCTACAACCAGCTGAAAATGTATCTGATGCTCTCCCGGCCTGAACAGATGGAGGCGTCATTTTTTAGTCAGGCGTTGATGCAAGACTGGCCGGAGCGAGCGGGTATTTCGCGTGCATCATGGCAGGGCGTTGGGCCTGGCCTCTGGCAATTCTGGGGAGAACACCTTCAGGCGCATCCTGAATGGAAAATAGCAGCCGATAAAAATCTTATTAGCCAGGTGCGAACGCTGTTAATTCGTCAGATGGGGATCCGCAATGGCGAAGCTGCCCTGTATCAGAAAATCATTGAACAGGTAACTCCGCATTACACCGATCTTCGTCTGGAAGACATGACCGGCGATACCCGGGCAGAGCACGTATTTTATACCCGCAGTTCGGTTGCTGGCGTGTATACCCGCAAAGCCTGGGAAGAGGAGGTTTTGCCCGCCATAGAGAAAATCGTAAACAACCGCCGGGAAGAAATGGATCAGGTGCTGGGGGATGATACGCATTCTGCAAGCGATCCTCTTTCTCCCCAGGCATTAAAGACGCGTCTTAGCGAGCGTTACTTCACGGATTTTGCCGACAACTGGCTCGATTTTCTCAACAGTATTCGCTGGAAGCGCACCCAGACGCTAAGCGATGCTATCGATCAACTCACGTTGATTGCCGATATCCGTCAGTCTCCTCTGATTGCGTTAATGAATACGCTCGTCGTTCAGGGACGCACAGGGTTAACCGGTGAAGCGCTGTCGGACTCATTGGTGAAGTCGGCAAAGGATCTATTTAACACTAAAGAAAATCAAACCATTGACCAGCATGCGCGGGAAGAAGGCCCTATGGCGAGTACCTTCTCGCCAATCCTGGCCTTGATGGATGAACAATCTGCCGGGCAGGATATCAGCCACCTGAGTCTGCAAACCTACCTGACCCGGGTAACGCAGGTCAGGCTGAAACTCCAGCAGATTACTAACGCTGCCGATCCGCAGGGAATGAGTCAGGCCCTGGCGCAAACGGTGTTTCAGGGCAAAACCATCGATCTCACCACCACGCGTGACTATGGCAATCTGGTGGCGGCCAGTCTGGGGCAAGCATGGAGTGGATTTGGTCAAACTATGTTTATTCAGCCGCTGGAACAGTCATGGCAGCAGGTATTGCAACCGACCGCGGCGGGCCTGAATGCGCAATGGAAGGCGCTGATTGTGAATGACTGGAACAGCGCATTCGGCGGACGATATCCGTTTCGCGATGTTGGCAGCGAGGCTTCTCTGCCGCTGCTGGCGCAATATCTGCGAAGCGATAATGGTCGGATCCCGCATTTTCTCGAAAGCCATTTAAGTGGTGTGCTGCATAAACAGGGACGTCACTGGGTTGCCGACACGGTGAATGCTCAGGGACTGGTGTTTAATCCGGCGTTCCTTGAGGCGATGGACCAGCTCAGTCAAATTGCGGATGTCGCATTTATTCGTGGAGAAGCCGGGATGCGTTTTGAGCTGCGTCCTGGAACGGCGCGGGATGTCATGCAGACCGACCTCGTACTGGATGGGCAGAAACTCACCTACGTTAATCAGATGCCAGCGTGGAAAAACGTTGTCTGGCCTGCCGATACGCAAGCGTCAGGGGCAACCCTAAGCTGGGTGAGCACCAATACGGGAACCCGAATCTACTCAGATAACCCCGGTACCTGGGGGTGGATACGACTGCTTGAGAAAGCGGAGATAACCGATAACGCTGGCGTAAACAGCGGTTTTAACCTGCGCTGGACAGCGCAGGATGGATTGCCGCTGAACTACACCCTGCGAACGGAAGCAGGTGAAGGCCCGCTCGTATTACTCAAACTCCGCGACTTTGAACTACCAGAAGCAATTTTTGTTGTTAGCAGCAAGATTTCCTCAGAGGAAGAAGAATGAGCGCTCTGAAACGTCTACTGGCTGCCAGCACGGCTTCGCCAGATGAACAACGGCAACTAATTGAACAGGCGCAAACGCAGACTGCGCTATGGCAAAACTGGCTATTGCCCATTTCAGCAGCCAACCCTGGTGGTGAAGATCCTGGCTATGACGATGATTTTCAGCGTATGCGAGAGGAGGTGAATAAACTGTCTGGCGCGCAAACGGAGCTCATCATTGAGCTTGCGGAAAAAATTCTGACCCATACCAGTAAAGATGTCCGTGTTGTCACCTACTACACATGGGCGCGTTTACATCAGGATGGTGAGTCCGGTCTGGCGGATGGTCTGATTTTGCTGGCTGGCCTGATGCAGCAATATGGCGATTCTCTCCATCCCTTAAGAGCCAACAGCCATAAGGCCGCCCTTGAATGGCTGGCAGGCGAGCGGATGCTGGATAGTCTGGCGCGTTTTCCCGAGGTTTCACGACCTGACACGCAACGGATCGCCGGTGCGCTGATGCTGCTGGAGCAGCAGTTTAGTCAGCGAGAAGAGAGTATTCGTCCAGGGCTTGGGGCGTTGTATAGCGCGCTGGAAAATCGGCTGGCGCAGTCTGGCGGCGCTCAGGCATTGGTACCGCAAAATATCAGCGCTCAACCCAGTCGACACAGCGCAGAACCCCCCGTCCTCAAAAGTATTGCTTCTGGCCGTGAGCTGCTGGAACAGGCACGGGTGTTGGCAAAATACTTAAGCGATCAGCCAGAAGGCTGGCTGGCGGCGCATCATTTGATGAAAAGCGTGCGCCTCGATACGGTCAGCCAGCTTCCTCCGCCAGATGGCGCCGGACGTACACGCCTGGTACCGCCCAAGAGTGATTACCGCGCTCAGCTCAAACGTCTGTATTTGCAGCAAAACTGGACTGAACTGATTGAGTTAACTGACAGCTTATTTGTCGAGGGAGTGAATCATTTCTGGCTGGACGTGCAGTGGTACCTTCATCAGGCGCTAACCAGGGCGGGGTCGCCATGGGATAAAAATGCCACGATTATCATCAGCGATCTGAAAATGCTGCTACATCGGATGCCGGGTCTGGAAACACTGGCTTTTAACGATGGAACTCCCTTTGCTGACGATGTCACCCGCGAGTGGATAGCCCGTGACGTGCTGCAGGAAAGCGACTGGCGGACGGAAAAAGTCGCTGCGACTACCGCTGGGGTGGATGACGATATTCTGCTCCTTGAAAGCGAGGCGCTGGCGCTGGCGGATAGCGAAGGCATTGAAGCAGCGCTTGCCTGGCTTCAGACTCGCCCCGGCATTATTTCACCTCGACAGCGTTGGTTACGCCAGTTGTTGATGGCCCGTCTGACCGAACAATGTGGGCGCAACGATCTCGCGCTGCATTTGCTTGGCGAATTGAATACGACAGCACACGCTCTCACCCTCAAACAATGGGAGCCTGAACTGCTGTTTGAAATCAAAGCGCGACGGCTGAAACTTCTGCGTTTAAAAGCCAACCGCAGTGAAAGTGACAAAGCGCGTCTGGCGCCAGAGATGGACTCTCTGTTGTCCGGTTTGGTCGCCATTGATCCCGCCAGAGCCGCCGTCTTGTGTGGCTAAAACTAAAAAAGCGAACTGTAAAATGGAAGATTTAACTCTGCGTTATTATGACGCGGAAATGCGTTATTTAAGGGAAGCGGCAAAAGAGTTTGCGCAGGCGCATCCGGATCGTGCAGCGATGCTGGATCTGGATAAAGTCGGCATTCCCGATCCGTATGTGGAGCGATTATTTGAAGGTTTTGCATTTTCGATGGGACGCTTGCGCGCCAAAATCGATGATCATCTCCCTGAATTTACCGAAGGCTTAATGAGCCTGCTGTGGCCACATTATTTACGTACCATTCCCTCCTTAAGTATTGTCGAGCTTTTACCTGATATTGATGTACTGAAAGTGAGCGAACGGATCAATGCGGGGTTTGGTGTATTGTCCCAGCCAGTTGGCCCTAAAAAAACGGTATGTCAGTATCGTACTACTCAGCCCGTCACGCTCAATCCACTGTCTGTCACGGTGGTGAATATTGATGCTGAACCTGACGGACGCTCGGCCATCCGTATGCGAATAAAGTGCAATCCACAGATGGACTGGTCGCAAACCGATCTGACGCGCCTCAGTCTTTATCTGAGCGGCGACGCACCGGTGACCCACGCGCTGCACCTTGCTTTGACAAAGCGTCTGGCCTCTCTTTATTTGAGACTCCCCAATAGCGTAGAACGTATTCGACTGGAGGGGTATTTTTCCCCGGGCGGATTTGCCAGTGAAGACAGTTTATGGGCAAAAGGCGATACGGCGTTTGGCGGTTGGCAATTATTGCTTGAGTATTTTACGTTCCGCGAAAAATTTATGTTTGTCCATCTTAACGGCCTGGAAAAGGTAACGTTTCCTGCCGGTATAGCGTGTTTTGAAATAGAAGCTGTACTGACTCAACAGTGGAGTTCTGAGCTTCCTCTGGGGAGTGAAAACATCCGTCTTCATTGCGTTCCGGTTATTAATCTCTTCACTCTGGAAGCCGATCCGCTGGTGGTTAATGGGCTTGAAAGCGAATATTTGCTGCGTCCGCGCAGATTGCAGGATGGTCACACGGAAATTTATTCGGTGGATGCGGTTTCAGGTTCGCAGCGAACGCGTAATGCCGTCTATGTCCCCTTTACCAGCTTTCGCCACAAGGGAGGCATGATGCGCCGTAATGCGCCTGAACGTTACTACCATACTCGCGTCAGACGCGGCGTATCCGGATTGTATGATACCTGGCTGATACTCGGAGGAGATGCCTGGGAGCGGGATCGTCTGGCTGAGTATGAAACCGTGTTTTTGAAAGTGACCGGCACAAACGGTCAGCTACCCAGACGAGCGTTGCAGAGTTCATTGCTTAATCGTTGCGAGCAGATCCTCCAGACGCCGCTTGCCGTGCGTAATCTGTGTAAACCGACTCTCCCCGCTTACCCTCCCGCTGAGGATCGTTTTCACTGGCGAGTGTTGAGTCACCTGGGATCCAGCTTTCTGAATATGATGGCCAGCGCTGAAGTGCTCAAAGGAACGTTGTCTCTCTATAACTGGCAGGATGATGAGCTTAATTATCGTCGTCTGGATGCGATCATGGATGTTCAACAACATGAAATACAGCGCTTTGAAAAAGGATTTCTACTACGAGGGGTGGACATCGAAATAACGCTTGATGAGAACGGATTTACCGGTGAGGGCGATATCCATCTGTTTGGAGAAATGCTTAACCGCTTTTTTGCATTGTATGCGGATATTCATTTGTTTAATCAGCTTACTTTAATCATACAGCCGGCAGGGAAAAGCTTGCGATGGAAAGAGAATCACAATCAGCGGCTACCCGGCTGCTAAATAGCCTTGGTGAAAACCTGCCCCGTACCAATTTTTATCGTTTCTGCCAGTTGCTGGAACAGTGGGGTCCACAAGCACCCTGTCCCGGAAGCCAACAAAGCCCGCGCTTCGATGCCGTTCGTTTTCGCCCTCATCCGGGAATGGGCTTCCCGGCGGGGGAGCTAAAAAGTGCAGTATATGATCCGCAACAACCCACACTGCCGCCAACGGTTCGGGTCACTTTTATGGGGTTGTATGGTGTGGAATCGCCGCTGCCGACAACCTATCAGGATGATATCGCCCAGCGTCAGGAAGGCTCAGACGTTGCCGCTGAGTTTCTGGATATTTTTAATCACCGCTTAATTACGCAGTTTTATCGAGTCTGGCGTAAATATAGCTATCCAGCGACCTTTCGCCCGGGCGGTACAGATGAAACATCGCAATATTTACTGGGGCTAACCGGGTTGGGGATTCCGGGATGTGGTAAACAAACCGAGACCCCGTTATCGCGTTTTTTGGCGCTGTTAGGAATAATGAGAATGCCAACTCGCACGGCGGAAGGAATATCCGCGCTGGTTTCTTTATTATCACCAACAACAAATATCACCGTGACCCCTCATGATAAACGCTTAATCCTGCTGGATAAGGCGTTAAAAATGAGTACACGGCAACCCGTTAGCCTTCATTCTCGTCCGGTGATGGGGCATAGCGCCGTAGATATTAACAGCCAGGTGCTAATTACTCTGACAACGGATGCTCCCGATGAGGTTCGTGACTGGTTACCCGGTGGTCAGCTTTACCATGATTTTCTCGCGCTGATGCACGTTTATTTAGGTGCCAGAGTGAATGCGAGGCTGCAATTACGGATTCCTCGCTCGGCGCTTCCGGATGCTCAACTTACCAGTAATAAAAGCGAACGCGCAGTACTGCTCGGCCGAACGGCTGTAATGCGTCTGGATAATCCGGAAACGAAGAATCAACTCATAACGATTACACTTGGGCTTTGGCAGAGCCTTAGTCAACACGATCAGCGGAGGGAAGCCGATGAGACTGGCGATTATCGCTATTAATTTTGCCGTAGTAACCGCAATGACCAGTCTGGTAACCGGATGTGGTCTGACACAAAAAGTATCTGAAGGCGCAGTGTCATTAACGAAGTCAATTTTTTATAAGGAAATTAAAACATTGCATTTGGATTTTTCCGCCAGAGAAGCCGCTAATAAAAATGCGCAGGGTATCGCGCTTTCAACTGTCGTACGTATTTACCAACTCAGAGATCGTAAAGCATTTGATTCGGCAAACTATCAGTCTTTATTTGCGCAAGACAGCACGGCGGTGAAAGCAGATTTATTGGCTCAGAAAGATATTCGGGTACGTCCTGGTGAAAGCGTAACAGTCGATATTCCACTCGAAAAGGAAGCGCAATATGTTGGCGTGGCGGGAATGTTCATTTCTCCCGATCAGTCTGAGGATTCATGGCGTGTTGTGTTAGGTCGTGAAGATCTCGATCCTGATAAGGCGCGAGTGATTGAATTAAATTCTCAGGCTCTGATTCTCCTGACGCAGGAGGACGAGTAATGACTAAACGGCCTTCTCTTTATGACATCTTGCTGGGTAATTTTTCCGGTGGTTTTCCTTTGCACGCAGTTAGTGAAAACACGCAGGTCATTTTGTCCGTCCTCGATAATATGCAGCGGATTTTGAATACTCGTGCCGGTAGCCTCAAACATTTGCCCGACTACGGTCTGCCGGATATGACCAAAATCCTCCAGGGGATGCCAGGAACGGCGCATCAGCTTATCAGCATACTTTCTCAGGTTTTATTGAAATATGAACCGCGACTAAAAGGTATTCAGGTAACGATGCAGGAGCAGGAAGCGCCGGGGCATTTGCGTTATGCAATCGATGCTGAACTGCAGGACCTGGGCATTGTTCGCTATGGCACTGACTTTACCCCTGAGGGGCGGGTGCTTATTCGTCATCTTAAGAAGCAGGGCTGGCTTGAGACGAGAGTGTACTGACATGGAAAAGAATCGCATCATCACCGGTGGCGACCCGCGTGCTTTTACGGAGTTCGGGCAGTTACGCGATGAAATCAGCAAACTGACTCACCCCGCGCGCCCGGATGTTGACTGGCACAAGGTTGAACAGTTAAGCCTGACATTGTTTCGTCATAACGGCGTCGAACTGCAAACCCTGGCCTGGTATACCGTCGGCAGAATACGTAATGCGGGCCTGGTAGGGCTTGCCGAAGGCGCGGAACTTATGGAAGCCTTATTGACGCATCACTGGAGTGCTATATGGCCGCAGCAGACGCATGCCCGCGTTGAGGTTCTGGCTTGGCTGTCTGCCCGTTTACAGCAAGAATTGCGTACGCTGACGCTGTCATATGCTGATTTATCAATGGTGTATCGGGTTGAACAGAGTTTAAAACATGCCTGCGAAGTGCTGCAGCGACTTGAGTTGAAAGCGCTGAGTAAACTGGAGGCAGTGGTTACCTGGATGCACAATGCTGCTTTGCGTCTGGAGAAGGCTGAAGCGGATTCGGGAGCGGGCGCTGTGATGATACCGGCTTCAGGTGCGACCATTAACGTTGAAACGTCAGTCCCACAGTTGGTCTTTGTGGTTAATGAACCTGTGTCATCAGAGCAATCGAGCACAACGGTTTTTGCTACTCAAACCGCACATGGAACCCGACGGATGTGGTTGGGGTTTGCTATCGGTGTCATGGTGACTGCGGTCGTAAGTACAGGCGCTTTTCTTGGTATCACTCATATGCGCGCCGACGGATATGAACTGGTGAAGCCATTGCCGCAGATGCTGACGCCAGAGCAATTGTCCACGTTGAGGCAATCTTCAGATTTGAAGGAACAGAAGCAGGAAATAATTGCCGCAACGCAAGGGCAATTGGACGTTTTACATGACCTGTCACCTTTGTGGTCGAGAGAATATGCCGCATCATTAGCGCAGCAGTTAGTCACCCTGTGGCCGGAGGAATCGCAGACAACGACATTCGTTAGTGGGTTACAGAAAGCGTTAACCACGGAAGCATTGCCGGAAAGCGCTCTGCAAAACTGGCATGATGCCCAGCAGGGTCTGGACGCGTTAACCGCCCGGCTAAATATGCTTGATGAACGCAAAGGTAAATATCTGACGGGGTCGGAGCTGAAATCAGCCATTTTCACTATCCGCCGCCAGCTTGACCAAACGCCGCCGACAGAAGAGTTATTGCGTCAAATAGATGACGAATTAAAAAAGCAGGGGAGTGTATCACCCGCTTTGTATCAGCAGCTCGATATGCGGATTAATCAGCTTCTTAATCGCTATATGCTATTGAAAGAAAGCGCTACGGGAAGGGATTAGATTCTATTCCCCAAAAAGCAAAAACCCGCCTTTTGGGCGGGTTCTTTAAATAGTGGTGCCCGGACTCGGACTAACGCCGTAGGCGTTGAACAGCGTGCTTGTCGCGCTGGCCCCGAAGGGGTGAGCCGCTGGCGGCGAATAATCGAACGGAGTTCGATGGAGAGTCCGCTTCTCCAAAAGCAAAAACCCGCCGTTTGGGCGGGTTCTTTAAATAGTGGTGCCCGGACTCGGAATCGAACCAAGGACACGGGGATTTTCAATCCCCTGCTCTACCGACTGAGCTATCCGGGCAACGAGGCGCATTAAACCCGATTCGCTTCGCTTCGTCAACGAAATTTCTTCAAATCAATGCAGACTGCACAATCTATCACCACATTGCTGCTATTGCACGCATTCTCAGGCAAAAAATGCCGTCCACGCGGCAGAAAGCGGCATTGCCAGCAGCAGGGCCGGAAGCATATTTACGACGGCAAACATTTTGATGCCGCAAATACGTAAACCGGTTGCCAGCAGCAATAGTCCGCCTACAGCGCTGAAATCAGCCATCATCGCAGGCGTGGTCAGGGGTAAAATCAGCGCCGCGCAGGCGGCAAGCGTCAACTGGATTGCCAGCATCGGTACACAAATGGCAGAGACCGCGATCCCCAGCGAACAGGCAAAAATGATGGCCGTGAAGAAATCAAGAAACGATTTCGCGATTAATATATTTGGATCGCCGGTCATGCCTTCATGTATCGCCCCGAAGATCCCGGTTCCGCTGGCGCAAAACAGCACGATGATGGCCACGTAACTTTGGATAAATGATTCATGCGTTGCGTTGGCGTCCGAACGGGTGAAAAGCTGCTGTGCTTTGGCTACGGCGGCGTTAATCCCTTTCTCCAGATGACAGAATTCGCCAATTAACGCGCCAACCAGCGTTGCCAGAACCATTACCGGCAGGTTGGCGCATTTGATAACCAGCAAGATACCAATTCCCAAAGAGCACAGGCCGAATATGGAGGTCATCGAGACCCGAATGCGCTCCGGTAAATGCTGGCTAAGTAGTGCGCCGAAAACGCCGCCAAATAAAATGGCGCCGCCATTAATAAAGGGTCCGATTACCACGTTTGCTCCTGCATACCCATTATCGTCTTGATCCTGAAGGCAATTGACTGGGTGAAATTATGTTTCAGATTGCATTATTATGCCGCTAATTTCAGACAAAATGTTTGTTTATCTGTGAGGTTTTAGCGCCGGATTTTATCTTGCGCCTGTCAGTGAAAGGTGCCATGATTGCGCGAATTTTCTCCTGTCTGAATGGGGCTGCCTGGGATGAAATTATTCCCCCTACATCGCCTTCCATATCGCCTTTTTGCGCGACGCTTGCCCCTTCCTGCAACATATCTTCACGCTTCCACCATGCGGTGAGGTAAGCGCACGCTCACTGCAGGATAACAGTAAGATCAGAGGCTATCTGCTTTTACTGATGTCTGGCGGTCGGGGCTGGTAACCAGTTTGACCTGTCATTTCGTGGGCAAAGCAGTGCGGCTTTGCCGGGACTTTTGATTTTCCCGAAACGGGTTATTGCGCTTATGAAATCAATGAAAATTGCCGCCAGTGGTGAACTGGTCTCTCGTCTGTCCAGCCATCGTCAGGTGGTCTCGTTGGACAGCACTGATTTTACTGACGTTGCGGCAGTCGTCATTACCGTTGCGGACAGCCGCAGCGGGATCCTTGCTTTGCTTAAACGCACAGGTTTTCATTTACCCGTGTTTCTGTTCGCGGAATCCGATGTGGAGGTGCCAGCGGGAGTAAATGCGGTCATTCGTGGTCAGGCTCAGGAGTGGCTGGAGCTGGAGACTGCTGCCTGTCAGTATGAAGACGATCTACTGCCGCCGTTCTACGACACGCTGACCCAGTATGTCGAAATGGGGAACAGCACGTTTGCCTGCCCGGGACACCAACACGGTGAGTTTTTTAAGAAGCATCCTGCGGGGCGGCATTTCTACGAATTCTTTGGTGAGAATCTGTTTCGTGCGGACATGTGCAACGCTGACGTTAAGCTTGGCGATCTGCTGATTCATGAAGGGTCAGCGAAACATGCGCAGAAATTTGCCGCGAAAGTTTTCCACGCGGATAAAACCTACTTTGTGCTGAACGGAACCTCTGCGGCCAATAAAGTGGTAACCAATGCGCTTCTGACGCGTGGGGATCTGGTGCTTTTTGACCGTAACAACCATAAGTCGAACCACCACGGCGCGCTGATCCAGGCGGGCGCCACGCCGGTTTATCTGGAAGCGGCGCGTAATCCGTTTGGTTTTATCGGCGGCATTGATGAGCACTGCTTTGATGAGCAGTACCTGCGTCAGCAGATCCGTGAAGTTGCGCCACAAAAGGCTGACCAGCCGCGTCCGTTCCGTCTGGCGATCATTCAACTCGGCACTTATGACGGCACGATCTACAACGCCCGGCAGGTGATCGACAAGATCGGTAGCTTGTGTGATTACATCCTGTTTGATTCCGCATGGGTCGGCTACGAGCAATTTATCCCGATGATGGCCGATAGCTCACCGTTGCTGTTGGAGCTTAATGCTAACGATCCGGGGATCTTTGTGACGCAGTCAGTACACAAACAACAGGCTGGGTTTTCGCAAACCTCGCAGATCCACAAAAAGGATAACCACATTCGCGGCCAGGCGCGGTTCTGCCCGCATAAGCGGCTGAACAACGCGTTTATGCTGCATGCTTCCACCAGTCCGTTTTATCCGCTGTTTGCGGCGTTGGACGTTAACGCCAAAATTCATGAAGGCGAGAGCGGTCGTCGGCTATGGGCTGAGTGCGTGGCGCTGGGAATCGAGGCCCGTAAAGCGATAATTGCTCGCTGTAAGATGATTCAGCCGTTTATTCCCCCGGTGGTTGATGGCAAACCGTGGGAAACCTATCCGACGGCGGTGATTGCCAGCGAGCGTCGCTTCTTTAGCTTTGAGCCTGGCGCGAAGTGGCATGGTTTTTCCGGTTACGCGCGCGACCAGTATTTTGTCGATCCCTGCAAGCTGTTGTTAACTACCCCGGGCATTGATGCGCAAACCGGGCAATATACTGAGTTTGGTATTCCGGCGACGATTCTGGCGCATTACCTGCGTGAAAACGGCATTGTGCCGGAGAAATGCGACCTCAACTCGATTCTGTTCCTGCTGACCCCGGCTGAAAGCGCAGAGAAAATGGCGCAACTGGTGGCGATGCTGGCGCAGTTTGAACAGCACATTGAGAATGACACGCCGCTGGCTGAAGTGCTGCCCACCATCTTCAACAAGTATCCGGTGCGCTACCGGGATTACACGCTGCGTGAACTGTGTCAGGAGATGCACTCACTGTACGTCAGCTTTAATGTGAAAGATCTGCAAAAAGCGATGTTCCGTCAGGAGAGTCTGCCTGCCGTGGCGATGAATCCGCAGGATGCCAACAGCGCTTTTATTCGTGGTGATGTTGAACTGGTGCGTATTTGTGATGCTGCTGGCCGCATTGCGGCGGAAGGTGCGCTGCCTTATCCTCCGGGCGTGCTGTGCGTGGTGCCTGGCGAAGTCTGGGGCGGGGCGGTGCAACAATACTTCCTGGCGCTGGAAGAGGGTGTAAACCTGCTGCCTGGCTTCTCGCCGGAGCTGCAAGGCGTTTACAGTGAGACGGATGCAGACGGCATTAAGCGTCTGTATGGATATGTTGTGAAATAAGCGCCATCTGGCCAAAAAGAAGGTCACCTGATGGTGACCTTCTTTCATTATAAAGATTAGTGTGCGATGGTCTGCGTGCCTGCCGGAACGCGCACGTGTTTGTATTTAAACAGCGCAACGAAGGCAAATGCCAGAACCAGCGAGTAACCTGCGAAGATTAGCCACACGGTCTGCCAGTCGGTAATACCGTTCAGCGTATAGTGTTCAACCACTTTGCCGCTCACCAGACCGCCCAGAATACAACCGAAGCCGTTGGTCATCATCAGGAACATACCCTGTGCACTGGCACGAATTTCAGGGCGAACTTCTTTCTCCACGAACACTGAGCCAGAGATGTTGAAGAAGTCGAAGGCGCAGCCGTAAACAATCATCGACAGAACCAGCAGTACGGTACCGAACGGCGTCGGATCGCCGTAGGCAAACAGGCCGAAGCGCAGCATCCACGCGACGATACTGATCAGCATCACGTTCTTAATACCGTAACGGCTTAAGAAGAATGGGATGGTCAGGATAAACAGGGTCTCAGAAATCTGTGAAATCGACATCATCACCGATGCGTGTTCAACGATAAAGCTACCAGAGAACAGCGGGTTGTTGTCGAAGCTGTGCAGGAAGGTATTACCAAACATATTGGTAATCTGCAGCTCCGCGCCCAGCATCATTGAGAAGATGAAGAAAATCGCCATGCGCTTGTTTTTAAACAGCGCAAAGGCATCCAGACCCAGCATAGACGACCAGCTCTGGTTTTTCTGCTGATTGGCGACCGGAATATGCGGCAGCGTCAGAGTGAACAGCGCCAGTACCACAGACAACGTCGCACCGATATACAGCTGCATATGGCTCAGTTCAAAGCCGGAGAAGCTTACGCCCCACATCGCCATGATAAAGCCGATGGTGCCCCAGATACGAATTGGCGGGAAATCGGTAACGATATCCATCCCGGCTGATTGCAGACGATAGTAGGAGATGGTGTTGATGAGCCCCAGCGTTGGCATATAGGCCAGCGAGTTAAGCAAAATCACAAAGAACATGGCGCCTGGCGTGGTGACTTCGGCTGCGGCGAACAGCGTTGCGGCACCGACCAGGTGACAAATGGTGTATACCCATTTCGCACTGACCCATTTGTCGGCTACGATCCCTAATAGCGTAGGCATAAACACGGCGGCGATCCCCAGCGAGCTATACACCGCGCCAATGGATGCACCATCGAATTTAAGGGTGACAAACATATAGGAGCCGAGAGTAGTCAGCCAACTACCCCATAAGCAGAACTGCAGAAACGAGAGAACTTTCAGCTGCAGCTTAAGATTCATGTTAATTTCCTCACACCGTAATGCGGATGAATGTTTTAAAAGGCACATTTGCCGTGGCTATATGATGTGATTCTATCAACGAGCAGCACTCTTTTTTTGTTACCTGTGACAAATATTTGCAAACAATTTCTAATTGCAAGGCAAAAGAGTGATGGAGTTAACACTTTTCCCTCTTCTGAACCTCGTTTAAGGGGCCAGAAGAGGGATACATTAGCGGCGTCGATATGATTTTTGTGCGGAATTGACCTTGTAAAGGTATCGGCGTGATTCAGCTGATGGGTGTCGGGTGGTCAGGATTTGATAAACGTCCCCAGGGGACATGCTGTTAATGATATTCGCGGCCTGAATTTTATCATTCGAGAACACGCGCAGCACGCTGCCGGCACCGCCGTTATACGCGGTGATCACCGCATAGCGACGCGAGGTTGGATTATCAATGCCGCCCAAATAGACATTGTTGAGCATGGCCAGATAAGCCGTGCCGGTATCAATGTTGCTGGCCGGGTCAAACAGGAAGCTGCGGCTAGGTGTGCCTGAGCGCCCTTGCGAGCGGAAAACATCTTTCCCGGCGCTGTGTTGTACCACCTGCATCAGTCCCAGCGCATCGGCATGGCTGACCGCATACGGGTTAAACGAGGATTCGGTTTGCATGATGGCCAGAATCAGCGATTCGTCAACGCCATACTTACGCGATGCCTGACGCACCATGCCGATGTATTTATGCGCGCGCTTATCAAGGTGGTTTGGTACCAGATTGATCGTTACGCTATAAATGATACGCAGGCCATTGCTGCGGCTTTTAAGTCGCGTTTGCAGCAGGTAGTTGGCAAAGTTGGTGGCACGTCCCTCCCAACGAATTGGCTGGCCGGTATTATCGACCACCTGTCCGTACAGGAACGGCTCTTTGGAAATCTTAATGTCGTCGACATCGGAATAGAGATCGATAGAACCCGGATCATCGCCCATCAGCAACGTCTTGAT
This sequence comes from Citrobacter sp. wls708, assembly GCF_005281255.1. Classification (NCBI taxonomy): domain Bacteria; kingdom Pseudomonadati; phylum Pseudomonadota; class Gammaproteobacteria; order Enterobacterales; family Enterobacteriaceae; genus Citrobacter; species Citrobacter sp. wls708. The sequence goes on from NZ_SZXE01000043.1 coordinate 18,701, forward strand.
AATCGCCCGACGCAGGTGCCCGGCAGGATCTGTTCCGGCAATGGTCTCGACGGTTATCGTACCGTCATCAAAGTTGATGTGGCTGCGGGTTTGGTACTGATCGGTATACTTTACGTAGTCCTTCGGACCCGCAATCAGCACTTCCTTAAATCCCCACAGATTCTCAATGTTATGGGCAAATTGCCCCATCAGAATATCAAAACCGTTGGTATCCTTGACCCAGGCTTCGTTATAGGAATCGCCTTTTTTGGTCGAACTGGAACAGGAGATGAGCAACGGCGCAATAACGGCAAGCGCGAGATATTTTTTCATCATTCCGGGAGTGCGTGTTGTGTTTGTTATATGCAAGGACCAGATTAAATCGTCGGCCGGATAAGCGCAGCGCCATCCGGCAACGGTTCTTATGACTCTGGTGTATAGCCTTCAATATGCACGTCCTTACCCTCAAACAGGAAGTTGATCATCTCCTGCTCCAGCAGTTTACGGTGCTCGACGTTCATCATATTGAGTTTCTTCTCGTTAATCAGCATGGTTTGCTTGTGCTGCCATTGCGCCCAGGCTTCTTTAGAAATCTCGTTATAAATGCGTTTTCCCAGATCGCCTGGGTACAGCTGAAAATCCTGACCTTCTGCTTCGCGTTGCAGGAAAGTGCAAAAAATCGTTCTGCTCATAAAAAATCCTCTCTTTCGACCGCTACGTTAAACCTGTGTACCGGCACGTAATTGCTGTAACAAACGCTCCACGGGAGCCGCCAGCCCAACAGATGGCGGTTGCGCTAAGTTATACCAGAGCGCGTTGCCTTCATCCATGCATGAGGTGCATGAAGACACGGGAAGCCACATAGGCACAATATCTAAGTGGAAATGGCTAAAGGTATGGCGAAACGCATTAAGTTGGATCAGATTATCTGTGTTAATTTGCCGTTGCGCCAGCCACTTACGCAGCCCATCTTCGTCGTCAAACTGAGGAAAACAGTATAAACCACCCCATAAGCCGCTGGGCGGACGCTGCGATAGCAACACCTCGTCATCATGCTGCAGCAGTAAAAAATAGCCCGTACGTTCCGGTAACGTCTGTTTGGGTTTTTTACCAGGATACAGCGCCCAGCTTGCATTGGCGGCCGCTACACAGCCATTCTCTAGCGGACACAGCGAACATTTAGGCTTTGAACGTGTACAAACCATAGCGCCTAAATCCATCATCGCCTGGTTAAAACGCTCAACGCCGTGGGCAGGCGTAACCTGCTCGCTCAGTTCCCACAGTTTCTTTTCGACCTCTTTTTTCCCCGGCCAGCCGCTTACAGCATAACAGCGAGCCAGCACGCGTTTGACGTTACCGTCAAGAATCGGAAAATGCTGACCCAGAGAGAGTGAAAGGATAGCGCCTGCGGTCGAGCGTCCAACGCCTGGCAGGGCGGCGACTTCATCAAAGGTTTGCGGAAAAGTACCGCCATGCAGCGCCACAACCTGCTGCGCGGCTTTATGTAAATTGCGCGCACGGGCGTAATAGCCCAGCCCGGTCCATAAATGCAGAACTTCATCCAGCGGCGCATGGGCCAAATCCGTTACCGTCGGAAAGCGCGCCATAAAGCGCTCAAAATAGGGGATAACGGTGGCAACCTGAGTTTGTTGCAGCATCACCTCAGAGAGCCATACTTTGTAAGGCGTCTTGTCAATTTGCCAGGGCAGCGTCTTGCGCCCGTATTTGTCGTACCAGCTCAAAACCTGAGCTGAAAATTGAGAGGCTTGCATGATTACCGTTTCATTATTGCCGGGGGCAAGATTGCAGCACAGCGGCAACGGGGTGTAAACCGGAACTTTCCGCTGCTCACTTTCTTCCTTTACTTGCATCCGGCAACTAACTTTGGATAATGCCCGTTTTCAGAACTCAAACACAGCAGACTAAACTTTTATGAAGAACGACGTCATTTCACCGGAATTTGATGAAAACGGCCGCCCTCTGCGCCGGATTCGTAGTTTTGTTCGTCGCCAGGGGCGACTGACGAAAGGGCAGGAACACGCGCTGGAAAACTACTGGCCGGTGATGGGCGTTGAGTTCAGCGAAGAGCCTGTAGATTTCGCTGCGCTGTTTGGTCGCGATGCGCCAGTCACGCTTGAAATTGGTTTTGGGATGGGGGCTTCGCTGGTGGCGATGGCGAAAGCGCGTCCGGAACAGAATTTCCTCGGCATCGAGGTTCACTCGCCGGGCGTTGGCGCGTGTCTGGCTTCAGCCCATGAAGAGGGCGTCGAGAACTTGCGTGTCATGTGCCATGATGCCGTTGAAGTCCTGCATAAAATGATTCCTGACAATTCTTTATCTATGGTTCAGCTGTTTTTCCCTGACCCGTGGCATAAAGCACGTCATAATAAACGCCGTATCGTTCAGGTACCGTTTGCTGAGCATATCTTAAGTAAGCTGAAGCTGGGCGGCGTGTTCCATATGGCAACCGACTGGGAAGCGTATGCGGAGCACATGCTGGAAGTGATGTCCTCTATCGACGGGTATAAAAACCAGTCAGAGAGTAACGATTATGTACCGCGCCCACAATCGCGCCCGGTAACCAAATTTGAACAACGTGGTCATCGTCTTGGCCACGGCGTATGGGACTTAATGTTCGAGAGGGTGAAATAATGGCAAAGAACCGTAGCCGTCGTTTGCGTAAAAAAATGCATATCGACGAATTCCAGGAAATAGGATTTTCGGTTGCATGGCGTTTCCCGGAAGGTACATCTGGAGAGCAGGTCGATAAAATCGTTGATGACTTTATCGATGAGGTTATCGAACCGAACAAACTGGCCTTTGACGGCAGCGGCTATCTGGCCTGGGAAGGTCTGATCTGTCTGCAGGAAATCGGCAAATGCACCGAAGAACATCAGGCAATCGTCCGTAAGTGGCTGGAAGAGCATAAACTTGAAGAAGTGCGCACCAGCGAACTTTTCGATATTTGGTGGGACTAAGTAGCACAGGGTCGGCAAATGCCGGCCCGATTTGTATTGAGGGAAAGATATGATGCGCAAAACGCTGCTGGCGGCAGTCCTAACGTTCACGGCGATGGCCGCACATGCCGATTATCAGTGCAGCGTCACCCCACGTGACGATGTGATTTTGAACCCACAAACGGTGCAGGTGAAAGGCGAAAACGGCGATCTGGTTATTACCCAGGCCGGCGATGTCACCTTTAACGGTAAGCAGTACAACCTGAACGCCGCACAGCGTGAGCAGGCTAAAGATTATCAGGCCGCGTTGCGTAGCAGCCTGCCGTGGATTGACGAAGGTGCCAGAGCGCGCGTAGAGAAAGGTCGCGTGGCGCTGGACAAAATCATCGCCAAAGAGGTCGGTGAAAGCAGCAACATGCGTGGCCGCTTAACCAAGCTGGATGCGCAATTGAAAGCGCAGATGAACCGCATCATTGAACATCGTACTGATGGGCTGACCTTCCACTATAAGGCGATTGACCAGGTCCGCGCCGACGGGCAGCAATTAGTGAATCAGGCGATGGGCGGCATTTTGCAGGACAGCATCAACGAGATGGGTGCCAAAGCTGTGCTCAAAGGCGGCGGTAACCCGCTGCAGGGCGTGCTCGGGAGCCTCGGTGGTTTGCAAACGTCAATTCAGAACGAATGGAAGAATCAGGAACAAGACTTCCAGCAGTTTGGCAAAGATGTTTGCGCCCGCGTCGTGACGCTGGAAAACGATCGTAAAACGCTGGTTAGCACGCTGAAATAATTTTCACCTCTTTTTAACGGCACAGAAACATTCTGTGCCGTTTTATTTTGTATCTTTCTGTTTTTTTGATATCCATCTCTAAGAATGGCAATTTGATGGAGATATAAATCTGGTTAATTGGATACCGTCACATTATTCATCTGTAAGATAGACATAATGCTGCAAATTCAAGTAACTGGAGAAATAACATGGAGTTTTTCAAGAAAACGGCACTTGCCGCACTGGTTATGGGTTTCAGCGGCGCGGCGCTTGCACTGCCAAACATCACTATTTTAGCAACCGGCGGGACCATTGCCGGCGGTGGTGATTCCGCGACAAAATCTAACTACACGGCAGGCAAGGTAGGCGTAGAGAATCTGGTTGAAGCCGTACCTCAGTTGAAAGACATCGCGGTTGTTAAAGGCGAGCAGGTGGTGAACATCGGCTCTCAGGATATGAATGACGACGTCTGGTTAACGCTGGCGAAAAAGATTAACACCGAGTGTGATAAAACCGATGGTTTTGTGGTGACGCATGGTACGGATACCATGGAAGAAACCGCCTATTTCCTCGATCTGACCGTCAAGTGCAACAAGCCGGTAGTGCTGGTGGGTGCAATGCGTCCGTCTACAGGGATGAGCGCCGATGGCCCGTTCAACCTGTATAACGCAGTGGTGACGGCTGCAGACAAAGCCTCTGCCAACCGTGGCGTGCTGGTGGTGATGAACGACACCGTGATGGATGGTCGCGACGTGACCAAAACCAACACTACCGATGTAGCCACCTTCAAATCCGTTAACTATGGCCCGCTGGGCTACATCCATAACGGCAAGATTGACTACCAGCGTACGCCTGCGCGTAAGCACACCACGTCTACTCCGTTCGATGTGTCTAAGCTGACCGAACTGCCGAAAGTGGGGATTGTTTACAACTACGCTAACGCCTCGGATCTGCCAGCCAAAGCGCTGGTCGACGCGGGTTATGCGGGTATCGTCAGTGCGGGTGTAGGTAACGGCAACTTGTATAAAACGGTATTCGATACGCTGGCCACTGCCGCGCATAAAGGTACCGTCGTGGTGCGTTCCTCCCGTGTACCAACCGGCTCCACCACGCAGGATGCTGAAGTTGATGATGCGAAATACGGCTTTGTGGCTTCAGGTTCTCTGAACCCGCAAAAAGCGCGTGTTCTGCTGCAGCTTGCGCTGACGCAAACCAAGGATCCTAAGCAGATCCAGGAAATGTTTAATCAGTATTAATCGATGCAGGTGGCTGCGCTTATCGCCCTAACCCTGTAGGGCTGATAAGCGCAGCGCCATCAGGCAATTTGCCGGATGGCGGCTCAAGGCCTTATCCGGCCTACATCGTTACCGTATTACTCCGCTAGAAACAGCTCCAGCAGCGAATTCAAAAACAGCTTACCGTGTTGGGTAATCTGCCAGTATTCATCGCATTCACTCAGGTAACCCTGGGCGATAGCTGCATCAATCTGTCGACGAATAACGTCTTCGGCAAGCCCGGTGTATTGCGTGAATTCTGCACGCGGCGCGGCCTCCAGTAACCGGAAACGGTTCATAAAGAACTCGAACGGCTTGTCGGCTTCGGCGACATCACGCTGGCTTTCCAGGTAACGTCCTTGCATGTATCCGCGTGGATGCCGCGTTTTGGTGGTGCGCAGGATGCGTCCGTCCGGGAAAGTGATTTTGCCGTGCGCGCCGCAGCCAATGCCAAGATAGTCGCCAAAACGCCAGTAATTGAGATTGTGCTGACACTGATAGCCCGGTTTCGCATAGGCTGAGGTTTCGTACTGTTGATACCCCGCTGCAGTCAGCAACTGGTGGCCTTGCTCAAAAATATCCCACAGCGCGTCATCGTCCGGTAATACCGGCGGACGTGAACCAAATAGCGTGTTGGGTTCGATAGTCAGCTGATACCAGGAGAGATGCGGCGGGTTGAGCGCGATGGCCTGTTGCAAATCGCCCAACGCCTCTTCCAGAGTCTGATCCGGCAGGCCGTGCATCAGATCGAGATTAAAGCTACGTAGCCCCAGACCGCTCGCCAGATTCGCGGCACGTTTGGCTTCTTCCGGTCCGTGAATACGCCCCAGGCGCTCAAGTTTGGCGACGCTAAAGCTCTGTACGCCAATGGAGATTCGGTTTACGCCAGCGCGTTGATAATCAACAAAGCGATCGGCTTCCACCGTACCGGGATTCGCCTCCATCGTGATTTCTGCATCCGCGGCCAGCTTCAGGCGTGCGCGCACGCCGTCGAGCAGTGTTTGCATTGCCGGGCCAGAAAGCAGGCTCGGCGTACCGCCACCGATAAAAATTGTCTTTACTTCACGTCCCTGGGCGTGGGCCGCCTCAGTATCCAGATCGCTCAGCAGATGCTGCACATAGTCGTCATGAGGAACGTCGCCCTTCAGCGCATGCGAGTTAAAGTCGCAGTAGGGACATTTTTGCACGCACCACGGGATGTGAATATAAAGACTTAGCGGCGGAAGCTTAACCATTACGCAGGGTATCCAGCAGCAGCTTCAACGCCTGTCCGCGGTGAGAAATTGAACTTTTCTCTTCCCGGGTCAGTTCAGCCGCCGTTTTCCCTTCAGTCGGCACAAAGAAGATCGGGTCGTAGCCAAAGCCACCGTTTCCGGCAGGTTCACGGGTAATAATACCCGGCCAGCTTCCGTGGCACACTACCGGCGTTGGATCGTCTGCGTGGCGCATATAGACCAGCACGCAGTGGAACTGTGCCTGGCGCTTGTCATCAGGAACATCCTGCAGGGTGTGAAGCAGTTTTTCCAGGTTCTGCCTGTCGGTCGCATCTTCGCCGGAATAACGGGCCGAATAGATGCCCGGCGCGCCGCCCAGGGCGTTCACCGCCAGACCAGAGTCATCAGCAATGGCCGGCAGTCCGGTAATTTGCGCGGCATGACGCGCCTTCAGAATGGCATTCTCAATAAACGTCAGCCCGGTCTCTTCTGCAGAATCAACACCCAGATCCGTTTGGGCAACGACATCAAGTCCGAAATCACTCAGAAGAGAGGCGAGTTCACGCACTTTACCGGCATTGCCGGTCGCGAGGACAACTTTTTGCATGGGATACCTAATCAGTTAGTGCCGCAATTTCGGGCGGGATCTGTTGCGGATGAATGATTTTAACCTGTTTGTGACGGCCAAGCTCGCCCTTCTCAATAACGACCTGGCTTTTTGCCACACGGAACTGTTTGCCGAGAAATTTCACCAGATGGCTGTTCGCTTGCCCATCCACCGGCGGGGCGGTAATGGCGACTTTTACTTCGTCGCCATGCAAACCCACAATACTGTCACGGCTGGCTTTAGGCTGAATGTAGAGCCGTAAAACCAGACCGTCGTCGCAGGGTGTAACGGCACTCATAGCGCCATCCACAGCCCCGGCAGCAGCATATTGCCTGTCGCCTGTAACACTTCCGCGATGCCCATATTAATCACGTAGAGCAGCAGAACCAGAATCATTGGCGAGAAATCGATGCCGCCCATACCCGGGAGGATACGACGAATAGGACGCAGCAGTGGGTCCGCCAGTTGGATCAACACATATTCAACAGGGCTGCGGCCCTGACTGACCCAGCTCATAATCGCCATCACCAGCAGTACCCAGAAAATCAGCAGTCCGATGGTCTTGAGGACAATCAGTACGGCGGCGATCCAGATAATCGGCTGGAACGTGACCACCTTAAACAGCACGATGGCTTTGATAAAGCTGAGAACGAGCGCAACTAATGCCGAGGCGCTGTCAATCGGCCCCATCGGGGGAATCACACGGCGTAACGGCCCAATAACAGGCTGAGTGATTTTCACTATAAACTGCGAGAACGGGTTGTAAAAATCGCAGCGAGACCATTGCATCCACACGCGTAGCAGCAGCGCCATGGTATACAGCTCAATTACCGTTGAGAGCAGGAAGGTCAACGTATTCATGGTGTTCCTTAGTTTTCCTTATTTTTTAGTGTAATCACGAGCACCAAAAATGGCGGTGCCAATGCGCACCATCGTGCTACCCGCCGCAATTGCGGCATCCATATCATCAGACATCCCCAGTGAGAGGGTGTCGATGCCTGGGTAGCGTGTTTTCAACCCGGTAAATGCTACAGCCATTTGCTGTGCAACTTCAAACTGCCTTACATAATCTGACTCAGGCGCCGGAATTGCCATCAGACCACGCAGGTTAATACGCGGCAATGCGGCGACTTCAGCGGCCAGTGCATCAAGCTCTGCCAGCGGAATACCTGACTTACTGTTTTCATCGCTGATATTAATCTGGATCAGCACATTCAGCGGCGGTAGTTCCGCCGGGCGCTGCTCGCTCAGACGGGTAGCGATGCGCAGACGATCAATCGTATGACACCAGTCAAAATGTTCAGCGACCAGACGGCTTTTGTTGGACTGCAGTGGGCCGATAAAGTGCCACTGCAGATCGTTGACGCCTTGTTCCCGGAAGTAGCGAATTTTATCCACCCCTTCCTGAACATAATTTTCACCGAAGGCTCGCTGACCTGCGGCAATGGCATCTTCGATGGCGCTCGCAGGTTTGGTTTTACTGACTGCAAGCAATGTAACTTCTTCTGAAGACCGCCCGCAACGCGTCGCGGCGGCTGAGATTTTGTCCCGGACATGTGCCAGGTTATGCGCGATATCGTTCATTTTCCGAGGATGTTCATATGAATATGGAAGAAATAGTGGCCCTTAGTGTAAAGCATAACGTGTCGGATCTACACCTGTGCAATGCATGGCCCGCGCGCTGGCGCATACGCGGAAATGTCGAAATCGCGCCGTTTACCACGCCTGACGTAGAGACGTTGCTGATGTGCTGGCTCAGTGAGCAACAACAGGTACAGTGTCAGAAACAGGGGCAGCTGGATTTTGCCATTACGCTGGCGAACTCACGGCGTCTGCGTGCGAGCGCATTTGTTCATCAGCAGGGAATCTCTCTGGCGCTAAGGCTATTGCCGCTTGATTGCCCATGTTTGGATGATCTCCAGACTCCCGCCGCCTTACCTGAGCTGCTGCACAGTGAAAATGGATTAATTCTGGTGACCGGCGCTACCGGCAGCGGTAAATCAACGACCCTGGCGGCGATGGTGGCATATCTTAATCAGCACGTCGCGGGACATATTTTGACGCTGGAAGATCCCATTGAATATCGTCACACCAGCCAGCGTTGTCTCATTCAACAACGGGAGGTGGGCGTACACTGCGCTTCTTTCGCCGCCGGTTTGCGCGGCGCGCTACGCGAAGATCCTGATGTCATTCTGCTGGGCGAGCTGCGCGACGTGGAAACCATTCGTCTGGCGTTAACGGCTGCGGAAACCGGGCATCTGGTGCTGGCAACGTTACACACGCGAGGGGCGGCTCAGGCGATTGCGCGGCTGGTGGATACTTTTCCCGCACCGGAGAAAGATCCGGTGCGTAATCAGCTGGCAGACAGCCTGCGGGCAGTGCTTTCGCAAAAGCTGGAACAAGATAAGCAGGGAGGACGCGTGGCGCTATTCGAACTGCTCATCAACACGCCCGCCGTCGGTAACCTGATCCGTGAAGGGAAAACGCATCAGCTACCCGGCGTAATGCAAACCGGGCAACAGACAGGCATGCAGACGTTTACGCAAAGCCTGCAGCAGCGCCAGGCGCAGGGACGGCTTTAGTAGCCCTGCTCGAAATAGCTTTCGAGAATAATAACGGCAGAAGCGGAGTCCACTTTACCTTTATTCAGTGCCCGGTACCCACCTTGCTCAAACAGGCCGGAGCGGGCTTCGACGGTACTCAAACGCTCATCATGCAACGTCACGGTAACGCCAAAACGACCGTGAATACGGTTAGCGAACTTGCGTGCGCGTGCGGTAAGGGGTTGTTCGGTGCCATCCATATTGAGCGGTAAGCCGACAATGATTTCGTCCGGCTGCCACTCTTTCAGCAGACGTTCAATCAAATTCCAGTCCGGCGTACCGTCCTGTGCTTTGATCGCGGGCAAGGGTCTCGCGGTACCGGTAATACGCTGACCAATCGCAACGCCAATGCTTTTGGTACCAAAGTCGAAAGAGAGTAATGTTCCGCTCATCAGGCATGTCCCGCCACGCCAGGCATGGTCAGAATATCTATCCCGATAAGTTTCGCCGCATCGCGCCAGCGGTCGGCAATCGGCGTTTTAAACAAGATGTTGAGATCGGCGGGGGCTGTAAGCCAGGCGTTATCCAGCAGTTCTTGTTCGAGCTGGCCTTTTTCCCATGATGAATAGCCTAGCGCAACCAGCACCTCAGAGGGTTGCTCCTGCGTACCTAAGGTTTCTAATACATCGCGGGAGGTGGTGATGATGGTGTTATCTGAAATGCGGATACTGGATGCAAAGCGTGACGGCGGGGTATGCAGAATAAACCCACGGTCTTCCGCCAGCGGTCCGCCGAGCATCACCGGTTTATCCAGACGAATAGCCGGATCGCGCGCTTCAGGAGTAATTTTCAGCTTTTCCAGAATCCCTTCAATTTGTAAGTTTTCCAGAGGTTTATTGATGATAATCCCCATTGCTCCGTTCTCATTGTGTTCACAGATATACACCACGGAACGGCGGAAAATCGGATCCTGGAGAGCAGGCATGGCAATAAGAAAGTGATGCTGTAAATTCATTGTCAGAGGTTCTGTTTCCTGGTTCAAAAAAGCAACAGCGCCCAGTATGCGTACAAATACGAGCGCTGTCACTATGAGTATTGGTAGGATCCCTTCTACCGGCGAGTTCTTTTATTTTTGCAAACGAGCCTCAATGGCATCCATCAGCATACCGGTAATTGAAACCGGGAATTCTGCTTCAATCTCACGAATACAGGTTGGGCTGGTGACGTTAATTTCCGTCAGGCGATCGCCAATGATATCCAGACCGACAAAAATTAATCCCTTCGCTTTCAGCGTTGGGCCAATGCGGCGGGCAATTTCCCAGTCGCTGTCGGTTAATGGACGCGGCTCGCCACGACCACCGGCGGCCAGGTTGCCACGGGTTTCACCACCCTGCGGAATACGCGCCAGGCAGTACGGAACGGGTTCGCCATCCACGACCAGTACGCGTTTGTCGCCGTCTTTAATCGCTGGCAAATAGTTCTGCGCCATGCAGTAGCGAGTACCATGTTCGGTCAGCGTTTCGGCAATAACGCCGAGGTTTGGGTCACCTTCCTTCACACGGAAAATAGATGCGCCGCCCATGCCGTCCAGCGGCTTGAGAATGATGTCGCTGTGTTTTTGCCAGAAGGCTTTTAGCTGCGCTTTGTTACGGGTGACCAGCGTTTCTGGCGTCAGGTCGGCAAACCATGCGGTAAAAAGTTTTTCGTTACAATCGCGCAGGCTCTGCGGTTTGTTGACGATTAACGTCCCTTTTTCTTCTGCACGTTCCAGAATATAGGTCGCGTAAATGAACTCAGTATCAAATGGCGGATCCTTACGCATCAGAATCACATCCAGATCGGCCAGCGGGAGATCCTGCTCACCCTTGAACTCATACCATTTGTCGTAGTTCTGCTCTACGCTCAGGGTCCGCGTACGGGCGCGGGCTTCACCGTTGATCAGATAAAGATCGGCCATCTCCATATAGTGAATTTCGTAACCACGACGTTGTGCTTCCAGCAGCATAGCGAAGCTGGAATCCTTCTTGATGTTGATGCTTGCGATGGGATCCATCACGATGCCGAGCTTGATCATTGTTCTTCTCCGTTAGCCCAGATCGCCAAAACGCACCTGTAGCGCGGTAATGGCGGTGAGCGCAGTTGTCTCAGTACGCAGAACGCGAGGTCCTAACAGAATATCAGTAAACTGATAACGTGCGGTCATGGCAATTTCATCTGCCGACAGCCCACCTTCCGGGCCAATCAGCAAGCGGATGCGCTCTACCGGCAGCGGCAGCGTATTGATGCTGGCGCTGGCGCGAGGATGCAGGTTCAGTTTCAACCCTTCGTCCTGCTCAGCGCACCATGCTTCCAGATCCATTGCCGGGCGAATTTCAGGCACCCGGTTACGACCGCACTGTTCGCAGGCGGCAATGGCGATTTTCTGCCACTGCTGGAGCTTTTTGTTCAGGCGTTCACTGTCCAGTTTAACGCCGCAGCGCTCAGAAAAAAGTGGCGTAATGAGGCTTACACCCAGTTCGATCGATTTCTGGATAGTAAATTCCATTTTTTCGCCGCGCGACATCACCTGGCCCAGATGGATGTGCAACGGCGATTCACGATCGTCGAGTTCGGCGTTAAGCACCTTCACGTCAACGCTTTTCTTGCTGGCGTGAGTGATTTCGGCGTCAAAGATTTGATTGCTGCCGTCAAACAGCTGTAACGCCTGGCCTGGTCCCATACGCAGCACACGACCGATATGGTTGGCGGCATCTTCACACAGTGAAATTTGGCTGCCGGAAGCGAGTGGTTCAGGGTGATAAATGCGAGGAATGCGCATAGTTAAACATCCGCGTCATGGCCCTGGGCTGCGAAAGGCCAGGGCATGGTTAAAAATATTGCCGCTAGTGTAGGTTAGCTCTTTTGCGCCTGGCAAGCGCGTTGCACATAGGGATTATGGTTCCCCTGTACCTTCGCAATGCGTTCGTCGCGCTCACACTCCCAGTCGGTAACCGGATATTGCCTGTTCCAGGCATTAAAAAGCTGGGTTTGTTGGCGGGAGAGCGTCAGGTTGTATTGGTCGCGCATATAAAAATAGGTGCGTGCGATAGCGCCGCGGGCGCGGGCTGGCGGCTCGGCAACTTTCTCTTTGAAATCAACCTTCATGGCGCACTGTCCATACTGGCCTTCGCCACCGTTCCACTGGCTGTACATAAAGTTTGCGCGATCGCCATTTACTTCACCCACTGCAGGCTGCAGGTTATGCATATCGCTTTCCATCTGGCGATAGACTGGATCTTTGGCGCAGTTTTTACGTCCTCCGTCCTGCCAGCACTGGCGCTGATGGCCAAACTGCCAGGCAGGGACAACATGTTCCCATTCGATACGACTGGCGCGGTTTTCGTTTTTTCGCACTTTATAGCCGCAGGATTCAAGGTCAACGACCCCTTTTTTACCTTGCCAGTTAATTTTACAACCGCAGTAGAAATCGCCCGGCGCATCGGCGTTAACTTTGACGCCTGCTGCTTTCGCCTGAGAAAAACTGTTGATACCTTCGGCTAACACCGGGCCAGAAAACGCAGCGGCTAACATGACCGCGGCAAAAGAAAGATTACGGTACATCACGAACTCCGTGTCAAAACGAGCCCGCAACGTAGCGAAAGTTGTTCTTGTATGCAATCAGCGAGATCAGAAAGGTTCCTGATAATTCTGAATATTATTCTGCAACCAGTGGTTCGCCGCAATGGACGCAGCGGTAGGTAGCTTCACCGCGAACAACACGGTTATGGCGGCGAACGGTCAAGTGATGTTCCTGGCACTTACAGCGGTAAGCAAAGGTTTTACGTTGCACGGATTGCAGCTCAAACTGATGCGTGCGTCGGGCCGGGACGCCCAGCACACTCTCCATCATCCATTTCCACTCTTTTCCGTGCGGCGGGACGCGGCCAAAGTGCTTCCACACCAGCAAATGCGCCAGTTCATGGGGGACCACTTCGTTAACGAACGCATCGATGTTTTCCATCAGCAGCACCGGGTTGAGGCGGATTTCGTAAGTTTGTAGCCACGCCGTACCTGCGGCGGTTCCGCGCTGTTGGTAAACCAGCTTTGGCTCCGGGTAATGACGTTCCAGCTTGAGATTGGCCTGGGCGAGTTTTTCCCGCAGGCTGCGCATAACGGCTTGCTGGATGGCGATGGGAAGTCGGGAGGTTTTCATAACGCCAGAGGATAGTGCGACAGGGAAGGGACTGCAAGAGGAAGGCTTCCTCCCGCTTGGGGAGGAAGCCTTGAGTGATTAGTCGTGTGCGCCAATTTCGCGCAGTTTACGACCTTTCATCAGGTTACGTTCAATGTGTTCCAGAGAGACGTTTTTCGTTTCCGGGATTAGCCACAGGGTCAGGAAGATGAACAGGACGTTCAGGCCGCCGTAGACCCAGAAGGTGTTAGCGCTGCCCAGCGAGTTCAGCATCGTCAGGAAGGTTGCGCCGACGATCATGTTAGCAATCCAGTTGGTTGCGGTAGAGCAGGTGATGCCGAAATCGCGGCCTTTCAGCGGCTGAATTTCAGAACACAGTACCCAAATCAGCGGACCGGCACTCATCGCGAAGCCAACGATAAACATCAGCAGCATCAGCACGGCAAAGTACTGGGCGGCAGCGGAGTGGATACCCACATGCATCATGGTGCCCAGTACGCCCATACCTACAGCCATAACGATAAAGCCAAGAATCAGCGTAGGTTTACGGCCCCAGCGGTCAACCAGGCCAATGGCGATAAAGGTTGCCAGCACGTTGGTCAGGCCAACGATAACCGTTCCCCACATCTGCTCGGTGGTGTTGGTATAACCCGCCAGTTCAAAGATTTTTGGCGCGTAATACATAATGACGTTCATCCCGGTGAACTGCTGCATCACCTGTAACAGCACGCCAAGGAACACTGCGCGACGGAAGTTGCTGTTTTCTTTAAACAGCGCCCAGCCGCTTTGTTTAACCTGCAGACTCTCACGAATTTCATCCAGTTCGCGTTTGGCCTCAGCGCTGGTATCACGCAGACGCAACAGAACGCGCTCGGCATCGACAAAACGACGTTTAGCTGCAAACCAACGCGGGCTGTCCGGCAGGAAGATAACGCCAATCAGCAGTAACAGAGCAGGGATAATGATTACGCCCAGCATCCAGCGCCATGCGCCGCTATAACTGAACGCGGTATCGGAGAGGTAAGCGCCGAGGATCCCGATGGTGATCATCAACTGATACATCGAGATCATGCTGCCGCGGATTTTTTCCGGTGCGATTTCGGACAGGTACAGCGGCGCGGTATAAGACGCAACGCCAACGGCCAGGCCCAGCAGAACGCGGGAAACCAGTAGCACTTCAACGTTTGGTGCCGCGGCGGAGAACAATGAACCGGCAACAAACAGGATCGCGCCAATCATCAGGCTCTTTTTACGCCCCAGTTTGAAGGAGAGCCAGCCGCTGCCGACAGCGCCTACAGCCGCACCAAACATCATTGAGCTCACCACCCATTCCTGAGTGTGCGGGGTAATTTGAAACTCGTCGGTGATGAACGGTAAAGCGCCGGCAATAACACCGATATCCAGGCCAAAAAGTAATCCAGCCAGGGCTGCAAGAAAGCAGACAAAAAATGTCATGGCTTTGTTGGAACGCCCCGTTTTTTTATTGTCAGGCATGATGCCCTCCGGTTGGGTAGCTAGTTTTGTTGATGTTAAGGGTAGGTGAGTACGGGGTAAAAAAATGCGAATCACATCACATTAGTGTAATCGCTTACATTGGCATTCGTGGCGATTATTAATTATGATCTTGAAAGATAAGGTTTTTATAATAATACGATACAGTTATTTGCCTGGAATTAAGACAATACTGAAAAGTAATGTAACAATGATGCACAAGAGATGGCCAGGTTATGTTAATTAGAAGAGGGAGGAAACACAGCTTAATGTAATCGCTTTCATTTTCGTTCAAAAAGAGGATTAATAGCGCTGTTATGGAAAGGGGAGGCAGAGAGAAGATGGGCATAAAAAAGACCAGCCGAGGCTGGTCTTAAGAAGCATAAGCGTTCAGTCGTGACTGAATTATTTCAGTCCGGCAGCGTCACGCAGCAGTTGCGCTTTGTCGGTTTTTTCCCAAGGGAAATGCTCACGACCAAAGTGACCATAGGCTGCGGTTTCTTTGTAGATTGGGTGCAGCAGATCCAGCATCTGAATCAGACCATACGGGCGCAGGTCGAAGAACTCACGCACCAGCAGGGTCAACTGTTCTGAAGGCACTTTTTCGGTACCGAACGTTTCTACCATGATAGAGGTCGGTTCAGCCACGCCGATTGCGTAGGAAACCTGAATCTCACAACGGTCAGCCAGGCCAGCGGCAACGATGTTTTTCGCGACGTAGCGGGCCGCATAGGCTGCGGAACGGTCAACTTTAGACGGATCCTTACCAGAGAATGCGCCGCCACCGTGACGAGCCATACCGCCGTAGGTATCAACGATAATCTTACGACCGGTCAGACCGCAGTCGCCCATTGGGCCGCCGATAACGAAACGACCGGTTGGGTTGATGAAGAATTTGGTAGAAGCATTCAGCCATTCAGTCGGCAGTACCGGCTTGATGATCTCTTCCATAACGGCTTCTTGCAGCGATTTCTGATCGATATCTTCAGAGTGCTGAGTCGACAGAACGACCGCATCAATACCGACGATTTTGCCGTCGTCATACTGGAAGGTAACCTGGCTTTTTGCATCCGGGCGCAGCCAGGATAAGGTGCCGTTTTTACGCACTTCAGCCTGACGCTGCACCAGACGGTGAGCATAGGTAATCGGGGCTGGCATCAGCACGTCGGTTTCGTTGGTGGCGTAGCCAAACATCAGGCCCTGGTCGCCCGCGCCCTGTTCCAGCGGATCGGCACGGTCAACGCCCTGGTTGATGTCCGGAGACTGCTTACCAATTGCGCTCAGTACCGCACAAGAGTTGGCGTCAAAACCCATGTCGGAATGCACATAGCCAATTTCGCGCACCGTGTTACGGGTGATCTCTTCGATATCGACCCATGCGCTGGTGGTGATCTCACCGCCAACTAAAACCATACCGGTTTTGACGTAGGTTTCGCAGGCAACGCGTGCTTTCGGATCCTGTTCCAGGATTGCATCCAGCACGGCATCAGAGATTTGGTCAGCGATTTTGTCAGGATGCCCTTCTGATACGGACTCGGACGTAAAAAGGTGTTTTGCCATATTTAATTTCACCTAAGGAGAATTTGGTTAGCTCAAACTGTCGAGTGGGATAGCCATGTGTAGAAGATTCTACCATGAGTCTGCAGATGACGGACACTGGCAGTCTGAGTGTTAATCGGTATAGATGGATTAACATCTGGACGGCTATTTTAGGACAGTTCTTCGCCTGATTTCCAGCTTTTTTTGATTGAGGTCGCATTGTACTGAAAATGTAACTGGAAATTTTTCCTGACGGTGCTGGCAATGTGTGCATTTATCTTTTGCTTTTTCGTACTGTTGTCGGTATAAAACGCGGCGCGCGGCTCATACAAAAAGCACACGACATTTTCATCGTGTTGCCACTTCCAGCCGGGTTAAAACTATAGCTTTGGCTTGTGGGTTCTCCGTGAGGAGCAACCGTGGAGGTGATACGAGATAATGAACCGTTGTATTCTGCTGAATCTGTCGCACCGTTCTGGTGTACATATGTCCCCCGCAATCTGCATCTCTGTTTTGCATACCTGTCGATGTTATATACACAAAATCATTTATGCTGCGTCGAGGCGGCAAATGAATGAGTCCCCTGAACGTACGAGTAGTACGTGACTGGGGCGAATGCGCGTAGCCAACAAAGAGGCTGCATGAAGGATGAAGTGTATACCCATCTCGGCGTATCTCAGGACTCAAGAGCCGGTAACGGTCACTAAGAACTGAACAAGGGCGCTCTTGGTAAACAAGAGTTTTCTCGTGGTTTCGCCGAACTGTCAGCAGTACGTTCGGTTACGTGTTTACAATGATATGAAAAAGAAACCGGTCGCACAGTCGGAGCGTCAGCACTATCTGCTGGAAATTCTGCCTGTATTTGGGTTGTTATCGCGTCTTTGGATTGCGATAGTAGTCAACTGTTTTACACTTGTTAATAAAATTTGAGGTTCGCTATGTCTGACGACATTTCTTTGGGTTCGCCTTCGTCAGCAGGCGAACACGGTGTACTACGCTCCATGCAGGAGGTTGCAATGAGTTCCGAGGAAGCCAGCAAGATGCTGCGTACTTACAATATTGCCTGGTGGGGTAATAACTACTATGACGTCAATGAACTGGGTCACATCAGCGTGTGCCCGGATCCGGACGTACCAGAAGCGCGTGTTGACCTTGCTGAGTTGGTGAAAGCCCGTGAAGCGCAGGGCCAGCGTCTGCCTGCTTTGTTCTGTTTCCCGCAGATCCTGCAACACCGACTGCGTTCGATTAACGCCGCGTTCAAACGCGCCCGTGAATCCTACGGCTACAACGGTGACTATTTCCTCGTTTACCCGATCAAGGTCAACCAACACCGTCGCGTGATTGAATCACTGATCCACTCCGGCGAACCGTTGGGACTGGAAGCGGGTTCCAAGGCTGAACTGATGGCCGTTCTGGCTCATGCCGGAATGACCCGTAGCGTGATCGTCTGTAACGGCTATAAAGATCGTGAATACATCCGTCTGGCGCTGATTGGCGAGAAGATGGGCCATAAGGTCTATCTGGTTATCGAGAAGATGTCTGAAATCGCCATCGTGCTGGATGAAGCTGAACGCCTGAATGTCGTTCCGCGTCTGGGCGTGCGAGCGCGTCTGGCGTCGCAGGGTTCCGGCAAGTGGCAGTCCTCCGGTGGTGAAAAATCCAAATTCGGCCTGGCGGCAAACCAGGTACTGCAACTGGTAGAAATTCTGCGTGAGCGCGGCCGTCTGGACAGCATTCAACTGCTGCACTTCCACCTTGGCTCGCAGATGGCGAACATTCGCGATATCGCCACCGGCGTGCGTGAGTCGGCCCGTTTCTACGTCGAGCTGCACAAGCTGGGCGTGAATATTCAGTGCTTCGACGTGGGCGGCGGCCTGGGCGTGGACTATGAAGGTACCCGCTCGCAGTCCGACTGCTCCGTAAACTACGGCCTGAACGAATACGCCAACAACATTATCTGGGCGATTGGCGATGCCTGTGAAGAGCATGGTCTACCGCACCCGACAGTGATCACTGAATCGGGTCGTGCCGTTACCGCGCACCATACCGTGCTGGTCTCCAACATCATTGGCGTTGAGCGTAGCGAAATTACCGAAGCGACGCCGCCGGCAGACAACGCGCCGCGCTCCCTGCAAAGCATGTGGGAAACCTGGCAGGAGATGCACGAGCCGGGCACGCGTCGTTCGCTGCGTGAATGGCTGCACGACAGCCAGATGGACCTGCACGATATTCACGTTGGCTACTCTTCTGGCACCTTTAGCCTGCAGGAACGTGCGTGGGCAGAGCAGCTCTATCTGAACATGTGCCATAATGTGCAAAAACAACTCGATCCGAGCAATCGCGCGCACCGCCCGATTATCGATGAGCTGCAGGAGCGGATGGCGGATAAGATTTACGTCAACTTCTCACTGTTCCAGTCAATGCCGGATGCGTGGGGGATCGACCAACTGTTCCCGGTGCTGCCGCTGGAAGGGCTGAACCAAGCGCCTGAGCGCCGCGCGGTGCTGCTGGATATTACCTGTGACTCTGATGGTGCTATCGACCATTACGTTGACGGGGATGGTATTGCCACCACCATGCCGATGCCGGAATACGACCCGGAGAACCCGCCGATGCTGGGCTTCTTTATGGTCGGCGCGTATCAGGAGATCCTTGGTAACATGCACAACCTGTTCGGCGATACCGAAGCCGTTGACGTGTTTGTCTTCCCTGACGGCAGCGTGGAAGTTGAGCTGTCTGACGAAGGCGATACCGTGGCGGACATGCTGCAGTATGTGCAGTTGGATCCGAAAACGCTGCTGACGCAGTTCCGTGATCAGGTGAAAAACACCGATCTGGACGCCGAGTTGCAACAACAGTTCCTCGAAGAATTTGAAGCAGGGCTGTACGGATACACCTATCTGGAAGATGAATAACGGTAAATTCCCGGTGGCGCTGCGTTTGCGGCGCTCACTTGAATCCGTACAAATTAACGGCGATAATTCGCCTATACAAGTAGTCACGTAAATCAATCCCTTCCTCGTCGGGCTTAACGACGCGGAGGGGATTTTTTTCACCGATTTTACAAGAGGTCAGCACATGAGCACCTTAGGTCATCAATACGACAACTCCCTGGTTTCTAACGCCTTTGGTTTTTTGCGTCTGCCGATGAACTTCATGCCGTACGATAGCGACGCCGACTGGGTGATCACCGGCGTACCGTTTGATATGGCAACGTCTGGCCGCGCGGGCGGTCGCCATGGCCCGGCAGCAATCCGTCAGGTTTCTACCAACCTGGCGTGGGAGCACAACCGCTTCCCATGGAACTTCGATATGCGCGAGCGCCTGAACGTGGTGGACTGCGGCGATCTGGTGTATGCGTTTGGCGATGCCCGTGAAATGAGTGAGAAACTGCAGGCACACGCAGAGAAACTGCTTTCTGCAGGTAAGCGCATGCTTTCCTTCGGTGGCGACCACTTCGTCACGCTGCCGCTGCTGCGCGCGCACGCAAAGCACTTTGGTAAGATGGCGCTGGTGCATTTTGATGCCCACACCGACACCTACGCTAACGGCTGCGAATTCGACCACGGCACCATGTTCTATACTGCGCCAAATGAAGGGCTGATCGATCCGAATCACTCTGTACAGATCGGTATTCGCACTGAGTTCGACAAAGATAATGGCTTTACCGTACTGGATGCCTGCCAGGTGAACGATCGCAGCGTGGACGACATCATCGCCCAGGTTAAGCAGATCGTCGGCGATATGCCGGTGTACCTGACCTTTGATATCGACTGCTTGGATCCTGCGTTTGCGCCAGGGACCGGCACGCCGGTGATCGGCGGCCTGACGTCCGATCGTGCGATCAAGCTGGTACGGGGTCTGAAGGATCTGAATATCGTGGGGATGGACGTGGTGGAAGTGGCACCGGCTTACGATCAGTCTGAGATCACCGCGCTGGCGGCGGCGACGTTAGCACTGGAAATGCTGTATATTCAGGCGGCGAAGAAAGGCGAATAAATAATAGTCGGACTATTTTACTCGTCATTTTGGGTCCGGGCAGTGCTCGCCATCCTCACGTACTACGTGTACGCTCCGGTGGCTGTGCGCTGGCCGGGCCCAAACTGACTTCGCCAATTACGTCCGATAATGGGATGAAATCTGTAGGCCGGATAAGGCTTCACGCCGCCATCCGGCACTGCTTGAAGATTACTTAATTCCGTCCGCGCTCATGCGATCGCGAATATGCTGCGCACGTTCGGCGGATGCCGGGTGATCGTCAAACATGGAGCTTTGACGTCCGGCTTCCAGTTTTGCCAGTTTCTCAAAGCTGGTGGCTAAGCCTGCCGGATTGATCCCGCGTTTGCGCAACAAATCATACGAGTAATCATCCGCTTCGGATTCCTGACGCTGGGAGAACTGTGAGTTCACCAGTTTCTCGCCAAGATCGCCCAATTGCGACTGCGACAGGCTGCCGACAATGCCGCCAGCGGAGGCCGCCGCTGCACGCACCGCGTTCGTGCCCAGCGCAACCTGCATGCCTTTTTTCACGTGACCCAACGCGACGTGGCCCATTTCGTGGCCGATCACCGCTTCGACTTCGTTATCCGTCATCATATCCATCAGGCCGCTGTATACACGGATACAGCCGTTCGCCATGGCAAAAGCATTTACATCTTTCGCCATATAGACTTTGTAGTTCACCGGCTGGCCGTTAATGTTATCGCCAAGCGCGGAGGCGATTTTGCCAAGACGCGTTGCATACTCGCTGCCAGCCGGGGCGATGGTAGCTTTGCTGTCCATATCATTACAGGCCTGATCGCTCAGCGCTTTTACCTGAGCATCGCTCAGGCTGTAGGCCTGAAAAGCCTCTGCGCCAGAGGAAAGCAGTCCGTTTGAGTCCATGTTCTGGCAGCCGGCCAATGCCGCCGCCATGCTCGTAGCAAGCAGTAAAGCGCGAATTTTCATTTTTTCTCTTCCGCACAAAGTCAGGATTATTCTAAAAAATGCGTCGTTTGCAGGTTAACCGACGCTCAGCATAAGTATAAAGAAAAGAACAATAAGCGGGCGAGAAGATTGCGCAACATGCGTGCATGATCCAGAGATTTCTGAAGCGGTAAAAGGATGCTCCATGTACATGACACGCGGCTTGGGTTACATTGTTGGCACTTTTTTCCGGCGTAGCCCAAAACGCGCTGTCGTCAAGTCGTTTAGGGCGTGGCCTTCATTATCCGATCTGGAGTCAAAATGTCCTCACGTAAAGAGCTTGCCAATGCTATTCGTGCGCTGAGCATGGACGCAGTACAGAAAGCCAAATCCGGTCACCCGGGTGCCCCGATGGGTATGGCTGACATTGCCGAAGTCCTGTGGCGTGATTTCCTGAACCACAACCCGACTAACCCGTCCTGGGCTGACCGTGACCGCTTCGTACTGTCTAACGGCCACGGCTCCATGCTGATTTATAGCCTGCTGCACCTCACCGGTTATGACCTGCCGATGTCTGAACTGCAGAATTTCCGTCAGTTGCATTCCAAAACACCGGGTCACCCGGAAGTGGGTTACACCGCAGGTGTTGAAACCACGACGGGTCCTCTGGGCCAGGGTATTGCGAACGCAGTCGGTATGGCTATCGCTGAAAAAACGCTGGCGGCGCAGTTTAACCGCCCAGGTCATGACATCGTTGACCACTTCACCTACGCTTTCATGGGCGACGGCTGCATGATGGAAGGTATCTCTCACGAGGTATGTTCTCTGGCCGGTACGCTGAAGCTGGGCAAACTGGTTGCGTTCTACGATGACAACGGCATCTCTATCGATGGTCACGTTGAAGGCTGGTTCACCGATGACACCGCTAAGCGTTTCGAAGCTTATGGCTGGCATGTGGTTCGTGGCGTTGATGGTCACGATGCTGACGCGATTAAACGCGCAGTTGAAGAAGCGCGCGCAGTGACCGACAAACCGTCTCTGCTGATGTGCAAAACCATTATCGGTTTCGGTTCTCCGAACAAAGCGGGTACCCATGACTCTCATGGTGCGCCGTTGGGCGATGCTGAAATCGCACTGACCCGCGAACAGCTGGGCTGGAAATACGCGCCGTTCGAAATCCCGTCTGAAATTTATGCCCAGTGGGATGCGAAAGAAGCAGGCCAGGCAAAAGAAGCTGCGTGGAATGAGAAGTTCGCCGCATATGCGAAAGCCTTCCCGCAGGAAGCGGCTGAATTCACCCGTCGTATGAAAGGTGACATGCCGGCTGATTTCGACGCGAAAGCGAACGAGTTTATTGCTAAGCTGCAGGCGAACCCATCCAAGATCGCCAGCCGTAAAGCGTCTCAGAACGCGATCGAAGCATTCGGTCCTCTGCTGCCGGAATTCCTTGGCGGCTCTGCTGACCTGGCACCTTCTAACCTGACTCTGTGGTCTGGTTCTAAAGCGATCAACGAAGATACCGCCGGTAACTACATCCATTACGGTGTGCGTGAATTCGGTATGACCGCTATCGCTAACGGTATCTCCCTGCACGGTGGTTTCCTGCCGTACACCTCTACCTTCCTGATGTTCGTAGAATATGCCCGTAACGCGGTGCGTATGGCTGCGCTGATGAAACAGCGTCAGGTGATGGTCTATACCCACGACTCCATCGGTCTGGGCGAAGATGGCCCGACTCACCAGCCGGTAGAGCAGGTTGCGTCTCTGCGTGTGACGCCAAACATGAGCACATGGCGTCCGTGTGACCAGGTCGAATCCGCCGTGGCGTGGAAATACGGTGTTGAGCGTCAGGACGGCCCGACCGCGCTGATCCTCTCCCGTCAGAACCTGGCACAGCAGGAACGTACCGAAGAGCAACTGGCGAACATCGCTCGCGGCGGCTACGTGCTGAAAGATTGCGCTGGTCAGCCGGAACTGATCTTCATTGCGACCGGTTCTGAAGTTGAGCTGGCTGTGGCTGCGTGGGACAAACTGACAGCTGAAGGCGTGAAGGCGCGCGTGGTTTCCATGCCGTCCACCGACGCGTTCGACAAACAGGATGCCGCTTACCGTGAATCCGTACTGCCGAAAGCCGTTTCTGCACGCGTGGCAATCGAAGCGGGGATTGCTGACTACTGGTTCAAATACGTGGGCCTGAACGGCGCTATCGTCGGCATGACCACTTTTGGCGAGTCTGCTCCGGCTGAGCTGCTGTTTGAAGAGTTCGGTTTCACCGTAGACAACGTTGTCGCGAAAGCAAAAGAACTGCTGTAATTACGGTTACAGATGAAAACGGGTCGCTTAGGCGGCCCGTTTTTTTTGGACACTGATTGCGGCAGAAAAGTGTGTTAAGCATTTTATCTTTCATCTATTTTTCATTTAATATAAGTGTCCGGCTGAATCTATTATATTTTATCGATAAAAACTGACGTGAATGCACTGGTTTTTTGTGCGTTTTCATAAATTTGAAATACATTTCAAATTAAATGCATTCATTGCATTTATTATTTGAGTAGGTCTGTATTGAATTTTAATTATTCCGTCTTTTAAGTTCATTTTTATCAATGTCTTTATATTAAGGGAGTATGATGAATATTAAACACGTTAGCGCCGCTTTTCTCCTGTTCTGCGCTGCAGCCGTGGAGGCTGCACCTCAAGTAATTGCACATCGAGGAGGGACCGGGGATGCGCCAGAAAATACCTTACCCGCTATTGAAAAAGCGTTGAATAACCATGCTGATGCCATCTGGATAACCGTCCAGCTAAGTAAGGATGGTGTGCCTGTGTTGTATCGTCCTTCCGATCTTAGCAGCCTGACAAATTTAAAAGGCAAGGTCTCTGAATTTACCGCCGAGCAGCTAGCGAAAGCCGATGCGGCCATTAATTTTGGTACCCCTGACTCCCCTTATCGTAATAAAAATATCGGTATTCCCACGTTGAAACAGGCGCTAACGCGCTGGCCAGATACGTTCTTCTATCTGGATATAAAATCCCCGGATGCAGTACCGGCCGATATTGCCAATGCAATCCACCGCGTTTTGAGCAGCAGCAAGGCGCTACAACGTACGCGTATCTATTCGACGGATTCACGCTTTTTAGCGGCGCTGCCTCCGGATGTGGCCCGTTTCGAAAGCCGGGATATAACGCGTACGTTACTGGCCAATGTTACCATGGGTCACCAGTGCGGAATTACTGCCGAAGATTCTCGGGAGCGCTGGTATGGCCTGGAGCTTCAGAGCCAGGTTGAGGTGGTTGAAAAATTCACGCTGGGAGAGGGGCGCTCTAAAGCAACAATGCGCTGGGATGACGAAGCGATGTCCTGCTTCCGTTCACAGCCGGGCGCACATATCATTCTACTTGGCATCAACGATGCCGAGAGCTACCAGCAGGCTGTGAAACTTGGAGCTGACGGCGTTCTCGTCAATTCTCCATTGATGATTGCCGGGTTGAAATAGCGGTTGTAGGCAATAAGCCATCCGGGGGGAACATTATTCCATCGGATGGCGAGCGTTATTATGACGCTGAGGCAGTTTTAATGGGGGTGTTGCGGTAAAAATGTGACATAAGTCAGATAACTGCGTTCTGTCGCTGGACAATCATTCCTTTTATTCCGCGTTTCGCTTATTCTAGCTGAAGCGTTTCAGTCGATTAAATGTTCGACAATTAACCAATTAGTCGCAGTTTGCGACAGGTAAGGTTTCCCTGAGCGATTTGCTGCATTACTCTGTCTGCCACATCGTTTCTGAGAAATCCTTGCAGGAGACCTATGACCGTACGCGTAGCGATTAATGGTTTCGGTCGCATCGGACGCAACGTGGTTCGTGCTTTGTATGAATCCGGGCGTCGGGCGGAAATCACCGTGGTGGCAATCAACGAACTGGCGGATGCTGCAGGCATGGCGCATTTGTTGAAATATGACACCAGCCATGGGCGTTTTGCCTGGGATGTTCGTCAGGAACGTGACCAGCTCATCGTTGGTGATGACGCGATCCGCATTTTGCATGAGCGAACGCTTGACGCGCTGCCATGGCGTGAACTGGGTGTTGACGTTGTGCTGGATTGTACGGGCGTCTTCGGTAACCGCGAACACGGCGAGGCGCATATTGCCGCCGGTGCAAAAAAAGTGCTCTTTTCACATCCTGGCAGTCCCGACATCGACGCAACGGTTGTATTTGGCGTTAATCAGGATCAGCTGCGCGCTGAGCACCGAATTGTATCCAACGCCTCCTGCACCACGAATTGTATAATTCCCGTCATTAAATTGCTGGATGATGCTTACGGCATTGAGTCTGGTACCGTTACAACGATCCACTCTGCGATGCACGATCAGCAGGTGATTGATGCCTATCATCCTGACCTGCGTCGTACGCGAGCGGCCAGCCAGTCAATTATTCCGGTTGATACCAAACTGGCGGCGGGTATTACGCGAATTTTTCCGCAATTTAACGATCGTTTTGAAGCGATCGCGGTGCGTGTACCGACCATAAATGTGACGGCGATCGACTTAAGCGTGACGGTGAAAAAACCGGTAAAAGCCAGCGAAGTCAACCAGTTGCTGCAAAAGGCAGCACAAGGTGCATTTCATGGTATAGTTGACTATACGGAATTACCGTTGGTCTCTGTAGATTTTAACCATGACCCGCACAGTGCCATCGTTGATGGTACGCAAACGCGCGTGAGTGGTGCTCACCTGATCAAGACTCTGGTCTGGTGTGATAATGAATGGGGCTTTGCTAACCGTATGCTCGACACAACGTTAGCGATGGCTGCTATTGGTTTCAGGCTCGACGCTTGAGCGTCGACAAAACTTTAAGTATCAACGAGAGGATTCACCATGTCTGTAATTAAGATGACCGATCTGGATCTGGCTGGTAAACGCGTTTTTATCCGTGCCGACCTGAACGTACCAGTTAAAGAAGGGAAAGTAACCAGCGACGCGCGTATCCGTGCTTCCCTGCCGACCATCGAACTGGCCCTGAAGCAGGGTGCTAAAGTGATGGTAACTTCCCACCTGGGTCGTCCTACCGAAGGCGAGTACAACGAAGAATTCTCTCTGCTGCCGGTTGTTAACTACCTGAAAGACAAACTGTCTGCTCCGGTTCGCCTGGTAAAAGATTATCTGGACGGCGTTGAAGTCGCTGCCGGTGAGCTGGTGGTCCTGGAAAACGTTCGCTTCAACAAAGGCGAGAAGAAAGACGACGAAGCTCTGTCCAAAAAATATGCGGCGCTGTGCGACGTATTCGTCATGGATGCTTTCGGTACGGCTCACCGTGCGCAGGCTTCTACCCACGGTATCGGCAAATTCGCTGATGTAGCTTGCGCGGGTCCGCTGCTGGCTGCTGAGCTGGACGCGCTGGGCAAAGCGCTGAAAGAACCGGCTCGTCCGATGGTTGCTATCGTTGGTGGTTCTAAAGTTTCTACCAAACTGACCGTTCTGGACTCCCTGTCTAAAATCGCTGACCAGCTGATCGTTGGCGGCGGTATCGCGAACACCTTCGTTGCCGCTCAAGGCCACAACGTCGGTAAATCCCTGTACGAAGCCGACCTGGTTGACGAAGCTAAGCGTCTGCTGACTACTTGCGATATCCCGGTTCCGACCGACGTTCGCGTAGCGACTGAGTTCTCTGAAACTGCGCCGGCGACGCTGAAATCCGTTAGCGACGTGAAAGAAGACGAGCAGATCCTGGATATCGGCGACGCTTCTGCACAGCAGCTGGCTGAAATCCTGAAGAATGCGAAAACCATTCTGTGGAACGGCCCGGTTGGCGTGTTCGAATTCCCGAACTTCCGTAAAGGTACTGAAATCGTTGCTAACGCTATCGCAGACAGCGAAGCGTTCTCCATCGCGGGCGGCGGCGATACCCTGGCAGCAATCGATCTGTTCGGCATTGCTGACAAAATCTCCTACATCTCCACTGGCGGCGGCGCTTTCCTCGAATTCGTGGAAGGTAAAGTATTGCCAGCAGTAGCGATGCTCGAAGAGCGCGCTAAAAAGTAAGCATTTAATGGGCAGGGTAACCTGCCCAATTATTAGCGCGCTTTAGAGCGCGCGCCCTTTCCAAGGCCGAAGATACAGGACTCGCAACATGTCTAAAATTTTTGATTTCGTAAAACCAGGCGTAATCACTGGTGATGACGTACAGAAAGTTTTCCAGGTAGCTAAAGAAAACAACTTTGCTCTGCCAGCTGTTAACTGCGTTGGTACCGACTCCATCAACGCCGTACTGGAAACCGCTGCAAAAGTTAAAGCGCCGGTAATCGTACAGTTCTCCAACGGTGGTGCTTCTTTCATCGCGGGTAAAGGCGTGAAGTCCGACGTGCCTCAGGGCGCTGCAATCCTGGGTGCTATCTCTGGCGCGCATCACGTTCACCAGATGGCTGAACACTACGGTGTTCCGGTTATCCTGCACACTGACCACTGCGCGAAGAAACTGCTGCCGTGGATCGACGGTCTGCTGGACGCGGGTGAAAAACACTTCGCAGCAACCGGCAAACCGCTGTTCTCTTCTCACATGATCGACCTGTCTGAAGAGTCTCTGGAAGAGAACATCGAAATCTGCTCCAAATACCTGGCGCGCATGTCCAAAATGGGCATGACCCTGGAAATCGAACTGGGTTGCACCGGTGGCGAAGAAGACGGCGTGGACAACAGCCACATGGACGCTTCCGCACTGTACACCCAGCCGGAAGACGTTGATTATGCGTACACCGAGCTGAGCAAAATCAGCCCGCGTTTCACCATCGCCGCTTCCTTCGGTAACGTACACGGCGTTTACAAGCCGGGTAACGTGGTTCTGACCCCGACCATCCTGCGCGACTCTCAGGACTATGTTTCTAAGAAACATAACCTGCCGCACAACAGCCTGAACTTCGTCTTCCACGGCGGTTCCGGTTCTACAGCTCAGGAAATCAAAGACTCCGTAAGCTACGGCGTAGTGAAAATGAACATCGATACCGATACCCAATGGGCGACCTGGGAAGGTGTTCTGAACTACTACAAAGCAAACGAAGCTTACCTGCAGGGCCAGCTGGGTAACCCGAAAGGCGAAGATCAGCCGAACAAGAAATACTACGATCCGCGCGTTTGGCTGCGTGCTGGTCAGACAAGCATGATCACCCGTCTGGAACAGGCTTTCAAAGAACTGAACGCGGTTGACGTTCTGTAATTTACGCCGTTCTACGTGACATGAGGCCCGCCAATGCGGGCCTTTTTTATTGCCATTTCAACAGGCTGCTGGCAGAGATTTCTGTGATCTGTTTGGCAAAAATCAGGTTTATTGTTTACTCTTGTCAGATTGCCAGTCCCGGCGGGGCGGCTTTATTTTTTCCCATTTGGGTAAGCAAAAAAGGAATAGTGAATGGAAGATTTGAATGTTGTCGACAGCATAAACGGGGCGGGCACCTGGCTGGTCCGCAATCAGGAACTGCTGTTGAGCTATGCCGTCAACATCGTTGCGGCCATCGCCATTGTTATCATCGGTATGATTGTGGCGCGTATCGTATCAAACACCGTTAACCGTCTGATGGTGTCGCGGAAAATTGATGCAACGGTTGCCGATTTTCTCTCCGCACTGGTGCGCTACGGTATTATCGCTTTCACGCTGATTGCCGCGCTGGGCCGCGTAGGGGTGCAAACCGCCTCCGTGATCGCCGTTCTCGGTGCCGCAGGTTTAGCCGTGGGTCTGGCGCTGCAAGGTTCGCTGTCCAACCTTGCCGCAGGCGTGCTGTTGGTGATGTTCCGTCCGTTCCGCGCGGGTGAGTATGTAGACCTCGGCGGCGTAGCGGGAACCGTACTTAACGTGCAGATTTTCTCTACCACCATGCGTACCGTAGACGGTAAGATTGTGGTGATCCCAAACGGAAAAATCATTGCCGGGAACATCATTAACTTCTCTCGCGAACCGGTTCGCCGTAACGAATTCATTATCGGCGTGGCCTACGATTCCGATATCGATCAGGTGAAGAAAATCCTCACCGATATCATCCAATCCGACGAGCGCATCCTTAAAGATCGTGAAATGACGGTGCGCCTGAATGAACTGGGCGCTTCTTCGATTAATTTCGTTGTACGCGTCTGGAGCAACAGCAGCGATCTGCAAAGCGTCTATTGGGACGTACTGGAGCGTATTAAGCGCGAGTTTGACGCCAACGGCATCAGCTTCCCGTATCCGCAGATGGATGTGAACTTCAAGCGTGTGAAAGAGAACGCGGCAGAGTAATCTTTTTCTGCACCACGGTGCCGGATGGCGCTTCGCTTATCCGGCCTGGTCAGATTTCTATACTGTAGGCCGGAGAAGGCGTTAGCTGCTATCCGGCAAAATATCCTCTCATTAATTTCTCTAATCTACGATTAATATTATCAATTTCCGCTAATGATTCTCCCGCGCTATAGTCTGCTCCTAAGAGAAATAGTTCGGGATGAGTAACGTGTTATCTTATTATTTTCAAGGGCTTGCGCTTGGCGCGGCCATGATACTACCGCTTGGTCCGCAAAACGCCTTTGTAATGAACCAGGGCATTCGTCGCCAGTATCACATCATGATTGCATTACTCTGTGCCATCAGCGATCTGGTGCTGATTTGCGCGGGGATTTTTGGCGGTAGCGCCTTGCTGATGCAGTCACCGTGGCTGATGGCGCTGGTCACCTGGGGGGGAGTGGCGTTTCTACTCTGGTACGGTTTCGGTGCGTTAAAAACGGCGATGAGCAGTAATCTGGAACTGGCCAGCGCTGAAGTAATGAAGCAGGGGCGCTGGAAAATCATCGCCACTATGCTGGCGGTGACCTGGCTTAACCCACACGTTTATCTGGATACCTTTGTGGTGTTGGGGAGTCTCGGAGGCCAACTGGACGTTGAACCTAAGCGCTGGTTTGCGTTGGGTACCGTCAGCGCCTCGTTCCTGTGGTTCTTTGGTCTGGCATTGCTGGCGGCCTGGCTGGCGCCGCGTCTGCGCACTGCTAAAGCACAGCGCATCATCAATATCTTAGTAGGATTAGTGATGTGGTTTATTGCTTTTCAGCTGGCAAAAGAAGGTGTTACGCATGTTCATGCGCTGTTCAACTAAGTGTTGTCTGATGGACAACGCAGCGAGATCGGCTAAGCTTGCCTGCATGTGCCCTGAGTTTCGGGGTAATTAATGAAACATGGAGGAACGACCGTGAAGTTCAAAATAATGGCCCTGGCGGCATTAGTCGGATTCAGCGCACTATCGGTACAGGCAAATGAGTTGCCAAACGGACCGCACATCGTGACTTCCGGAACGGCAAGCGTGGATGCAACGCCTGATATCGCCACCCTGGCGATTGAAGTCAATGTTGCTGCGAAGGATGCGGCTTCAGCGAAGAAGCAAGCCGATGAGCGCGTGGCGCAATACCTGTCCTTCCTTGAGCAGAATCAGATAGCGAAGAAAGACATTAGCGCTGCCAACCTGCGCACGCAGCCGGACTACGATTACCAGAACGGCAAAAGCATCCTCAAAGGTTATCGTGCGGTGCGTACCGTTGAAGTGACGCTGCGTCAGCTGGACAAACTCAACGCTCTGCTTGATGGCGCGCTAAAGGCTGGTCTGAATGAGATCCGTTCGGTATCGCTTGGCGTCGCCCAACCGGATGCCTACAAAGATAAGGCGCGTAAAGCGGCAATTGATGATGCAATTCATCAGGCTGAACAGCTGGCGGCGGGCTTTAACAGCAAACTGGGACCCGTTTATAGCGTGCGCTACCACGTGTCCAATTATCAGCCGAGCCCGATGGTACGGATGATGAAAGCAGATGCAGCGCCTGCGGCATCCGCTCAGGAAACCTACGAACAGCCGGTTATCCAGTTTGACGATCAGGTTGATGTGGTCTTCCAGATTGAACCGACTGCGGGGCAGCCGGCAGCAACACCTGCCAAAACCCAGTAATCTTTTCAAACCCGGCCTTCCAGCCGGGTTTTTTCTGTGAGCAACTGTAAAAATGAGATCTCACATCCAGTCTTTTTTTTCGCCGTAATGAGGATAGGCCATAGCGATTTTTAAGGGGACGCTATGGATATTTTTATCTCGAAAAAGATGCGTAATTTCATTCTGCTGGCGCAAACCAATAACATCGCCAGAGCGGCAGAAAAAATCCATATGACCGCATCGCCTTTCGGTAAAAGCATTGCTGCACTGGAAGATCAAATCGGCTATACGCTGTTTACCCGCAAAGATAACAACATCAGCCTGAATAAAGCCGGGCAGGAGCTCTATCAGAAACTGTTCCCTGTTTATCAGCGTCTCTCTGCTATTGATAACGAAATCCATAACGCCTCTCGCCGCTCGCGAGAAATCGTCATCGGCATCGACAATACCTATCCAACGATTATTTTCGACCAGTTGATTAGCCTTGGCGACAAGTACGATGGTGTGACGGCTCAGGCCATTGAATTCAGCGAGAATGGGGTGATCGATAACCTGTTCGATCGGAAACTGGATTTTATTATCTCACCGCAGCACGTTTCCCCTCGCGTGCAGGAACTGGAAAATCTGGCGATTAGCGAGTTGTCTCCGCTGCGTCTGGGGTTTCTCGTTTCCCGGCGCTACGAAGAAAAACAGCCGCATGAGCTGCTACGTGAGCTGCCATGGCTGCAAATGCGCTTCCAGAATCGCGCCAACTTTGAGGCGATGCTCGATGCTTACATGCGGCCCTGCGGAATTCATCCGACGATTATCTACCGCCCGTACAGCTTTATGGCCAAGATTAGCGCGGTGGAGCGTGGGCAGTTTTTGACGGTGATCCCCCATTTTGCCTGGCGGCTGGTTAACCCCTCGACGTTGAAATATTTTGATGCGCCCGGCAGCCCTATGTATATGCAGGAATTTCTCTATTCGCTGAAAAACCATCGTTATACCGCCACGATGCTTCAGCATATTGCTGAAGATCGTGAGGGTACGGCAAGTTAAACGAGCATCGATCCGGTTTCGATCAGGTTACGATGCAGATCGAACGCATGGCTGAGATCGTGATGGATATGCCCGCCGGGCGCTCGTTCCAGATAACGGTGCAGGTAGTCCCGATACAGAGGATGCGCACAGTTATCAATAATCGTGTGCGCCCGCTGCATCGGAGATAACCCACGCAGATCGGCAATTCCCTGTTCGGTAACGATCACTTTGACGCTATGTTCGCTGTGATCGACATGGCTGCACATCGGTACGATGGTGGAGATTTTCCCGCCTTTGGCAATCGACGGCGCCATAAAGATCGACAGGTAGGCGTTGCGCTCGAAATCGCCGCTGCCGCCAATGCCATTCATCAGGTTCACACCTGCTACGTGTGTGGAATTGGCATGACCGTAGATGTCAAACTCCAGACCGACATTGAGCGCAATGACGCCCAGCCGACGAATGATTTCCGGGTTATTGGAAATCTCCTGCGGGCGCAGCACAATCCGGCTGGCGAAGAAGTCCATGTTGTCATAAATCTTCTGCAGCGATGGGGCTGAAATGGTCAAACTAGAGGCGCTGGCGCCGGTTATCTTGCCCGTTTCCAGCAGATGCACCACAGATTCTTGCAACACCTCGGAATACATCATAAAGGGTGGAATATCCGGGTTCTCGCCCAATCGCGCCATTACCGCGTTGTTGATATTGCCCACGCCGCTTTGTAAGGGCAGGAATTCCGCTGGGATGCGTTTGTGCGCCATTTCCGCCAGCAGAAATGTCACCACGTTATCGGCAATTTGCTGGCTGACCGGGTTGCTTTTATCCGCGGCATTTCCGGCATCGGGTAGTTCGGTATCCACGACCGCGATAATTTTTTTCGGGTCTATCTGCACACACTGGCTGCCCACGCGATCCATGGTGTGAAAAATCGGTACGCTGTTTCGCCGCGGCGGCGCGCCGGGTATCACAATGTCGGCAAACTCCGCCACGCGCGGGTTATGGTAATGATTCAGTTCGATAATCACCTTTTTCGCCCGCAGCAGCCAGGTCGGCGCGTTGCCGATGCCGCTGGAAAGCCAAATCCGACCATCTGGCGCAATGGCGGAGGCTTCAATGACGGCAACATCGATCTCGCCAAAAAAGCCATAATTGACCATTTGCGCCACTTCGCTCAAATGGAGATCGACAAACCTCACCTGACCCTGATTAATTTTCTCGCGCAGGCCCGATGATGTTTGATAGGGAGCCCGCCAGGAAACGGCATCCGCCGCGGATAACGCATCATCAGCGGCAGCGCCAATTGAGGCTCCTGTCAGCAGGCGGATTTGAAAAGGTTGCCCGACCTGATGCCGTTCGCAGGCGAGTTGAGCAATTGCGTTAGGTAATGCTTTTGGCGAACCCGCAGGGGTAAAGCCGCTGAATGCCACCATATCGTCGTGCTGGATAATTTCTGCCGCTTCTTCGGCACTCATCCGTTTCATGGCCGTCTCCTTCCTCGGGCGTGATTAATGGCCGACAAAATTGGGTTTACGTTTTTCCATAAACGCGTTCATCCCTTCCTGATAATCCTCGCTGTCGTACACCGCGCGGCGCATGCCCTGAATACGCTCAAATTCGTCTGAGTTCATGGTGTGCGCTTCGCCCAGCACGCGCAATTCTTCTTTAATGACGGCGATGGCCAGCGGCGCTTTCTCCGAGATGTGGTGCGCCATTTGCAGAGTGAAATCCTCCAGTTCGTCGACAGGAACCACATGGTTGAGGATCCCGACGGCCATCGCTCGCTGAGCGGTAATCGGCGAGGCGGTAAAGATCAGCTCTTTCACGATGTGGAACCCAGCATCGCGGGTCAGGTTGTGGATGCCGACCAGGTTATACGGTACCCCGAGGTTGACCGGTGTCATCGAGAAGGTAGAGGTTTCAGCGGCGATGATGAGATCGGAACTCATGATCATCTCAAACGCGCCGCCCCAGACGCTGCCTTCGACCATGGAGATCACCGGTTTTGGATATTTTTGGATCATGCGGGTTATCTGGCGCAGCGGATCGTCATAAGAGAGCGGATCGCGACGTCCGGAGGGGAGTTCATGAATATCATGTCCGGCAGAGAACACTTTGGCCCCGCTCGGGGCGCGCAGAATGATGCAGCGAATTTCCGCACGATTAAGATCGCTCAGCGCCTGCATCAGATCGTCGATAAACACTTTGCTCAGCGCATTGAGTTTGCGGGTGTAATTGAACTCAATAACCGCGACTTTCTGGATGATGACTACGTTGACGTATTGATAAGACATAATGTTCTCTTTATTCAAAGTAATGATGCTGGATAAATTCACTGATGTGACGCAGACCGGTACGCGGCGAAAGGTCGTTATTTTTGACGGCCTGCAGCGTCTGCTGGAAATAACGGTCGAAATCAGTCCGGGTAAACAGCAGATGCAAAGCTTCTTCTTCAGCCTGCTTGTGTAACCAGTCCACCGCTTGCTGCTGGCGGACTTTTTCCAGTCGACCGCTGACGGTAAGGCACGTTTTAAAGTCAGTTATCGCCTGCCAAATCTCCTCGATGCCACGTTTTTCCAGGGCGCTACAGGCCAGAACCTGCGGCTGCCACTCGTCATACTTGCGGCGCAGAATATGCAGGGCGGATTCGTACATATGGCGGGCGATGGCAACCTGGTTACGGTTATCACCGTCGTCCTTGTTGATGACGACCAGATCCGCCATCTCCATCAGGCCCTTTTTGATGCCCTGCAAATCGTCGCCACCGCCGGCAATTTGCAGTGAGATAAAGCAATCCACCATGCCGGCGACTTCAGTTTCTGACTGCCCGACGCCGACGGTTTCCACAATCACCACGTCAAAGCCCGCCGCCTCGCACAACAGCATTAATTCACGGGCACGCTGGCTGGCGCCGCCTAAATGACCGCTGGAAGGAACCGGGCGAATAAATGCCGATTCTGCGCGGGACAGTTCCGTCATCCGGGTTTTATCGCCAAGAATGCTGCCGCCGCTAACGGGACTACTGGGATCGACCGCAATCACTGCCACCCGTAATCCCCGACGGATCAACAGCATACCGAACGCCTCCAGAAAGGTGCTTTTGCCCGCGCCCGGCGTGCCCGTGATGCCCAGACGCAGCGCGTTACCGGTGAACGGCATTATCGCGTCCAGCAATTGCGTACTCAGTGGCTGGTGGCGCGGGTGGCTGCTCTCAACCAGCGTCATCGCCTGGGCAAGCGTGGCCCGTTCACCGCGCCGCAAGCGTCGGACGGCATCGTCAAGCGTGGCGGCGTTAATCATGACGCTGACTGATCCGGGTCAATACATCGCGGACGCTGTCGAGCATTGGCGTGCCGGGGCCATAAATGGCTGCCACGCCATGCTCGTACAGGAAGGCGTAGTCCTGTGGTGGTATCACACCGCCTGCCACTACGCAGATATCTGCGCGTCCCCAGCCTTTGAGCGCCGTGACCAGTTCAGGGATCAGCGTCTTATGCCCGGCAGCCAGTGACGATGCGCCTATGACATGTACATCGTTTTCTACCGCCAGACGGGCGATCTCTTCTGGCGTGGAGAACATCGGACTGAGATCGACGTCGAAGCCGAGATCGGAGTAGGCGCTGGCGATCACTTTCGCGCCGCGATCGTGACCATCCTGGCCCATCTTGGCGATCAGGATCCGAGGTCGGCGACCATTTTCCGCGAGGAACTGTTCGGTTTGCGCAACAATGGCGTCGAACTCATTGGCGGATTTGTCGGACTGGTGATAGCTTTGCGCAATCACGCCGGTGACGCACTGGCTGGGCACCAGATAGCGGTCAAAAGCGGCTTCCAGCGCGTCGGAGATCTCACCGAGCGTGGCGCGAACGCGGGCGGCGTTAACGGCGGCGGCCAGCAGATTTTCATTATGCTGCGCGGCGTGGGTCAGCGCCGTCAGCGCGGCGTTGACGGCATCATTGTCGCGAGTGGCGCGGATATGCTGCAACGAAGCAATCTGTTCGTTGCGCACCTTCACGTTGTCGATTTCCAGTACCGACGTTTCGTCTTCTTTATCCAGCTTGTACTTGTTCACGCCAACGATGACGCGTTTGCCCTGGTCGATCAGCGACTGCTCGCGCGCCGAAGCTTCTTCGATCATCCGTTTGGGGAGTCCAGCTTCAATCGCCTTCGCCATGCCGCCCGCTTCATCAATTTGTTTAATGATCGTGCGCGCCTGCTTCACGATTTGATCGGTCAATGATTCGACGTAGTACGATCCGGCCAGCGGATCGACGGTGCGGCAGATCTCTGACTCTTCCTGGATGATGATCTGCGTATTACGCGCGATGCGGGCGGAGAAATCGGTGGGTAGCCCGAGCGCTTCATCAAAGGCGTTGGTGTGCAGCGACTGGGTGCCGCCAAGCGTGGCGCCGAGTGCTTCAATGGTTGTGCGGATCACGTTGTTGTAGGGATCCTGTTCGGTCAGACTCCAGCCGGAGGTCTGGCAGTGGGTACGCAGAGCGAGAGATTTCGGGTTGGTTGCGCCAAAACCGCTGACGGCTTCACTCCACAAATAGCGAGCCGCGCGCAGCATGGCGACGTTCATAAACAGATCCATGCCGATACCGAAGAAGAATGACAGACGCGGGGCGAAGTCATCAATTTTCAGCCCGGCAGACAGTGCGGCTTTGATGTACTCAATGCCGTCAGCCAGCGTAAACGCCACCTGCTGGACGCAGTTCGCTCCGGCTTCTCCCATGTGATAACCGCTGATACTGATGGTGTTATAGCGCGGCATATTGGCGGAGCACCAGGCGATGATGTCGGCGATGATGCGCATTGAAGGCTTTGGTGGATAAATGTAGGTGTTGCGGCACAGATACTCTTTCAGAATATCGTTCTGAATGGTCCCGGTGAGCTGTTCCGGCGTTACGCCTTGTTCCTCAGCCGCGACGATATAAAACGCCAGGACCGGCAGCACCGCGCCGTTCATCGTCATCGACACCGACATCTTATCCAGCGGGATCTGATCAAACAGTACCTTCATATCTTCGACGGTATCGATCGCCACGCCCGCTTTGCCGACATCGCCCGCCACGCGCGGGTTGTCAGAGTCATAGCCGCGGTGGGTGGCAAGGTCAAAGGCAACGGAAAGTCCTTTTTGTCCGGCGGCGAGGTTGCGGCGGTAAAAGGCGTTGGATTCTTTGGCGGTAGAGAAACCAGCATACTGGCGGATGGTCCACGGCTGCGCGGTATACATGGTGGCGCGTGGGCCGCGCACGTAAGGCGGCAGGCCGGGCAGGGTGCCCGTGACTTCCAGATTATCGAGGTCAGCCTCGGTGTACAGCGGCTTGATGACAATCCCTTCCGCCGTCTGTCTTTCCAGCGACTCAACGGTTTTTTCCCGTCGACTGAGTTCTTTATTGGCAAGTGTTTGCCACTCTTGCACGTTAGCCATTTTTTGCTCCGTATTACGCAATAAGTTGAATCTTTACGAGATACGGTGAGCTTTTTCATTTGGCTTGTCGCCAGCAAAAAATAGCCAACAGGGCGTCGTTTTTTGCCGCGTGGTATGTTTTATTTTGTGATGTATTTCAAAGACGTGGCGGGAATAACATGAAAAAGCGGTAAGAGGGGGTAGGCCGGATAAGGCGTTACGCCGCCATCCGGCACTCAGAGGCTACAAACAGTTTAATCCTGACGCAGTACGTTGTGACCGTAAGCCAGCAGCGCGTCGGTAACGTTGCGCATCATGCGGCTTTCCGGCGCAAAACGGTGCCAGTACAACATCCGACGCTGGAACAGGCCCGGCGTCAAGTCGATGAGCTCACCGCTTTCCAGCTCTTTTTCTATCTGTAAGTGCGGGATCATGCAGCAGGTCGTGCCCTGACGGGCCAACTGGACGAAGGCTTCTGATGAGTTAACGATATGGCACGGCACGCTGCCTGGCGGCAGATCGAAGTTTTGTTGCAGGAACGCCTGATGCATATCATCAAGATGGTCAAACGCGACCGCCGGGGCTTTCAGCAGGGCAGAGCGAGTGACGCCGTTCGGGAAATAGCGCTCGGCGAACGCTTTTGAACCCACAAACAGGTAATCCAGCGCGCCAAGTTTATCCACCAGACAGCTTGGCAGCGCCTGATGTTGAATACTCACCGCACCGACCACTTCACCACGGCGCAGACGTTCCTGCGTTCTCGTTTCATCCTCAACCTGCAGGTTCAGCCGAATCGGTGAATTAGCCAGTACCGGGGCCAGCGCCGGAAGCAACCAGGTTGCCAGACTGTCGGCGTTCACCGCCAGCGAAAGCAGCAGTGGCGTGGAGCCAGTTTGCTCATCACCCAGCCACTCATCTTCCAGCAGTTCAACCTGGCGTAAGAGCGCCAGGAGTTTCTGCCCTTGTTCAGTAGGGCGAGGCGGTACGGTACGCACCAGCAGCGGCTGTCCGAACATATTCTCAAGCTGTTTTATGCGCTGTGAAACGGCGGATTGCGTGATGCACAGCTTTTGCGCCGCGCGCTCAAATCCTCGTTCACGAATAACCGCATCCAGTGCTTGTAGTGTTCTGTAGTCCGGACGTTTCATTGCTTTGGCGCACTCCTGAAATTTTTGCTTGTTCTGCACTATGACACAAATTTGGGTTGGGTAAAGACGAAATCAGCCACCCGGGAGCGGGTGTGGGGACATTTTTCTGCACAATGTTCTATAATGCGCGTGAATTTTCCCACCATATTCACACCACAGGCGAAACGATCATGACGCAGGATGAACTGAAAAAAGCAGTAGGATGGGCGGCACTTCAGTATGTACAGCCCGGTACCATTGTGGGCGTAGGTACAGGTTCAACAGCCGCACACTTTATTGATGCGCTGGGCACAATGAAAGGTCAGATTGAAGGCGCGGTGTCCAGTTCTGACGCCTCGACCGAAAAACTCAAAAGCCTTGGCATCCACGTGTTCGATCTTAACGAAGTGGACAGCCTCGGCGTCTACGTTGACGGTGCAGATGAAATCAACGGCCATATGCAGATGATTAAAGGCGGTGGCGCAGCGTTGACCCGTGAAAAAATCATTGCTTCCGTGGCGAAGAAATTTATCTGCATCGCTGACGCGTCCAAAGAAGTCGATATTCTCGGTAACTTCCCGTTGCCGGTAGAAGTTATCCCAATGGCGCGTAGCGCAGTGGCTCGCCAGTTGGTGAAGCTGGGCGGTCGTCCTGAATACCGTCAGGGCGTGGTAACTGACAATGGTAACGTGATCCTTGACGTGCATGGTCTGGAAATCCTCGACGCTATCGCACTGGAAAACGCCATTAATGCGATTCCGGGCGTGGTAACCGTAGGTTTGTTCGCTAACCGTGGTGCGGATGTCGCGCTGATCGGTACCACAGACGGCGTGAAAACTATCGTAAAATGATCTGATGGGAGCGTCTTCTCCCGTTAAAAAAATTTTGGCAGGGCAAATTTGGTGACTTGTGTCACGTTTACAATATTGCCCTGCCGATCTCTCCAAAGAAAAAGTTATCGCCAGTATTTTCCTCTGACATTTCCCGCTGAATGACATTTCCTCAGCATGACGACGCAAACGTTCATATTGCTGCAATATTATTTTTTGATATGTTGAAGAGGCGGATGAAAATCCCACACACAACACATCAGATTGGACAAAAAAGACAGGGTCGGGGAAATGGCAAAGGTATCACTGGAGAAAGATAAGATTAAATTTCTGCTGGTAGAAGGCGTGCACCAAAAAGCACTCGAGAGCCTTCGTGCAGCAGGTTATACCAACATCGAGTTTCACAAAGGCGCTCTGGACACCGAACAACTGAAAGAGTCCATCCGTGATGCTCACTTCATTGGCCTGCGATCCCGTACCCATCTGACTGAAGATGTAATTGCCGCCGCAGAAAAACTGGTCGCGATTGGTTGCTTCTGCATCGGCACCAACCAGGTTGATCTTAGCGCTGCGGCAAAGCGCGGGATCCCGGTGTTTAACGCGCCATTCTCTAACACACGTTCCGTTGCTGAACTGGTGATTGGCGAACTGCTGCTACTGCTACGCGGTGTACCAGAAGCGAACGCCAAAGCGCACCGCGGCGTGTGGAATAAACTGGCTACTGGCTCTTTTGAAGCGCGCGGCAAAAAACTGGGGATCATCGGCTACGGGCACATTGGTACTCAGTTAGGCATTCTGGCGGAATCGCTGGGGATGCATGTCTATTTCTATGATATTGAAAATAAACTTCCGCTGGGTAACGCCACGCAGGTTCAGCATCTTTCCGATCTGCTCAATATGAGCGACGTGGTGAGCCTGCACGTGCCGGAAAATGCCTCTACCAAAAACCTGATGGGCGCGCGTGAGATTTCGCTGATGAAACCGGGCGCACTGCTGATTAACGCCGCACGCGGTACGGTGGTTGATATTCCTGCGTTGTGCGACGCGTTAGCGACCAAACATCTTGCAGGGGCGGCAATTGACGTGTTCCCAACCGAACCGGCAACGAACAGCGATCCGTTCACTTCGCCGCTGTGTGATTTCGACAACGTGATCCTGACGCCGCATATTGGTGGTTCCACGCTGGAAGCACAGGAAAATATCGGTCTGGAAGTGGCGGGGAAACTGATCAAGTATTCCGACAACGGCTCCACGCTGTCTGCGGTTAACTTCCCGGAAGTTTCGCTGCCGCTGCACGGTGGTCGTCGTCTGATGCACATTCACGAAAACCGTCCTGGCGTTCTGACCGCGCTGAACCAGATTTTTGCCGAGCAGGGCGTCAACATTGCCGCGCAGTATCTGCAGACTTCCGCGCAGGTAGGTTATGTGGTCATCGATATTGAAGCGGATGAAGATGTGGCGGAAAAAGCGCTGCTGGCGATGAAAGCCCTTCCGGGAACCATTCGCGCCCGTCTGCTGTACTAATTTCCTCTAAATGGGCAGGCGATGACCTGCCCATCTTTCCTCTGATTTCCCTGCCTCAAAATTTCTTTCTGTAACGCATACATTCTGTTTTCGAGCCTTGCCGCAATTGGCAACTAAAGGCAGTGCTGCGTGTTGTACAGCACTAAAAGAAATTTACGATAGGGGCTCAGCATCGCGCTGAAACGGGAAAGCCCCTACCGAAGCAGGGGCTCTAAAAAGGAAAGGGACGATGATGAGATACGTCATCATGCTGCTGATCCTGTTAATCATCGCTTGCCCAGCATATTAACAGAGAGTACGCAGGAGGGAGGTTCGCCTCCCTCACCCTTCACCGAGGAATTTAGGTCAAAAAAACGGCGCTGTCAATCGGCAAAAAACGGCTACCACTGCCAAATTTTGGATGGTGTCACCACCGCAGGCAGTGGGATATCCCACTCTTCGACAGGCAGCTTTTCCACTAACTGGCAATCATGCGCGTAGCCCACGGGCTGGATCTTATGCTGCTGCCAGTTTTGCAACGTACGGTCATAAAATCCGCCGCCCATGCCCAGGCGCTGCCCGTCTTCATCAAACGCGACTAACGGCGTAACCAGTACATCCAGCTTTGCCAGTGGTAATACGTCGCGGACATCAAGTCGCGGCTCCTGGATCTTTAAGCGGTTGGTCACCAGCGCACTCTGCGGATGATAGTGCAGGAACAGCAGGTTGCCAGGGCTGAAGGGATGAAGAACCGGAAGGTAGACGCGCTTACCCGCTCGCCACAGCTGTTCGATCAGCGGTTGGGTGTCGAGTTCGCCATCGAAAGAGAGAAACACCGCTACGGTATGGGCAAGAACAACAGGGGGAAAACTGAGCATTCTGGTCGCGGCTTGCTGACCAAATTGTTGTTGCTGATCGCTGGTAAGCGCACGGCGACGCTGACGAATCAGTGTGCGTATTTCTTGTCGGGATAAAGGGAGTTCAGAAAGTAGTGTCATGGCTGTTGCCAGGTAGAAGGGAATCTCCGAGATGCCGCCGCAGGCTGTAACCCTTGAACCCTTGGTTCAAGGTGAATGTGTCGTCACAGTTTTAAGGCTTCTCGGACGGGCCGAGCATGCTCACCAACCGTGGAGCGCCACATTCTTGTGGTATGAAATATCGGCTCAGGGGACTGGCCCGCTTGCAAACATCTCAGAGAAATTTTGTCTTCACGGTCACTCTACCACAGTAAACCGAAAAGTGTTATTCAAAGTTTTGGCCCGTTTTTTCGGTTATGCGACCCTGATCAAGCAACGCTTGTTCGATGGTCTGTTGCAGCATCCGAATACGTTGTTCCATGCTCGCCGCGTACTCACGCGTCTTCGCTTTTTCCTGAGTTAATTCATAGCTGATGTTCAACGCGGCGATGAAAACCAACTGCTCAGTATTTGTGACTCTAGTGCGAACTTTCAGATCTTGCAATCGCTGATTGAGATCGTCCGCAGCCTGATTCAACGCATCCCTTTGTTCAGGCGGGCAATTCACTCGCAGTGAACGGCCAAATATTTGGATATCGACGGGTTGTGCAGACATGCCACCTTCCTGCTGATTGACTGCGCTGCCTTCGTCTCCAGACCTTGGGTCCGCGAAGGGGCGACACTATAGCTACCCTGGTATCAAGATACAAGCCCTTTTCTGGTCCACCAGGGTCCAAAGTGGTAGCATATCATGAATATTCCTCCCTTTGATGACGAATGCTTATGTCTATACAGAACGAAATGCCTGGCTACAGCGAAGTTAGCCAGTTTTTGAACCAACAAGGGGCTGGATTAACCCCGGCCGAAATGCACGGCTTAATCAGCGGGATAATTTGTGGCGGTAACAACGACAGCTCATGGCAGCCGCTGTTGCACGACCTGACGAACGAAGGTCTGGCCTTTGGTCACGAGCTGGCTCAGGCGCTGCTGAAAATGCACTCTGCTACCAGCGATGCCCTTGAGGACGACGGCTTCCTTTTTCAGCTTTTTCTGCCTGAAGGTGATGACGTCAGCGTATTCGATCGCGCCGATGCGCTGGCTGGCTGGGTAAACCACTTCCTGCTGGGCCTCGGCGTCACGCAGCCTAAGCTCGACAAAGTGACCGGCGAAACCGGTGAAGCGATTGACGACCTGCGCAATATCGCCCAGTTGGGCTATGACGAAGACGAAGATCAGGAAGAGCTGGAAATGTCGCTCGAAGAGATCATCGAATACGTGCGTGTAGCCGCCTTGCTGTGCCATGACACGTTTACGCGTCAGCAGCCGACAGCGCCGGAAGTCCGTAAACCGACTCTGCACTAAATACAACAACGCCAAGGAGAGTGTTATGAGTGAGATATCTCAGCAAGAATTCCAGCGTCGTCGTCAGGCTTTGCTGGCACAAATGCAGCCCGGCAGCGCCGCGCTGATTTTTGCCGCGCCGGAAGCGACGCGCAGCGCGGACAGTGAATACCCGTACCGCCAGAACAGTGATTTCTGGTATTTCACCGGCTTTAACGAGCCTGAAGCCGTGCTGGTGCTGATTAAAAGTGATGATACTCATAACCACAGCGTTTTGTTCAACCGGGTTCGCGATCTGACGGCGGAGAT
Source organism: Citrobacter sp. wls708 (assembly GCF_005281255.1). Lineage (NCBI taxonomy): Bacteria > Pseudomonadati > Pseudomonadota > Gammaproteobacteria > Enterobacterales > Enterobacteriaceae > Citrobacter > Citrobacter sp. wls708. Next base: position 62,573 of record NZ_SZXE01000043.1, read on the forward strand.
CTGGTTTGGCCGCCGTCTGGGCCAGGATGCCGCGCCGGCAAAACTCGGCGTTGACCGGGCGCTGGCCTTCAGTGAAATCAACCAACAACTGCACTTGCTGCTCAATGGCCTGGACGCGGTGTATCACGCACAGGGCGAGTACGCTTGGGCTGACGAAATTGTCTGCACGGCGCTGGATAAACTACGCAAAGGTTCCAGACAAAATCTGCACGCGCCTGGCGCGATCATCGACTGGCGTCCGATGGTGCATGAAATGCGCCTGTTCAAATCACCAGAAGAGATTGCGATCATGCGCCGTGCTGGAGAGATCACCGCCCTGGCGCATACCCGCGCGATGGAAAAATGCCGTCCGGGGATGTTTGAATACCAACTGGAAGGGGAGATTCACCACGAATTTACCCGCCACGGCGCGCGTTATCCGTCCTATAACACCATTGTCGGAAGCGGTGAAAACGGCTGTATCCTGCATTACACCGAAAATGAAAGTGAAATGCGCGATGGCGACCTGGTGCTGATTGACGCTGGCTGTGAATACAAAGGCTATGCGGGCGACATTACGCGTACTTTTCCGGTTAATGGCAAATTTACCCCCGCGCAGCGCGAAATCTACGATATCGTGCTGGAATCCTTAGAGACCAGCCTATGTCTGTATCGCCCCGGAACTTCCATTCAGGACGTCACCGGTGAAGTTGTGCGCATCATGATTACCGGTCTGGTGAAGCTTGGCATATTGCACGGCGACGTCGACCAGTTAATTACCGAGAATGCGCACCGGCCATACTTTATGCATGGCCTTAGCCACTGGCTGGGGCTGGATGTGCACGATGTTGGCGTTTATGGTCAGGATCGTTCGCGTATCCTTGAGCCAGGAATGGTGCTGACCGTCGAGCCAGGGTTATATATCGCGCCGGATGCCGATGTACCGGCTGCTTATCGGGGCATTGGCATTCGTATAGAAGATGACATCCTTATCACCGAAGACGGTAATGAAAATCTGACCGCCAGCGTGGTGAAGAAAGCGGATGATATTGAAGCCTTAATGGCTGCGGCGCGACTGCAATGAGCGTAATTATCGTTGGTGGTGGCATGGTCGGCGCGACGCTGGCGCTGGCCATTTCCCAGCTCAGTCATGGGACGCTGCCAGTTCATCTGATAGAAGCGAGCGAACCTGAAACTGACCGTCATCCTGGGTTTGACGCCCGGGCGATTGCGCTGGCGGCAGGAACCTGTCAGCAGCTGGCGCGAATTGGCGTGTGGCAGGCGATTGCCGATTGCGCAACGGCAATTAAAACGGTCCACGTCAGCGATCGCGGCCATGCCGGATTTGTTACGCTGGATGCGCAGGAATATCGTCTCCCGGCGCTGGGTCAGGTGGTGGAACTCCACGATGTTGGGCTGCGTCTGTTTGCGCTACTGCGTAAAGCGCCGGGCGTCACGCTGCATTGTCCCGATCGCGTAGCCAGCGTGTCGCGTACGCAGGGTCATGTTGAGGTCACACTGGAAAATGGCGAGTCCATTACCGGTCGCGTGGTGGTCGCCGCTGACGGTACACGTTCCGCGCTGGCTACCGCCTGCGGTGTGGACTGGCTGCAGCAGCCTTATGAACAACTGGCGGTAATCGCCAATGTTTCGACCTCCGTTCCCCACGATGGGCGCGCGTTTGAACGTTTTACGCAGCATGGCCCGCTGGCAATGCTCCCGATGTCTGATGGTCGCTGCTCGCTGGTGTGGTGCCATCCGCTGGATCAGCGCGATGAGATCATGGCCTGGTCCGACGAACGGTTTTGCCGTGAATTGCAAACCGCGTTTGGCTGGCGGCTGGGACGTATTACCCAGACCGGTAAACGCAGCGCTTATCCGCTGTCATTAACCACTGCGCTGAAGGCGATTACCCATCGTACCGTGCTGGTGGGGAACGCCGCTCAGACGCTACATCCCATTGCCGGACAAGGTTTCAACCTTGGTCTGCGCGACGTAATGAGCCTTGCTGAGACGTTAACTCAGGCGCAAAACTGCGCGGAAGATATTGGTGATTACGCAGTGCTGGCACGCTATCAGCAACGTCGTGAGCGCGATCGCGAAACGACAATTGGCGTAACCAACAATCTGGTGTATCTGTTTGCCAACCGCTGGGCCCCGCTGGTTGTTGGGCGAAATGCCGGGCTGATGGCGATGGAGTTATTCACACCCGCGCGCGATGCGCTGGCGGAGCGGACCCTGGGTTGGGTTGCGCGATAAATATGGCCTGTAAGCCGGATGGCGGCGTAAATGCCTTATCCGGCCTACGGTTTTGATTGTTCCGGTTTCCAGGAGTAAACAGTGCAAAGTGTTGATGTAGCAATTGTCGGTGGCGGCATGGTGGGACTGGCGGTTGCCTGCGGCTTGCAGGGCAGCGGGTTACGCGTTGCGGTGTTAGAACAACATGTTCCGCAGTCGTTGGCGGTGGATGCACCTCCTCAGCTTCGCGTGTCGGCAATCAATGCCGCCAGTGAAAAACTGCTTACTCGTTTGGGCGTCTGGTCAGATATCGCTGCCCGTCGCGCGTGCTGCTATCACGGTATGGAAGTCTGGGACAAAGACAGCTTCGGGCGTATTGAATTTGACGACCAGAGCATGGGCTACAGCCATTTGGGCCACATCGTCGAAAACGCAGAGATCCATTACGCGCTATGGCAAAAGGCGCAGCGTTCGCCGGATATTACGCTGCTGGCGCCCGCTGAAATACAGCAGGTAGCCAGGGGGGAGAACGAGGCATTTCTGACTCTGAAAGAGGGCACAATGCTGACGGCTCGCCTGGTGATCGGCGCGGATGGCGCTAACTCCTGGCTGCGTAATAAAGCAGACATTCCGCTCACCTTCTGGGATTACCGTCATCATGCGCTGGTGGCGACGATCCGTACGCAGGAAGCTCACGGCGCGGTTGCGCGCCAGGCGTTTCACGGCGAGGGTATCCTGGCATTCCTGCCGCTCAGTGACCCGCATCTGTGCTCTATCGTCTGGTCACTTTCTCCGCAGGAAGCCGAACGCATGCAGCAGGCAAGCGTTGATGAGTTTAATCAGGCGCTGAATATCGCTTTTGATAACCGTCTGGGCCTGTGCAACGTTGAAAGCGAACGGAAGACGTTTCCGCTAACGGGACGCTATGCTCGTCAGTTCGCCGCCCATCGTCTGGCGCTGGTGGGGGATGCGGCGCATACCATCCATCCGTTGGCGGGCCAGGGGGTTAACCTCGGCTTTATGGATGCGGCAGAGCTTATCGATGAGCTTAAGCGGCTACAACGTCAGGGCAAAGATATTGGCCAGTATCTCTATTTGCGTCGTTATGAGCGCAGCCGTAAGCACAGCGCAGCAATGATGCTGGCCGGTATGCAGGGCTTCCGTGAACTGTTTGCCGGCGAGAATCCGGCGAAAAAACTGCTGCGTGATATTGGTCTGAAACTGGCCGATACCCTTCCGGGTGTAAAACCGCAGCTCATCCGTCAGGCGATGGGGCTGAACGATCTTCCCGAGTGGCTACGCTAGCGTCCGTAAGGACAATCTTAAGAGTTTGAGACCCGTCACATTTTCCTCTCCCGGCCCTCGCGCCGGGATGCTTCTCTCATTTGAAATAATCTAATTCCACACCTTTTTTCGCATTAGTTTTTTTAATATCACGTTTTTTTCATAACGCCATTTTTGACATTTTTTCCATATTTAATGTGGCTTGATGCTGATTTTTTCTTCTCTTTCCTGTTTGTTGTTCTGATTTTTTGGCGTACTTGTGGGTTTATATTCTGTCGTCGATCTGGCCATTTTTTGCCATAAGCTAATGTGATGGCTAATTTTGCCTTATGGTTTAGCGTCTGTTTCGGTGGTAAGTTCAGGACAAAGAGAACGTTTGCGTCGTAGCCCCTGGAGCGGCTGCGGTGCTGGGTTTCGTGGCGAAAATTTCACCGCGAAAGAGTTGGTAGCCCCGCTTATTCAACGAGGAAAAGATGGCTCAACAGACTCCTTTGTACGAACAACACACGCTATGTGGCGCGCGCATGGTAGATTTCCATGGCTGGATGATGCCACTGCATTACGGTTCTCAGCTCGATGAACACCATGCTGTTCGCACCGATGCCGGTATGTTTGATGTGTCGCATATGACCATCGTCGACCTGCGCGGCAGCCGCACCCGGGAGTTCTTGCGTTATCTGCTGGCAAACGACGTTGCGAAGCTAACGAAGACGGGTAAAGCCCTCTACTCCGGTATGCTTAACGCATCGGGCGGTGTGATAGATGACCTGATTGTCTATTACTTCACTGAAGATTTCTTCCGCCTCGTTGTAAACTCCGCCACCCGCGAAAAAGACCTCTCCTGGATTACCCAACACGCTGAACCCTACGCCATCGACATCACCGTTCGTGACGACCTGTCTCTGATTGCGGTGCAGGGGCCAAACGCGCAGGAAAAAGCAGCCACGTTGTTTACTGACGAACAGCGCCATGCGGTAGAAGGTATGAAGCCGTTCTTCGGCGTTCAGGCGGGTGATTTGTTTATCGCAACCACCGGTTATACCGGCGAAGCAGGCTATGAAATCGCCATGCCGAATGAAAAAGCGGCTGATTTCTGGCGTGCGCTGGTACAAGCAGGCGTCAAACCTTGCGGTCTGGGCGCGCGTGACACGCTGCGTCTGGAAGCGGGTATGAACCTGTATGGTCAGGAGATGGACGAAGGGATTTCTCCGCTGGAAGCCAACATGGGTTGGACCATTGCGTGGGAACCTGCCGACCGCGACTTTATTGGTCGTGAAGCACTGGAAATGCAGCGCGACAAAGGCCATGAACAGCTAGTCGGACTGGTGATGACCGAGAAGGGCGTGCTGCGTAATGAACTGCCAGTCCGTTTCACTGACACTTCCGGTAACCAACATGAAGGCATTATCACCAGCGGAACATTCTCCCCAACCCTGGGCTACAGCATCGCGCTGGCGCGTGTCCCTGCGGGTATCGGTGAGACAGCGATCGTGCAGATCCGTAACCGCGAAATGCCTGTAAAAGTCACTAAACCTGTTTTTGTGCGTAACGGCAAAGCCGTCGCGTGATTCATCCTTTTTGGAGATTGATTGATGAGCAACGTACCTGCAGAACTGAAATACAGCAAAGAACACGAATGGCTGCGCAAAGAAGCTGACGGCTCTTACACCGTTGGTATCACCGAACATGCTCAGGAGCTGTTGGGTGACATGGTTTTCGTAGACCTGCCAGAAGTTGGTGCCACCGTCAGCGCGGGCGATGACTGCGCCGTTGCGGAATCCGTAAAAGCGGCTTCTGATATTTATGCGCCGGTAAGCGGTGAGATTGTCGCGGTTAACGACGCGCTCAGCGACTCCCCGGAACTGGTTAACAGCGAACCATATGCCGGCGGCTGGATCTTCAAAATCAAAGCCAGCGATGAAAGCGAAATCGAATCGCTGCTGGATGCCACTGCGTACGAAGCATTGTTAGAAGACGAATAATGTTGTGCCGGATGGCGCTAATGCTTATCCGGCCTACTCACTGCAACGCGAATTATTTTGCGTATTCGTTTTCGCACGCGTAGGCCCGGTAAGCGTCAGCGCCACCGGGCAATTGAGTTAGAGACAATCACGATTCACTGCACGTTTCAGGAACCATCGCCCATGACACAGACGTTAAGCCAGCTTGAAAACAGCGGCGCTTTCATTGAACGCCACATCGGACCGGACGCCGCGCAGCAGCAAGAGATGCTGAATGCGGTTGGCGCCGAGTCGTTAAACGCGCTGATCGGCCAGATTGTGCCGAAAGACATTCAGCTCGCAACCCCGCCGCAGGTAGGCGAGGCGGCGACAGAATACGCTGCGCTGGCCGAATTAAAAGCCATCGCCGGGCGTAACAAGCGCTTCACGTCCTACATCGGCATGGGCTACACCGCCGTGCAGTTGCCGCCGGTTATCCTGCGTAACATGCTGGAAAATCCGGGTTGGTACACCGCGTATACGCCGTATCAGCCGGAAGTCTCTCAGGGCCGTCTGGAAGCGCTGCTGAACTTCCAGCAGGTCACGCTGGACCTGACCGGGCTGGACATGGCCTCCGCCTCTCTGCTGGATGAAGCCACCGCGGCGGCCGAAGCCATGGCGATGGCCCAACGCGTCAGCAAACTGAAAAACGCCAACCGTTTCTTTGTGGCGGCTGATGTTCATCCACAAACGCTGGATGTGGTTCGCACTCGTGCAGAAACCTTTGGTTTTGACGTCATTGTGGATGACGCTGAGAAAGCACTGGATCACCAGGATGTGTTCGGCGTGCTGTTGCAGCAGGTTGGTACCACTGGTGAAGTGCACGACTACAGCAAACTGATTGCTGAGCTGAAATCCCGTAAAGTTGTGGTCAGCGTCGCTGCCGATTTTATGGCGCTGGTTCTGCTGACCGCACCGGGCAAACAGGGCGCGGATATCGTTTTCGGCTCTGCGCAACGCTTCGGCGTACCGATGGGTTACGGTGGTCCGCACGCGGCATTCTTTGCCGCCAAAGACGAATTCAAACGCTCCATGCCAGGCCGTATTATCGGCGTATCAAAAGATGCGGCGGGCAATACCGCACTGCGCATGGCGATGCAGACTCGCGAGCAGCATATCCGTCGTGAGAAAGCGAACTCCAACATTTGTACCTCACAGGTACTGCTGGCTAACATCGCCAGCCTGTATGCCGTTTATCATGGTCCGGTCGGTCTGAAGCGCATCGCTAATCGTATCCACCGCCTGACCGATATTCTGGCGGCTGGTCTGCAACAGAAAGGCTTAAAGCTGCGTCATGCGCACTACTTCGACACGCTGTGTGTTGAAGTGGCCGATAAAGCTACGGTACTGGCGCGTGCGGAAGCGGCAGAGATCAACCTGCGCAGCGATATTCATAACGCGGTAGGTATTACGCTCGACGAAACCACCACCCGTGAAAACGTGGTGCAGTTGTTCAATGTTCTGCTGGGCGACAGCCACGGCCTGAGCATCGACACGCTGGATAAAGACGTGGCGCTCGACAGTCGTTCCATTCAGAGCAGCATGCTGCGTGACGACGCGATCCTCAGCCATCCGGTGTTTAACCGCTACCACAGCGAAACCGAGATGATGCGCTACATGCACTCGCTGGAGCGTAAAGATCTGGCGCTGAATCAGGCGATGATCCCGCTGGGTTCCTGCACCATGAAGCTGAACGCCGCCGCCGAGATGATTCCTATCACCTGGCCGGAATTCGCTGAACTGCATCCGTTCTGCCCGCCTGAGCAGGCGGAAGGGTATCACCAGATGATCGGTCAGCTTTCCGAGTGGCTGGTAAAACTGACCGGCTATGACGCAGTCTGCATGCAGCCGAACTCCGGCGCACAAGGCGAATACGCTGGCCTGCTGGCGATTCGTCATTATCACGAAAGCCGTAACGAAGGCCATCGCGATATCTGCCTGATCCCGGCGTCCGCCCACGGTACTAACCCGGCTTCCGCACAAATGGCGGGGATGCAGGTGGTGGTAGTCGCCTGTGATAAGAACGGCAACATCGACCTCGACGATCTGCGGGCAAAAGCAGAACAACATGCTGCGAACCTTTCTTGCATCATGGTGACCTATCCGTCCACCCACGGCGTATATGAAGAAACGATCCGCGAAGTGTGTGAAGTTGTGCACCAGTTCGGCGGCCAGGTGTACCTCGACGGCGCGAACATGAACGCCCAGGTTGGAATCACCACGCCGGGCTTTATCGGCGCGGACGTTTCGCACCTCAACCTGCATAAAACCTTCTGCATTCCGCACGGCGGCGGCGGCCCGGGCATGGGACCGATCGGCGTTAAATCGCATCTGGCACCGTTTGTGCCGGGCCACAGCGTGGTACAGATTGAAGGGATGCTTACCCGTCAGGGCGCGGTGTCTGCCGCACCGTTCGGTAGCGCATCCATTCTGCCAATCAGCTGGATGTACATCCGTATGATGGGCGCAGAAGGTCTGAAGCAGGCAAGCCAGGTCGCTATTCTTAACGCTAACTACATTGCCAGCCGTCTGAAAGATGCCTATCCGGTGCTGTATACCGGTCGCGATGGCCGTGTAGCGCATGAATGTATTCTCGACATTCGCCCACTGAAAGAAGAGACCGGCATCAGCGAACTGGATATTGCCAAACGTCTGATCGACTATGGTTTCCATGCGCCAACCATGTCGTTCCCGGTAGCGGGTACGCTGATGGTGGAACCGACCGAATCTGAAAGCAAAGTGGAACTGGATCGCTTTATTAACGCGATGCTGGCAATCCGCGCTGAGATCGAGCGCGTGAAAGCCGGTGAGTGGTCGCTGGAAGATAACCCGTTGGTAAACTCGCCGCACACCCAGAATGAGCTGGTGAGCGAGTGGAACCACGGTTATAGCCGCGAAATCGCAGTCTTCCCGGCAGGCGTGGCGAACAAATACTGGCCTACCGTGAAGCGTCTTGATGACGTTTACGGCGACCGTAACCTGTTCTGCTCCTGCGTGCCGATGAGCGAATATCAGTAACTTTTCCGCGTAGTTGAATAATTTCCAGGCCGGGTAAGGCGAAGCCGCCTCCCGGCTTTTTCATATCTGGAGGTCTCTATGGGAATCGCACTTGTTACTGGCGGCAGTCGCGGTATTGGGCGAGCAACCGCGCTGCAACTGGCACTGGAGGGTTACACGGTCGCCGTTAATTTTCATCACAATATTCGTGCGGCAACCGAGGTGGTGAACCACATCGTCGCGGCAGGTGGTAAGGCATTTGCGCTGCGTGCGGATATCAGTGATGAAAGTCAGGTGCTGGCGATGTTTGAATCGATCGACCGTGAAGGGGAACCGCTGACTGCGCTGGTGAATAATGCCGGGATTTTATTTGAACAGACCACGGTGGAAAACTTAACTGCAGAGCGAATTAACCGCGTACTGGCGACCAATGTTACCGGCTATTTTCTGTGCTGTCGGGAAGCGGTAAAGCGCATGTCGTTTAAGCGCGGCGGTCAGGGTGGGGCGATTGTGAATGTCTCTTCGGCGGCATCACGGCTCGGCGCGCCATTCGAATATGTTGATTATGCCGCTTCAAAAGGTGCGGTGGACACGCTCACCACCGGCCTGGCACTGGAGGTGGCGGCGCAGGGGATCCGCGTAAACTGCGTACGTCCAGGCCTGATCTACACTGAAATGCATGCGTCGGGTGGAGAGCCGGGAAGGGTTGATCGCGTGAAATCCATGTTGCCTATGCAGCGTGGTGGGCAGCCGGAAGAAGTCGCGCAGGCGATTTGCTGGCTACTGAGCGAGAAGGCATCTTACGTCACGGGCAGTTTTCTGGAGCTGGCCGGCGGGAAGTAGGGATTTAATGGCCGGATAGCGCTGCGCTTATCCAGCCTACGGGATCATACCTGTAGGCTGGATAAGGCGTTTACGCCGCCATCCGGCGAAAAATCACAGATTCTCGCCGTTGCTGGCGATCACCGCTTTATACCACTCAAAACTCTTCTTGCGTGAACGCGACATATCACCAGTGCCGTCATCGTGCTTATTCACGTAGATGAAGCCGTAGCGCTTGCTGTACTGACCGGTGGTGAACGAAACGCAGTCAATGCAGCCCCACGGCGTGTAGCCCATCAGATCTACGCCATCATAGGTGACCGCCTTCATCATCTCTTCGATGTGGGCGCGTAGATAATCGATGCGGTAGTCATCATTGATGCTGCCATCTGTTTCCACTTTATCGTAGGCGCCAAACCCGTTTTCAACGATAAACAGCGGCTTCTGATAGCGCTCGTACAGCTCACATAAAGCATAGCGAAGGCCAATCGGGTCAATCTGCCAGCCCCAGTCGGAGGCTTTGACGTGCGGGTTCGGCACGCTACCCTCAAAACCGGAAATGGCATCACCGCTACCGCCTTCCGCTTTCACCGCGTTGGTCATGTAGTAGCTAAATCCGAGATAGTCGCAGGTGCCTTCACGCAGGATTTGCTCGTCGCCGTCTTCCATCCTGATGTTAAATTCGCGACGTTCCCACTCGTTCAACACATAGCTTGGGTAGTAGCCGCGCAGCTGGACGTCGGTAAAGACGTAGCGTTCACGCATTGACTCCTGGGCGAACATGACATCTTCGGGCTTACAGGAGAATGGATAGAGCGGCACCATAGCCAGCATGCAGCCCACTTTCATTTCCGGGTTGATGCGGCGTGCGGCTTTCACTGCGAGCGCGCTGGCCACGAACTGGTGATGCAGCACCTGGTACATGGTCTCTTCCGGGTTTTCATGCTCGGTATACACCACACCGGAGCAGCAATAGCCAAACAACGGTGCGCGCCAGTTACGTTGGTTATTGATCTCGTTGAAGGTCATCCAGTATTTGACTTTGTGTTTGTAACGCTCAAAGACGACTTCAGCAAATCGAACAAAGAAATCAACAACTTTGCGATTGGTCCAACTCCCATACTGTTGAACCAAATGTAGCGGCATTTCGAAGTGGGAAAGGGTGATGACCGGTTCGATGTTGTATTTCAGTAATTCATCGAACATGTCGTCATAGAACTTCAGACCTTCTTCGTTCGGCTGGGTTTCGTCCCCATTGGGGAAGATACGGGTCCATGCGATGGAGGTACGGAAACATTTGAAGCCCATTTCGGCAAACAGCTTAATGTCTTCTTTGTAATGACCGTAAAAATCGACGGCTTCGTGGTTGGGGTAGTATTTACCGGGCACGACTTCCTGAGTGATTTCTCGTGGAACGCCGTGTGCCCCACCGGTCAGTACGTCGCAAATGCTGGGGCCTTTGCCACCTTTGTTCCAGCCACCTTCGACCTGGTGCGCCGCAACCGCGCCGCCCCATAAAAAATCTTTTGCTAAGGTAAGTTTTTTCATCTGCGCTCAGTCTCAAATTAATACAATCTGATTTTGAGTCTAACAAAGGAAACCTAAATGTCACGATATAACAAAATAGCATTAATGTGATTTGTTACATCAAAAAAACAGATTGTTTTTTTACGCTATTCTTTTCGCCAGTTTGCGGCCAAGCGATTCCAGAATATAAATAACGGGGATTTGCGTGGTTATATCGTATACCCCGGCAATGCGTGTTTGTGGAACGTGCCAGGAGAGATTAAAGTCGGCGAGTTTCGCCAGACGTGACTGTTCATGGCTGGTTACAGACAGCACTTTACAGTTGTGCAGGCTGAACTGGCTGGCAAAACGCAGGATCTCCTCTGTTTCGCCGGAGACGGAAAGCACGATTGCCAGCGCGTTTCTGGCCATATCATTGGTTACCGGAAAATAAGGGTCGTCAATATGATTACTGAATTTTCCGACGTTGGAGAAAAAACGCGCGCCGTATTTCGCAAGCGCTCCTGACGTTCCTGCGCCAACAAATATAATACGTTCGGAAGATAATATAATATCAACAGCCTGATCGAGCAGTTTATCGAATTCGTCGTTATTGACGCTTTTAAAAAAGCTGATAATTTCGCTGGCGCCGAAATTAGCCTGTTGCGGTTCATTCTGCTCTAAATATAATTTGAAGCGTACGCGAAATTCTGAGTAACCTTCACACTTAAGCTTGCGGCAAAAGCGCAGTACGGTGGTAGTGGAAACGCCCACGGCATCGGCCAGTTCGCGAATGGTCATGTACATGACTTTGTCACGATTTTTGATGACATAGTTGTAGACCAGCATCTCAAGATTGTTGAGACTGGCGATGGCAGCGTGGGAGAACATACTCACAATAGCAAAACTCACTCATCAGACTTCATCTACAGGGAATAATAACATGCAGCCAAATGACATCACTTTTTTTCAGCGTTTCCAGGATGACATACTGGCCGGACGCAAAACCATCACCATTCGTGACGAGTCCGAATCACACTTCAAAACCGGTGACATTCTACGGGTTGGGCGCTTTGAAGATGAGGGATACTTCTGCACGATTGAAGTTGTTGGCACCTCAACCGTCACGCTGGATACGCTGACTGAAAAACATGCTCAGCAGGAAAACATGTCGCTTGAAGAACTGAAACGTGTGATTGCCGAAATTTACCCGGATCAAACGCAATTTTATGTGATTGATTTTAAATGTGTTTGATTTAATGTGTACGCTTGTTAGCTGAAAGATTAAAATTAATTATATGATTTTTATGAACTATTTATTTTAAGATAAATATTACAGCTAACAGGTGTTCACTGGAACCATTCTCAGTTACGCTAGAGGGGCAATAACGAAAGTGTTCGTTTCTCGGGAGTAAGCTATGGTTCAGAAACCATTAATCGTGCAGGGATATTCGCTGGCAGAGGAAATAGCCAACAGCATCAGTCACGGTATCGGGCTGGTGTTTGGGATTGTCGGGCTGGTGTTGTTACTGGTTCAGGCAGTGGATACCAACGCCAGCGCTATGGCGATTACCAGTTATAGCCTGTACGGCGGCAGCATGATCCTGCTGTTTCTCGCCTCAACTTTGTATCACGCGATCCCCCATCAGCGAGCGAAAGTCTGGCTGAAAAAATTCGACCACTGCGCGATTTATCTGCTGATTGCCGGGACCTATACGCCATTTCTGCTGGTGGGGCTTGATTCGCCGCTGGCACGTGGACTGATGATTGTTATCTGGAGCCTGGCGCTGCTCGGTATTTTATTCAAACTGACCATTGCGCACCGCTTTAAGGTTCTGTCGCTGGTGACTTACCTGACAATGGGCTGGCTATCGCTGATTGTGGTGTATCAATTGGCGGTTAAACTGGCGGCGGGAGGCGTGACGTTGCTGGCCGTTGGTGGTGTGGTGTATTCGCTGGGCGTTATTTTCTATGTCTGTAAGCGCATTCCATATAACCACGCGATCTGGCACGGCTTTGTACTGGGCGGCAGCGTTTGCCACTTCCTGGCGATTTATTTGTATGTTGGACAGGCGTAACCCTTGATTTCGGATGGCGGCTAACGCCTTATCCGGCCTACAAAATGTGCCTGTAGGCCGGATAAGCGTAGCGCCATCCGGCGTTAAGATTTTACTCTTCCAGCGAGTACGGCAGCGGCACAATATGCAGCGTTTTTGCGTCATCGCGAACGCGGAACACGCTGTCGGCTTCCATGTCGTTATTCATCACGACCTGCACCAGTATCTGGCCATCAGCGAGCTGTACTGCGGCGAGTACGATACCAGTACGACGCCAGTTCTCACCCATTTTCAGTTCCAGATCTTCGCCTGCTTCCGGCACCCGGCTGGCCGTACCTGCCAGAGTCCACATGGCGCGTTTGTTGGCGCCGCGGAATTTGGCGCGCGCCACCATTTCCTGGCCGGTATAGCAGCCTTTTTTGAAGCTGATCCCGCCCAGAGCCTGCATATTGGTCGCCTGGGGAATAAACTGTCCGCTGTTGGCAGTATCAATGACCGGAACACCCGCTTCGATATCCAGCGCCAGCCACTGTTGACTGTTATTTAACTCCGCTTCGCCGCGCAGTTTCTCAACCAGGCTTTCCGCCGTTGCAACATCAACAATCAGCAGGAAACGCTCGGCAGGGTGTTCGAACCACAGTATTGTGGAAGTATCTTCGGTAATAACCTGTTTTTCGCTGTTCGGTAATTCGCTAAAGAGATTGGCCAGCGCCGCTCGTGCCTGGAATCCCGCTACGCCCAACAGAACACGCTCGTCGTCCGGCGCAATCACTACCTTTGAGAAGACCGCATATTTTTTCAGTTCTGTAAGCTGTGCATCGCGCAAGCTGCGGCGTTCAAGCCATGCAAAACCGTCACTGTTACGGAACAGGCGCAGATTGCTCCACATTTTACCTTTGGCATCACAATGGGCTGCCAGCACGTGCTGATGCTCGGTCATCTGGCTGACATCAGCCGTGACCTGACCCTGAATATACTTCTCACTGTCGACACCGGTAATGGTGGCGAGCGCCCAGTCATCGAGCGTCATTAGCGTCAGAGGTAAACGCGTTGACGCAAAAGGCTGGCGAGGAGGAAAAGATGTAAAAGCCATAATAATGTCCTGATTTGCTTAACGCAGTGATAATGACTAATGGTAAAAGAGCTATGGCCCATTGCAAGCGGTTTAAACAGGCTATTTGTGCCATATAGTTAGCTTTGCGAGGAGACATCCAAAAATGATGAATCCTTTGACTTAATGCGGTTTTATTTAGCGAATGTGCTTCCATTAGCTGATAATCCCGCAAAAGCGCGTGAAAAACACGTTACAATAGCCGGATACTTCGTTTTCGCGAGACAGGAAGAAGAACATGGATATTAACAATAAAGCACGTATTCATTGGGCATGCCGCCGCGGTATGCGCGAGCTGGACATCTCTATCATGCCGTTTTTCGAACATGAATATGACAGCTTAAGTGACGAAGAAAAACGTATCTTTATCCGTCTGCTAGAATGTGACGATCCAGATTTATTTAACTGGTTGATGAATCATGGGAAACCAGCTGATGCTCAGTTGGAGCAGATGGTGCGACTTATCCAGACACGGAATCGGGAACGTGGTCCAGTGGCAATCTGATTTACGCGTTTCGTGGCGCGCGCAGTGGCTTTCGTTGCTCGTTCATGGGCTGGTCGCGGTATTTATTTTATTGATGCCCTGGCCTTTGAGCTACACCCCATTATGGATGGTTCTGCTCTCTCTGGTGGTGTTCGATAGCGTACGCAGCCAACGTAGAATTAATGCCTGTCAGGGCGAGATTAGGCTGTTGATGGACGGCCGTCTGCGCTGGCAAGGGCAGGAGTGGACTATCGTTAGCGCGCCCTGGATGGTCAAAACAGGCATGATGCTGCGTTTGCGTTCAGATACCGGGAAACGTCAGCATTTGTGGCTGGCGGCAGACAGTATGGATGAGGCTGAGTGGCGAGATTTACGGCGGTTAATGCTGCAACAGGCCAAGCAGGGGTAATGCCAACAAATATCTGATGGCGTGCCGCTTTAGGGCCTTAGGTTTGATGCGTGAGGTAAACCGGATAAGGCGTTCACGGCGTCATCCGGCAACACGCTTATCAGGACCAGTGTTCGGCCATTTCCCCAAGAATTTGCTCGCACCAGTTCTGGATGCGTTCATCGCTGAGATCGTACTGGTTCGTTTCATCCAGTGCCAAACCAACAAACAGCTGTCCATCAGCAATGACGGGTTTATCGCTGGTAAATTCATAGCCTTCGGTTGGCCAGTAACCGACAAACTTGACGCCTTTGGTGACCAGTTTATCGTGCAGCATCCCCAGCGCATCCAGGAACCATTCGCCATATCCTAGCTGATCGCCCATCCCGTAAAGCGCGACAATTTTGCCTTCCAGGTTGAGGTCGTCCAGTTGCTCCCAGACCGCTTCCCAATCCTCCTGAATTTCACCAAAATCCCAGGTCGGGATGCCCAAAATGAGCACATCATACTGCTCCATTAAGGTCGGGGAATCATCTTTGAGGTTGTGCAGTGTCACCAGTTCGGGACCCAGGATATCGCGGATTTTTTCTGCTGCCATTTCGGTGTAGCAGGTACTGGAACCGTAAAAAAGACCCATGTTCATGACGTAAACATCTCAATTCTGCTGTAGCGTTGCGGGTAGTGTAACAGAATCGCCGCAATCCCGGCACAATGAGGCATAATGCATCAAAAATGAGAGTGGAATAAGGGGCGCGAGTGGAACAGGATCTGGCGCGCATCGAGCAGTTTCTTGATGCCCTCTGGCTGGAACGAAATCTGGCGGAAAACACGTTAAGTGCGTATCGTCGCGATCTGACCATGCTTGTCGAATGGTTACATCACCGTGGCGTCTCGCTGGCGACGGCGCAGAGCGATGATCTGCAGGCATTACTGGCCGAGCGGATGGATGGGGGATATAAAGCCACCAGTTCCGCTCGCTTGCTCAGTGCTACGCGGCGCTTTTTTCAGCATCTGTACCGCGAAAAATTTCGCGAAGACGATCCCAGCGCCTCGCTTGCATCACCGAAGCTTCCGCAGCGCCTGCCCAAAGATCTCAGTGAGGCACAGGTGGAGCGACTGTTGCAGGCGCCGCTGATTGAGCAACCGCTGGAGCTACGCGACAAAGCCATGCTGGAAGTATTGTATGCAACGGGCCTGCGCGTATCTGAGCTGGTGGGATTGACGATGAGTGACGTCAGCCTGCGTCAGGGTGTGGTTCGGGTGATCGGTAAAGGCAACAAAGAACGCCTGGTGCCGTTGGGTGAAGAGGCGGTTTACTGGCTGGAAACGTATCTGGAACATGGGCGTCCATGGTTGCTCAATGGCGTATCGATTGATGTGCTGTTTCCCAGCCAGCGGGCGCAACAGATGACCCGTCAGACCTTCTGGCATCGTATTAAACACTATGCTGTGTTGGCGGGAATCGACAGCGAGAAGCTGTCACCGCACGTCCTGCGGCATGCTTTTGCCACGCATTTGCTCAATCATGGCGCTGACCTGCGCGTGGTGCAGATGCTACTGGGGCATAGCGACCTCTCGACAACACAAATTTATACTCATGTCGCAACGGAGCGCTTGCGTCAATTACATCAACAGCATCACCCGCGAGCGTGAGTGCTGACAGGAAAGGATAGGTTATGAAAAAACGTTTTATGATGTTCACCCTGCTGGCAACGGCGTTTTCCGGCATGGTACATGCAGACGATGCGGCGATTCGCCAGTCATTGGCAAAGCTGGGGGTACAGAGCACCGAGATTCAGTCTGCTCCGGTGGCGGGCATGAAAACCGTACTGACCAATAGCGGCGTGCTGTACGTGACTGAAGACGGTAAACATATTATTCAGGGACCGATGTATGACGTGAGCGGCGCAAGCCCGGTGAATGTTACTAACCAGTTGCTGATGAAGCATTTGAACGCGCTGGAAAAAGAGATGATCGTCTACAAAGCGCCGCAGGAAAAACACGTCATTACCGTTTTCACCGACATCACCTGTGGTTACTGCCACAAGCTGCATGAAGAGATGAAAGACTATAATGCGTTGGGGATCACCGTTCGTTATCTGGCCTTCCCGCGTCAGGGTCTGGAAAGCCAGGCCGAGCAGGACATGAAGTCGATCTGGTGCGCGAAGGATAAAAACAAAGCCTTTGATGACGCGATGGCAGGCAAGGACGTGAAACCAGCAACCTGTGATGTGGATATCGCGAACCACTACGCGCTGGGCGTGCAGTTTGGCGTTAGCGGCACGCCGGCGATTGTGCTGAGCAACGGCTATGTCGTGCCTGGCTATCAGGGCCCGAAAGAGATGAAAGAATTCCTCGACGCACATGCAAAACAAACCAGCGGTAAATAATTCGCGTGAAACAAAAGATACAACTTCGTCGGCGTGAAGCCGACGAGAAAACCGAGCTACCTGATGACCTGCCGCCATTGCTGCGTCGTTTATACGCCAGCCGCGGCGTGCGCAGCGCCCAGGAACTTGAACGTAGCGTAAAAGGAATGCTGCCGTGGCAGCATTTGAACGGCGTCGAAAAAGCCGTTGAGATCCTCTATAACGCCTTTCGCGCGGGAACCCGCATTATTGTGGTCGGCGATTTTGACGCCGATGGCGCGACCAGTACGGCGCTCAGCATTCTGGCGATGCGTGCGTTGGGTTGCGGTAACGTTGACTACCTGGTGCCTAATCGTTTTGAAGACGGCTATGGCTTAAGCCCGGAAGTGGTGGAGCAGGCGCATGCGCGTGGCGCTCAGCTGATTGTCACCGTAGACAATGGCATCTCGTCTCACGCCGGTGTGGAACATGCCAGAGCGCTGGGAATCCCGGTGGTGGTGACCGATCACCACCTGCCAGGGGATACGCTGCCTAATGCAGAGGCAATCATCAACCCCAATCTGCACGACTGTGAATTCCCGTCTAAATCATTGGCAGGGGTTGGCGTGGCCTTCTATCTGATGCTGGCGCTGCGCACCTTCCTGCGTGACAAAGGCTGGTTTGATGAACGAGGCATTGCGCCGCCGAACCTGGCGGACTTGCTCGATCTGGTCGCGCTCGGCACGGTGGCCGACGTGGTCCCGCTGGATGCTAATAACCGCATTCTGACGTGGCAAGGATTAAGCCGTATTCGTGCCGGAAAGTGCCGTCCCGGCATTAAGGCGCTGCTGGAGATTTCCAACCGCGACCCACTTAAGCTGGCTGCCAGCGATTTAGGTTTTGCGCTGGGGCCACGGCTGAATGCCGCTGGCCGTCTGGATGATATGTCCGTCGGCGTGGCGCTGTTGCTGTGCGACAACATTGGCGAAGCACGCATGCTGGCCAATGAACTGGACGCGCTCAATCAGACACGCAAAGAAATTGAGCAGGGCATGCAGGCGGAAGCGCTGACCCTGTGTGAAAAACTGGAGCGCAGTAGCGAGACGCTACCGGGCGGCCTTGCGATGTACCATCCTGAGTGGCATCAGGGAGTAGTCGGCATTCTGGCATCGCGCATTAAAGAGCGTTTTCATCGTCCGGTGATTGCGTTTGCTCCTGCCGGCGACGGTACGCTCAAAGGCTCCGGGCGTTCGATTCAGGGGCTGCACATGCGTGATGCGCTGGAGCGCCTGGACACCCTTCATCCTGGCATGATCCTCAAGTTTGGCGGTCACGCCATGGCGGCGGGCTTGTCGCTGGAAGAGGCGCAGTTTGAGCGTTTCCAGCAGCGTTTCGGCGAACTGGTAACCGAGTGGCTGGATCCCGCCTTGCTGCAGGGCGAAGTGGTGTCAGATGGCCCGCTAAGCGCCGCGGAGATGACCATGGAGGTCGCGCAAATGCTGCGTGATGCTGGGCCGTGGGGGCAAATGTTCCCGGAACCGCTGTTTGATGGACATTTCCGTCTGCTTCAGCAGCGTTTGGTGGGTGAGCGTCATCTGAAGGTGATGGTGGAGCCGGTTGGCGGCGGACCTCTGCTGGACGGAATTGCGTTCAACGTTGATACCAGTTGCTGGCCGGACAACGGCGTGCGCGATGTTCAGTTGGCCTACAAACTGGATATTAATGAGTTTCGCGGCAACCGTAGTTTGCAGCTAATAATCGATAATATCTGGCCACTTTAGCGTCACTAATCGCTATAAAAAAGGGCGTGGATTAGTTACAATCCCGCTCTTATAACCGCATTTTGACTAGTCCAATAAAAGAAATCAGACAATGTTTGAAATTAATCCGGTAAATAACCGCATTCAGGACCTCACGGAGCGCTCTGACGTTCTTAGGGGGTATCTTTGACTATGATGCCAAGAAAGAGCGTCTGGAAGAAGTAAACGCCGAGCTGGAACAGCCGGACGTATGGAACGAACCCGAACGCGCGCAGGCGCTGGGTAAAGAGCGTTCCTCCCTTGAGGCCATCGTAGATACACTCGACCAAATGAGCCAGGGCCTGGAAGATGTCTCCGGCCTGTTGGAGTTGGCTGTAGAAGCCGACGACGAAGAAACCTTTAACGAAGCCGTAGCAGAACTCGATACCCTGGAAGATAAGCTGGCGCAGCTGGAATTCCGTCGTATGTTCTCCGGCGAATATGACAGCGCAGATTGCTATCTCGATATTCAGGCTGGCTCCGGCGGTACGGAAGCGCAGGACTGGGCGAGCATGCTGATGCGTATGTATCTGCGTTGGGCCGAAGCTCGCGGCTTTAAGACTGAAATTATTGAAGAATCTGAAGGCGAAGTGGCGGGTATTAAATCCGTGACCATCAGAATTGCTGGCGAATATGCGTACGGTTGGCTGCGGACTGAAACCGGCGTACACCGTCTGGTACGTAAGAGCCCGTTCGACTCCGGCGGTCGCCGCCATACGTCGTTCAGCTCGGCGTTTGTCTATCCGGAAGTTGACGATGATATCGATATCGACATCAACCCGGCGGATCTGCGCATTGACGTTTATCGCGCCTCTGGCGCGGGCGGTCAGCACGTTAACCGTACAGAATCGGCGGTGCGTATCACCCACATTCCGACCGGGATTGTGACGCAGTGTCAGAACGACCGTTCCCAGCACAAGAACAAAGACCAGGCCATGAAGCAGATGAAAGCGAAGCTTTATGAACTGGAAATGCAGAAGAAGAATGCCGAGAAACAGGCGATGGAAGACAATAAGTCAGATATCGGCTGGGGTAGCCAGATTCGTTCTTATGTCCTTGATGACTCCCGCATTAAAGATCTGCGTACCGGGGTTGAAACCCGTAACACGCAGGCGGTGCTGGATGGCAGCCTGGATCAATTTATCGAAGCAAGTTTGAAAGCAGGGTTATGAGGAACCAACATGTCTGAACAACACGTACAGGGCGCTGACGCGGTAGCCGACCTTAACAATGAACTGAAAACGCGCCGTGAGAAGCTGGCGAGCCTGCGTGAGCAGGGGATCCCGTTCCCGAACGATTTCCGTCGCGATCACACCTCAGACCAACTGCATGCTGACTTCGACGCGAAAGAAAACGAAGAGCTGGAAGCGCTGAACATTGAGGTATCCGTTGCTGGTCGTATGATGACCCGCCGTATTATGGGTAAAGCCTCATTCGTTACGCTGCAAGATGTTGGCGGCCGTATTCAGCTGTACGTTGCTCGTGACGATCTGCCGGAAGGCGTTTACAACGAGCAGTTCAAAAAATGGGATCTGGGCGATATCCTCGGCGCGAAAGGTAAGTTGTTCAAGACCAAGACCGGTGAGCTGTCCATTCATTGCACCGAGCTGCGTCTGCTGACGAAAGCGCTGCGCCCGCTGCCGGATAAATTCCACGGGCTGCAGGACCAGGAAGCGCGTTATCGTCAGCGCTATCTGGATCTCATCTCTAACGATGAATCCCGCAATACCTTTAAAGTGCGTTCACAGATTATGGCTGGCATCCGCCAGTTCATGGTGGGTCGCGGCTTTATGGAAGTAGAAACCCCGATGATGCAGGTGATCCCTGGCGGCGCGGCGGCGCGTCCGTTCATCACCCATCATAACGCGCTGGATCTGGATATGTACCTGCGTATCGCGCCGGAACTGTACCTCAAGCGTCTGGTGGTTGGCGGCTTCGAACGCGTATTCGAAATTAACCGTAACTTCCGTAACGAAGGCATCTCTGTTCGTCATAACCCAGAGTTCACCATGATGGAACTCTACATGGCGTATGCGGACTACAAAGATCTGATCGAACTGACCGAATCACTGTTCCGCACGCTGGCGCAGAACGTACTGGGAACCACCGAAGTGCCTTACGGCGAAGAAGTCTTCGACTTCGGTAAGCCGTTCGAAAAACTGACCATGCGCGAAGCGATTCAGAAATACCGCCCGGAAACCAACATGGCCGATCTGGATAACTTCGACTCTGCTAAAGCGATCGCTGAATCTATCGGCATCAAAGTTGAGAAGAGCTGGGGTCTGGGCCGTATCGTGACTGAGATCTTCGAAGAAGTCGCGGAAGCGCACCTGATTCAACCGACCTTCATTACCGAGTACCCGGCCGAAGTTTCTCCGCTGGCGCGTCGTAATGACGTAAACCCGGAAATCACCGATCGCTTTGAATTCTTCATCGGCGGACGTGAGATCGGTAACGGTTTCAGCGAGCTGAACGATGCAGAAGATCAGGCGCAGCGTTTCCAGGATCAGGTTAACGCCAAAGATGCGGGTGATGACGAGGCGATGTTCTACGACGAAGACTACGTTACCGCTCTGGAACACGGTCTGCCGCCGACTGCGGGTCTGGGTATTGGTATCGACCGTATGGTTATGCTGTTCACCAACAGCCACACCATCCGCGACGTGATCCTGTTCCCGGCGATGCGCCCGGTTAAGTAAGATGTGACATGCCCGATGGCGCTATGCTTACCTGGCCTACAATTCGCTATGTAGGCCAGGTAAGCATAGCGCCATCAGGCAATTAATTCCCGTTGGCAAACTTGCGCAGTAATTCTCGCGCCTTATCGTTTGAAGCCTGCATCACCATCCACGGGCTAAACGCCCACGGCGTTGCATCAATCCCGCTTAACACATCCTCAAGATTGCTCCACTGGTAATCCATCACTTCATCCGCATTTGGCTGTAGTTGGCTGATAAGCTGCGCGGCATAGACCGGACAAACTTCGTTCTCCATAATTCCATTGGGATCCGTAGCGCAATAACGGAAATCCGCATATACAGAGGCGAGCGCGGTAATGTCTGCGCTCAGTTCAAAACGGGCGCGGCGGATAACGGCATCTTCGGTTGTCTCCCCCGACTGCGGATGGCCACAGACAGAGTTTGTCCAGACGCCAGGCCAGGCTTTTTTGTGCAGTGAACGGCGCGTCACCAGCAGTTGTCCCTGGTCGTTAAATATCCAGCAGGAAAACGCGAGATGCAAAGGGGTGTTGAAGGTATGGGCGGCATACTTTTCCAGCATGCCTGACGGTTTATTTTGCTCGTCCAGCAAAATGACATGTTCCCCGGCCATGACAACTCCTGAAAATAAAAAATGACCCGACACAAACCCGCCGGGTCATGCACTCAGGCCACTAGGGTAGCCCATAAATGGGACAAAGGCATTACCAAAACAAGCCCTGGCAACATGTTGGCGACCGGGAAAAGTTTAATGTTACAGATACGCAAACCGGTGGCCACCATCAGCAGTCCGCCAGCACAAGAGAAATCCGCCATCATGTCAGGAGTGATCATCGGCAGGATAATCACTGCCAGCATCGCCAGCGCTACCTGAATAATGATTTGTGGGATGGCGATGGTCATAACCGCGTAGCCGAGAAGTGTGGCAAAAATCCCTGCGGTAAACAGATCGAGGATCGTTTTGATGTACAGAATTGATGGGTCGCCGCTCATCCCTTCGGTCATCGCCCCGAAAATCCCGGTGCCACTGGCGCAAAACAGTACCAGGATGGCGACAAATTTCTCTGTGAACTCTTCGTGACCCAGGCCATTAACTGGCGGCAGAACTTTGTTGATTAAACCGCGCGTGGAGCCAGCGGCTTTACCAATTCCTTTTTCCAGATGCAGCAATTCACCGAGAATGGCGCCGATCACCATTGCCAGCACCACTGCTGGCATATATTTCACTTTCAGTACCAGCGTGATACCCAGACCAACGGAGCAAAGCCCGAAAGTCATCGGCAGCGCCGTTTTCACACGTTCAGGGAGCTTGCCGCCCGCCATTGCGCCAACTAGCCCGCCAAGAATGACGGCGGAACCATTTACATATGGGCCGATTAACATTGAGAAATGTCCTGTTAAGTAAAATTTAGCTCGCCTTCACCCCAGCGGGGGATATTGTTGACTTCAAGGTCGAACAGATCGAGCGCACGATTAACGCTATGGGTGATGATGTCGTCCGCCGTTTGCGGACGCTGATACAGCGCCGGAACCGGCGGAAAGATGATCCCGCCCATTTCAGTTACTGAGGCCATATTGCGAATATGGCCGAGGTTCAGCGGCGTTTCTCTGGCCAGCAGCACCAGACGACGACGCTCTTTCAGCACCACGTCCGCCGCCCGGGTCAGCAGGTTGTCCGTCAGGCAGTGGGCGATTGCGCCCAAAGAGCGCATGGAACATGGTGCGATCAGCATCCCCAGTGTTTTAAATGAACCGCTGGAGATAGCCGCCCCCAGATCCGCGATGGGATGTACCACGTCAGCCATCGCTGTCACATCGTCCAGGCGGTAATCTGTCTCCAGTTCGCAGGTTTTTTCTGCTCCTTTTGAGACCACCAGATGGACTTCAACGGGGTGTTGGCGAAGCAACTCCAGCGCCTTAACGCCGTACTGAAACCCGGAGGCCCCACTGATCCCAATGATGATGCGTGCTGTCATGGTGGTCTCCTTTACTCGAAATCCGGCAGGAAGCGCTTCACGTCCACATCTTTAAATTTGGAACGCTGGAAGTTGTGCTTCAGGTGGAATGGCACCGTACAGTCGAAAATGGTTTTGCAGGACATTCCCTGTTGCAGGATGCTCGGGCTGTATTCCGGCACCTGTGACGGATCGAGCGGGTGGCAACGAACGCCAGGGATCGTAATGGTGTCAACATCCCCTTGGTAGCGGGTTTGCATGGCCCAGAGAACGTCGTCGCTATCGAAAATATCTACATCCTCATCCACCAGGATGACGTGCTTGAGTTCTGGGAATGCAGAGAAAGCCAGTAGAGCAGCCTGGCGCTGCCGGCCTTCATCTGTCGGAGAAGATTTTTTAAACTGCAGAATCGCCAGAAGTTTGCCACCGCCCGCCGAGTGGGCGAAAACATTGAGTAGTTTGCCCGGCATGGCGCGTTCTACCATATCCAGAATGCTGGCTTCAGTCGGAATACCGGCCATATTGACATGTTCTTCGCCAGGTCCGACGGTGGTGCGCCAGATGGGGTTAATGCGGTGAGTAACGGCTTTCACTTTGATCACCGGAATAGCCTCTTTCGCTTCGCCGGTATAACCCGGAAACTCAGGCATTGCGCGCCCGGTATGGGTGTTCTGATCTTCGCGTACGCGTGCGTTTGGCAGCAGTTCGCCTTCAATGACGATCTCCGCATGAGCGATAGCTTTTTCGTTGATGGTTTTACACTGCACCATCTCAACGGCTTTGCCGCGCAGCGCGCCCGCAATGCTCAATTCGTTGAAGCCCAGTGGGGTGGTTGGCGGCTCAAAACAGGCGGCAATTTCAATCGCCGGATCCACGCCGATGCTGATTGAAATCGGTAGCGGCTGACCTGCGGCTTCTGCTTTCATGCGGAAAGCATCAATATGGCGACCAGGGGTCAGCCACATGGACAGTTCGTCGCGGCTCTGTACACACAAGCGGTGAATGGTGATATCGGATTCGTGAGTTTCCGGGTCTGAGGCGTAGCACAGGCCCATGGTAATATAGGGACCAGCGTCTTCTTCTGTATTGGTCGGAGCGGGTAATAGTTTACGCAGATCGAAATCGGCATCGCTCGCCAGATGCACCACTTCCTGACATTCCGCCGCGCCCTGAGTCATGACTGGCGCTATGGCGTTTTCCACAGAATCTTTCAGCAGATGCCCTAGTTTTGCTGGTTCGCACTGCAGAAAATGGCTGACGCGCTGGCGCGAACCGTTGAGGCCAATTGCCACGCTGATATCGTGAAATCCTTTGATTTTATTAAATACCATCACCGGCCCGTTCTTGCGGGTCGGGCGCTGGCAGGTTCCGCCCGCGCCCACATAACGATACACCCCAGAGAGTTCCGCGTGCGGGTCGACTTCGGTATCGGTTTCAACGTATTCACCGGGAAGTGTTTTCAGTAGTTGGAGCGCAGAGCGTAAATCATGCACCGTTGAGGGAGATTTGTTATCAGTATTTGCCATGGGATGGTTCCTTCGGAAAAGATGTTTCGTTGTCTGCACAATATTTTCCGTGGCGCTTTTACACAAATACCGTTTACCGGATAGTTAGTAGATCAAAAAAGTTTATTTTAATGACCTGTTAAATAATGATTAATTAACATGAGATGTAGCGGGCTGGCTTTTTATTTTTTTGGGTAAGTGTGATACTGGCGATACGTTAAACCACGGGTGATGATGATGGATTTAAAGCGCTTACGGTATTTTTGTCGGGTGGTGGAACAAGGGTCGGTCAGCCAGGCGGCGAAATCGTTGAACATGGCGCAACCCCCCCTCAGCAAGCGGATTCAGGAGCTGGAAGAAGAACTTCAGGTCTCGCTCTTTGTTCGCCGTGGAAATCGTATTGAACCCACGGAGGCCGGTTTTTTTCTCTATCGCAAAGGATGTGAAATATTACGTCAGGTGGAGGATACCGCCAGGGAAACGACAGATATTGCACAAAAAAACAGAGCCGAATTAAGAATAGGTTTAACTCATCTCTACCAGAACTATTTTAAAGCACTGTTGATGGAAGTTTACCGACGTAATCCGGATACGGCGATCAATATTTCTGTTACCGACTCCAGCCATCTTGAGACATTATTAACGGAAGGGGGAATCGATATTGCTTTAATACAGCGTCCCTATCGCAGTGAAGGCTTTGATTATGTGTCGTTTGATCCGATTAAGCTGGTGGCGGTAATTAATAAAAAATGCCTGCCGGGCCCTCCTGCAAATCCCTATAACTACACTGCGCTGGCGGAGATGCCGTTGGTGCTGCTGCATCGGGCAAAGGATTCAGGGACTTACGAGATGCTGATGGATCTGTTTCGTAAATCCGGAGTAAGCGCAAAAGTGATCATGCATATTACGCAACCGGGGGTCATTCTCGACTGGCTGGAGTCCGGCCTTGAGGCTGCGACGTTATTACCGTCTTCGGAAGTCGATGCTGATAAACTTAGCCAATGTTACGTGGTAGACGTTTTTCCTTCGCCACAAATATTTTATCCTGCGCTGGTGAAATTACCCTCTATGCCTTATCTACCCGCGTTAATGGATATTATCGCACAGGGATATCCGTTTAACCCTACCGATTGAAGCGTAGCGATTGGGGATCGTCCGGCTGGCTGGTATGATAATGACCTCTGATTTCGAGGTAAACGTTGTGTTGAGTGCAGAATGGCTGATGAATAAACGTTTTTATATCACGATAATGTTGGTGAGCAGCCTGATCCTGGCAGGGTGTTCCAGTTCATCTGATTCCGGTTCCACGTATACTGTGAAGCGCGGTGATACGCTGTACGCCATTTCACGCTCTACTGGCACCAGCGTTCGGGATCTCGCCCGTCTGAACAACATTTCCCCCCCTTATACCATTGAGGTGGGGCAAAAGCTGAAGCTTAACGGTGATGCGAAAACCAGTACAACAGCGCGTAAAGCAACCGCGAAATCCTCGAGCAAATCTTCTACCAAAACGGCTGCCGTCAGACCGTCTTCTTCTGTACCTCAGTCGTCCTGGCCGCCGGTAGGACAACGCTGCTGGCAGTGGCCCGCCAGCGGTAAGGTGATCCTGCCTTATTCCACGGCGGACGGCGGTAATAAGGGCATTGATATTTCTGCTGCACGCGGTACGCCGATTTATGCGGCCGGAGCCGGGAAAGTGGTCTATGTCGGCAATCAACTGCGGGGCTATGGCAACCTCATCATGATTAAGCACAGTGAGGATTACATCACTGCCTATGCGCATAATGACACCATGCTGGTGAACAACGGTCAAAACGTGAAAGCCGGGCAGAAGATCGCCACGATGGGCAGCACGGATGCGACGACGGTGCGTCTGCATTTCCAGATCCGTTATCGCGCAACGGCTATCGATCCGCTGCGTTATTTACCGCCGCAGGGCAGTAAGCCAAAATGCTGACGGTGAATTAATCGCCAGTCAGTCGGTTCGTCCCTTGCCAAGAAGAGCGTAAGGTTTATAATCCCTTACGCACTTCAATGCGGGCGTAGTTCAATGGTAGAACGAGAGCTTCCCAAGCTCTATACGAGGGTTCGATTCCCTTCGCCCGCTCCAAAGTCACTTCCCTTGATGTTTCCCTCTGCTCTGCCTGATTTCCACCTGCGACAATTCTTTTTTTACCGAAAATCAATGCGTTGACTTCCTCTGCTGATGCCGTGGGAGAGTTCTCATCGGTCATACACTCGTTGCCCAACGGTGGGTTACAGCTGAGTAAACTTGTTGATCCAGGGGCTGCTATTTTCGCCTGACCACAGATGTAATATCAGCTGGCGGAATTTTTCCGCCGCAGGACTAAGGGTTGTTTCACTGCGTTTTACCAGGCCAAGCGTACGGCGTATGACGGGTTCTATCAGTGGACGACTAACAAGGATGTGATGTTCATCGGCCGGCATCGCCAGACTGGGAACGACAGACACACCGAGACCCGCTTCCACCATCCCTAGTGACGTCGAAAGATGACGCACTTCATAAAACCAGTTAGGTTTCCAGGCCATTTTCTCGAAAGCCTGATCGATCAGCGATCGGTTTCCGCTGGAGCGTCTTACCCCAATCAGCTTCATACCGGCCAGATCGTCCCAGGTTACCAGCGATTTATTTGCCAGCTCATTGTCGCGTCGGCATGCCAGAACGAAGGGTTCGTTCACCAGCGGCGCAAAATCGATATTTGGATGTGTGACGTTTATCATATTTATGCCGAAATCTGCGTCGCCATTTAATACTGCTTCCAGGCAATCGCTGGCGCTGTGCTCCAGTATGCGGATTCGGATGTTTGGGTAGTCATTGTTGTAATCTCGTATCACTGAAGGCAGAAAATAGAACGCGGCAGTAGGGATACAGGAAACCGTAATAACACCTGCCTGATGTGTCGCCATCTCTTTAATACTGAGGATGGAACTTTCATAAAAATCTATTAAATTCTTAGCCTTAGGTAAAAATTCTCTTCCTACTGTCGTGAGCTTAACGCTGCGCGTAGAGCGTTCAAACAGCGTGGTTCCCAGGCTATCTTCCAGTTTCTGAATTCTGCGTGTTAAAGCAGGTTGTGAAATGTGAAAAAATTGGGATGCTTTTGTAAAGCATCCGATTTCTGCAATTTTTACAAACGCTTGTATCCCCTGTAGTTCATGCGGCATAGCTGTATCCCATTCTCGCTTTTATATAACCACCATAACGCACGGGCTATTAATGTGCAAAACGTATTAATCCTGCTTTTTTTGGCATTAGAGTTATCAACCGGAGTGTGAAAACCTTATAGCGTTCCTGACAAAAGCGAAGTGAGATAAACATATGTTAAAGATCCCTTGCGTATTAATGCGTGGCGGTACGTCAAAAGGGCCGGTGATTCTGGCCAGCGACCTGCCTGCGGAAACAGAAGCGCGTGACGCAGTTTTACTCAGTTTGATGGGGGCAGGCCATGAACTCGAAATTGACGGTATTGGCGGTGGAAGTCCGCAAACCAGTAAGGTAGCGATAGTTAGCACTTCAGAAAGTCCTGACGCGGATGTGGATTACCTGTTTGCACAGGTGATGGTGAATGAACGTCGTGTCGATACCACGCCTAACTGCGGCAATATGCTCTGTGCGGTCGGTCCCTTTGCTATTGAAAAGGGGCTGGTGAAGGCGCAAAGCCCGGTAACGACGGTGCGGATCCGCAATCTCAATACCGGAACGCTGGTCGATGCAGAAGTGCAAACGCCTGATTATCGGGTGGTGTACGAAGGCGATACCCAGATTGATGGAGTCCCGGGGACCGCCGCGCCCATAGGCTTAACTTTCCTGAACTCTGCGGGTTCTAAAACGGGGAAATTGTTGCCGACGGACAGTGCGACAAACGTCTTCGACGGTATTGAAGTCACCTGTATAGATATGGCGATGCCGATGGTATTGATTGACGCTTCAGCTTTGGGAAAAACAGGAGGGGAATCTCCTGCAGAATTAGATGGCGATAAGGCATTTAAAGAAAAGCTGGAAAGTCTGCGTCGTCAGGCTGGCGCAGCTATGGGCTTAGGGGATGTGACAAACAAGGTGATCCCTAAACCGGTTCTTCTCAGCCCGGCGCGTAACGGCGGAACGATTCAGGTACGGTATTTCATGCCGCACACATGCCATAAATCACTGGCGATTACCGGCTCGATTGGTATTTCGACCGCAACGCTGATTGAAGGCTCCGTCGCGGCAAAAATTGTCGCCGATCGTCCAAAGGGGCTCTTCACTAATATCATCGATATTGAACACCCAAGTGGAAAAATATCCGTGTCCTTATTGAAGGAAGGTAACAATATCGAAAAAACCCGTGCCGCAGTGATACGTACTTCACGCAAGTTGTTTGAGGGTGCCGTATGTGTACCGGAAAAAATGCTCACTGAAGTTGCGTAAATAAAATTTAAATAAAAAACATCTGCCTTAAAAAATTACACTCTGTACCTTAACAATAATACCGAGGTTATTATGGCGTTAACTCATGCTAACAATACCCTGAAAGCTTCAGATTCTGTAAAAGCCGGAGCGCATATTCGCGTGATTCTGGCCCTGGCATTATCCGGGCTTGCAGAGCTTGCTTCTCTGTTTTTTATTCAGCCACTGCTTCCGACGCTTGCTGTGGAATATAATGTTCCTGTCAGCCAGGTGAGTATTATCTTATCAGCAGAAACGGCGTTGCTGGCTATTGGATTGCTGTTTACCGGGACATTATCCGATCATTATGGCAGAAAACGGTTAATTGTTGTCTCCCTCCTGTTAGGCGGTATTCTTACGCTGCTCTGTCCGCTGATGGAATCCTGGGCGATGCTGGTGGCGCTACGTGCGGTAATTGGTCTGGCGCTGAGTGGTATCGCTGCGGCGGCCACTGCCTACATCAGTGAAGAAGTCGCCCCGGTGGCGGCAGGTATCGTAACGGGATATTTTGTCTTCGGTAACTCCATGGGCGGCATGTCCGGTCGTATTGTTGCCAGCCAACTTATTGATCACGTTTCAATAAATGCCATCTTTTACGGTTTTGCGGCCAGCTTGATTGTGGTTGCCATTCTGGTTAAGTTTTTACTGCCTGAATCTAAAAACTTCACCCCAACGCAAAACCTTAACATTACGCGTATGGTGAAAGGGGCTGCATCGCATTTCAAAAACAAAAATCTGGCGCTGGCTTTTGTTATCAGCTTCATTATTTTCGGCGCATTTACCTCGCTTTATAACTATCTGGCCTTCTTCCTGAAAGGCGAGCCGTTCCATATTTCACCGGCAAACGCAGGTCTGCTCTCCTTTAGCTTCGCCCTGAGTTTCTTTACGGCTCCGCAGGCTGGTCGTTTAAGTGCGAAATATGGCGCGATGAAAGTATTGCGTGTGCTTTTTCTGATCATGGCCTTAGGCATGCTGCTGACGCTGACGTCGAATGTCATCACCTTTATTGTTGGCGCGGTGATTTTTACCGGCTGTTTCTTCGGCTGTCACTCTATTGGTTTGAGCTGGGTAAGTAAAAATGCAACGCATGCAAGAGGCCAGGCCGTTGCACTCTATTTATTCTTTTACTACATGGGCGGTTCGGTGATTGGTTTTATCAACGGTTTTGTTTTCCATTCACTGGGCTGGATGGGGATGACCGGGTTGATTCTGGTATTGCTTGCCATTGGCGTTGTCGTGGCAACGTATCTGGCATCCGGTCCAAAACCGGTACTGGTGCCCGCCCAGTCCGCAGAATAAAAAGTTTGGCAATTTGTTCACGCCTCAGGGCGTAAACAAAAAACAGGTATGTATATCAATCGGGTGTCATCATGAAATTAGCAAGTTATATTCATCAGGGCCGTAAAAGCTACGGGATTTATACAGAATTCGGCGTTATCGATTTGGGTAATAAAATCGGCCATCAATATGCGACGTTGAAAGACCTTCTTCAATGGGATGCTGTTGACGTCGCAAGGCAATACAACGATTGCCCTGTGGATATTACGCTTGAAGATATTACCTTTTTGCCCGTTATCGAAGAGCCAGGAAAGATTTTCTGCGTTGGGATGAATTACGCTGAAAAAAGAAAAGAGTTTGCCGAGACGAATAATGCCCCGACGCTGTTTATCCGTTTTCCTGATTCACAAACTGGTCATGCCCAACCTGTGCTTAAACCTGAGTTGTCGAGAGAATTCGATTATGAGGGCGAGCTGGCTGTCATCATTGGTAAACCGGGCACCCGAATTGATGTAAATAACGCGCTCGATCATGTCGCGGGATACAGCTGCTATATGGATGGCTCCGTTCGTGACTGGCAGCACGCGTGGTTTACCGCCGGTAAAAACTGGAAGCAAACCGGCGCTTTTGGCCCCTATATGACTACAGCGGATGAGATACCCGATCCTCATGCGTTGACCATCCATACTTGGCTGAATGGCATGCTGGTTCAGAACGACTCCACTGGTAGCATGATCCACAAAGTGGCAGATCTTATCGCCTATATCAGCACATTCACCTCCCTCAGCGCCGGTGACGTCATTATTACGGGTTCGCCTGGCGGCGTCGGTAAAAAACGCAATCCTCCGTTATTTATGCACGATGGCGATCGGGTTGAAGTTGAAATCGAAAATATTGGTCGTCTGATTAATACCATTGTGGAAGCCCAACCGCAGCAAGAAGCGTTGCTTGTTTAGACGGTCAGGAGAGAGACGATGTACACCGCCAGAACGCCAGAATTTGAGGTTATAAAAGCCGGTAATGCTCAGGCCAGAGAGGAGGTTGCCCGCTTCCTGGCACGCAACGGTTTAGGCATTGATGACGATATCTCGCAATTTATTGTTGCACTCTACCAGCGTCAGATTATTGCCTGCACCGGTATTGCGGGTAACACCTTAAAATGCATCGCAGTGGATTCCGGGTGGCGTGGCTCGTCGTTAATCCTGACGTTAATTCATGAGGCCGAACTTCTGGCGGCACAAAACGGCGAACATCAGCTCTTTCTTTTTACCTGTCCGGATAATGTGAAGTCGTTTCGCGGATGCGGATTCTATCCGCTTGTCACCGTCAATAACTGTGCGGCATTAATGGAGAATACGCCGGTTGGTATTCATCGTTACTGCAGCCAGTTGCGTAGCCACCATTTCGTGCCGGGGAAAAATATTGGCGCGATCGTGATGAACGCGAATCCATTCACGCTGGGCCATCAATATCTTATTGAGCATGCGGCAAGCCAGTGCGACTGGCTCCATGTTTTCGTGGTTCAGGAAGATGTCTCCGCTTTTTCGTTTAAAGAACGGTTTGCGATGGTCAGGGACGGATCGCGGCATCTGAAAAATGTCACTGTTCATCCGGGGTCTGCCTATATTATTTCGCGCGGGACCTTCCCAGGCTATTTCCTGAAAGATAAGCAGGTGATAGATAAAGTCTACGCGGCAATTGATCTTATGCTGTTCAGAAATTACATCGCACCTGCGCTGAATATCACTCATCGTTTTGTGGGGACGGAGCCATTCTGTCAGTTAACCGCAGAATATAACCGGGCGATGCATCACTGGCTGGAAAATGCAACGAGCACAGCGGCCTGTATTCACGTACACGAAATAGAACGAAGAACGGATGGTAATGATGTGCCGGTCTCTGCTTCAGCCGTTCGTCGTTTATTAAAAGAAAACCAAATTGCTGCCGCCAGTCGTATGGTGCCTGCCACCACGCGCGCGTTTCTGAATAACGGGGGACAGCATCAGCCTCGTTTATCCGAATCGTTGTCGGCAGCGGTTTAACCGCATTATCACAGGAAAACTGATATGAAAATTGTACAAGCCGCGATGGCGGGAACGCTGGAGTCCAGTGACCTTATGGTGAAGGTCAGTCCCGTCGAGAGCGGGCTGGATGTGGTCATTCACAGCGAAGTGTATAAGCAGTTCGGCGACCGAATTACCGAAGTTGTGTATGAAACCCTGGCTGCGTTCAACATCGAGCAAGGGCAGATCATTATTGATGATAAAGGCGCGCTGGATTGCGTGATCCGTGCCCGTATACAGGCTGCTCTGCTCAGAGGTTCGGCTCGGGAAGATATTGCATGGGAAAAGTTATAATGAAAAAGTTACGTCGCAGTATGTTATTTATTCCGGGTTCAAGTGCCGCCATGCTTTCTACGGCATATATTTATAAACCGGACTCCATTATGTTTGATCTGGAAGATGCCGTAGCGCTAAAAGAAAAAGACAGCGCCCGCCTTCTGGTATTTCATGCCCTGCAAAACCCGATGTACAAAGATATTGAAACCGTTGTCAGAATTAATCCGCTGAATACACCTTTTGGATTAAAAGATCTGGAAGCCGCCGTCAGGGCGGGCGTTGATGTTATTCGTTTACCGAAAACCGACTCTCCGGAAGATATCCACCAGCTTGAACGCGAAATTGTTCGCATTGAAGAAAATTGCGGGCGCCCTGTCGGCTCAACGAAATTAATGGCAGCGATCGAATCTGCCGTTGGCGTTATTAATGCAGTCGCCATTGCGAAATCGTCTGACCGTTTAATGGGGATTGCGCTGGCCGCCTTTGACTATGTGATGGATATGCAAACTGAGCGAGGCGACGGGACAGAGCTGTTTTACGCCCGCTGTGCCGTATTACATGCCGCGCGCGGGGCGGGTATTGACGCTTTCGATGTGGTGTACGCCGATGTGAATGATGAAGCCGGTTTCCTGAAGGAAGTGGATCTGATTCGACGGATGGGCTTCAACGGAAAATCGCTGATTAATCCGCGACAAATTGAAATTCTGCATAACGCCTACGCGCCAACCCAGGAAGAGGTGGATTACGCGCAGCGCGTGATTGCAGCTGCAGAGGAAGGGGAGCGCAACGGACTCGGGGTGATTTCGCTGAACGGCAAAATGATTGATGCGCCGATTATCAACCATGCCCGCGTGGTTATCGAACGCAAAAATGCTTCCGGCATTCGTCAGTAATCCCCCATTACAAGCGACAGGATGAATAATGAAAAACCTAACTGAAACTCTGCACCACATTCCAGACTCCCGTCGTGAGTACGTCGCATTCAGCGGCGCGAACGCGACGACGCCTTATCTTGCTGATCATCAGCAAAAGTACCAGCGCAAACTTTTTGCCAGTGTGGACGATGTTCTGGCCCGCTGCGATCTGCATGACGGTATGACCGTCTCCTTTCATCACGCCTTCCGCGAAGGGGATAAGGTCATCAATTACGTGATGGATAAGCTGGCTCAGCGCGGCCTGAAAGGGATCACGCTCGCGTCCAGCTCGTTAATGTCATGCAATACCCCGCTTATTGAACACATTCGTAATGGCGTGATCGGCAAAATCTATACCTCCGGGATGCGTGGTGATCTGGCGGATGCAATTTCGCACGGTCTGATGGACGAGCCGGTACAAATCCATTCCCACGGTGGGCGGGTGAATTTGATTCAGAAGGGCGAAATTGCCATTGACGTTGCGTTTCTGGCGGTTTCCTGCTGCGATGAATATGGCAATGCCAGCGGCAACGGCGGCAAATCGCAGTGCGGCTCCCTCGGTTACGCCATGGTCGATGCAAAATATGCCAAAAAAGTGGTGTTGCTCACCGAAACCCTGAAGCCTTTCCCCAACTTGCCAGCCAGTATCGTTCAGGATCAGGTTGACTATATTGTGCAGATTGAGAGCGTCGGCGACCCGGCAAAAATCAGCGTAGGCGCCGCCAGGGTCACCAGTAATCCACGTGAGCTGATGATCGCCCGTTCTGCCGCCGACGTGATCGAACACTCAGGTTATTTCCGCAACGGATTTTCCATTCAGACCGGCTCAGGTGCGGCGTCAACGGCGTGTACGCGTTTTATGGAAACCCGGATGCGCAAGCACAATATTGTGGCCCGGTTCGCACTGGGCGGAATCACTGGCAGCATTGTCGATCTGCATCAGAAAGGGTTAATTGAAAAGATCCTCGATACGCAAAGCTTTGACGGTGCGGCGGCAGCCTCCATGGCGGTCAATCCAGACCATGTGGAAATCTCCACTAACGTCTATGCGAACCCGGCCGCAAAAGCCGCCTGCTGCGACAGGGTGGATGTGGTCATCCTCAGCGCACTG
Organism: Citrobacter sp. wls708; assembly: GCF_005281255.1. Lineage (NCBI taxonomy): Bacteria > Pseudomonadati > Pseudomonadota > Gammaproteobacteria > Enterobacterales > Enterobacteriaceae > Citrobacter > Citrobacter sp. wls708. The sequence goes on from NZ_SZXE01000043.1 coordinate 97,852, forward strand.
GAAGTAGACACCCAGTTTAACGTCAATGTCCTGACCGGCTCCGACGGCGTAATGCGCGGCGCGTCGGGTGGACACTGCGACGTCGCGGCTGCGGCAAATCTCACTATTGTCGTTGCCCCGCTGATCCGCAGCCGCATTCCTACCGTCGTCAGGCAGGTCACTACGCTGGTAACGCCGGGTGAAAGTATTGACGTTCTGGTTACCGACCACGGTATTGCCGTTAATCCGGCGCGCCCCGAAATCCGCGAACGTCTGATCAACGCCGGACTGCCCGTCGTCGACATCGAAGCCTTGTATCAACAGGCACTGCTGATCTCGGGCAAACCTAAGGCGGTTGAATTTACTGACCGCATTGTCGGTGTGGTGCGCTACCGCGACGGCAGTGTGATTGATGTGGTTCGCCAGGTGAAGGAGTAAGTCCCATGACGGATAAAGCCTCGAATGCAAATGTCTCTCTGGAACAGGTTCTGGCTTCCCGGGAGCAACGAGCCCGTCGGCAGCAGGCGTGGCTGTTTCAGTCGGATCATACCGTGGTTTCCGTCACGCTGGTCTGGCCGGGCGAGGTGAAGGACACCGCGCTGGCCAGACGCGTGATGGCCGTTGCGAATCAGGCTCTCGGAGAGCTGTTCCACACGCATCAGTGGAAGGTCTGTCGGCATCAGGCGTTGCACCCGGTCACCGGGCCGGAAGCGCTCTGGTCGGTCGCGGCTCCCGCGTGGATGATTAAACACGTCACGGCGCATCTGGAAGATAACCATCCTTTGGGACGTCTGTGGGATATCGACGTGTTTTGTCCGAAAAAGGGGCTGCTGAAAAGAAATGCCATCCAGCAGCCGATGCGTAGATGCTTTATCTGTCATGAACCTGCTCATGTTTGTTCCCGTTCGCGACGTCATTCGCAGGCCGAGCTAACGCGCGTGATCGAGGAGTTAACCGATGACTACTTCGCTTGCCAGATTTAACGAACCAGACGTTCAGCGCTCCTTTGCTGAGCTGGCTGTCGAGGCCCTGTACCGGGAAATTAATTTAACCCCGAAACCGGGTCTGGTGGATCGCGTAAACAGCGGGGCGCATAGCGATATGAATTTCGCACTGTTCATAACCAGTATCGCGGCGATTGCCCCCTGGCTGTCACTCTTTTTCAACACAGGCAGAGAGACTGCTTATCTTGCTGGCCCACAAACGCTGCGGGCGCTAAGGCCGACTGGCCTGGCCTGTGAGCAGGCGATGTTTACCGCCACCGGCGGGGTGAACACTCATAAAGGGGGGATCTTCTCGCTGGGGCTGCTGTGTGCTGCGGCGGGGCGTCTTACCCAAAGGCATGACGCGCTCACGCAACGCAGCCTGTGCCATGAGACCAGCCTTATCTGTACCGGCATTGTCGAGCAGGAATTGAAAAATAGCGGTATCGCAAAAACGAAGGGAGAGCAGCAGTTTCAGGCATACGGGTTAACCGGGGCAAGAGGGGAAGCCGCCAGTGGTTTCATCACTGTACGCCAGTCAGGTCTTCCGCATCTGCAGACCGCGTTACGTCAGGGAGAATCCGAAGAGGTGGCGTTACTGAGGATGTTGCTGGGCCTGATGGCGGCAAATCCGGATACCAATCTGGTTTCTCGGGGAGGAACCGCAGGGCTGAATTACGCCAGACGTTACGCCAGACGATTATTAAAAATACAGCGTCTCACGGCGGATAAATTAGTCAAGGCGTTATTCAGAATGGACGCGGAATTTATCAAACGGAATTTAAGCCCTGGCGGTAGCGCAGATCTTATCGCCGTTGGATGGTTATTGTCGCAATTTCCAGCCGAATAATCGCGAATAGCGTAACAGGAAAACGTCATGATTGAACAACGCCTGCAGCAGCTCAGAAACGTTTATACCCTTATTCTGGTGCCGGGTCTGAGAGACAGCGATGAATATCACTGGCAAAGCTGCTGGGGGCGACGTTTTCCTTTCTGGAGGCGGATTCAGCAAAAAAACTGGCTAGAACCTGATATTGAAAACTGGGTTTCCGCCATTACCCGCGAGCTGGCGCTTTCTCCGCTGCCCGCCATTCTCGTCGGCCATAGTTTTGGCGCGCTGGCGTCGTGCAGGTTACTGCAAACGCGCCGGGTAAACGTCGCCGGGGTCCTTATGGTCGCACCGGCAGAACCCGCGTTTTTCGGCCTTGAAGAGGCCATTCAACCCGCGTCTTTACCCGTTCCCTGCCTGATGTTTGCCAGCAGAAATGATCCCCTGATGCCTTTTTCGCGCGCGCAATTCTGGGCGGCTTGCTGGGAGGGGCATTTAATCGATATCGGGGAGGCGGGACATATTAATGCCGAGTCTGGCTTTGGCGAATGGCCGTACGGACTCGAACGCTTAACAGAATTTTGTGAACAACTTTAGCTTTAACAGGAGAACCTATGTTAGATGATTATAATCAGCACCAGCATGCGCGTGCTGAATCGGGTATTCCGGCGAAACCCTTAACAGCGCAACAAACTGATGCACTGATTCAACGTTTAATCAATGATGCACCCGTACATCATCCGGAATTAATTCATTTATTGACCCATAGCGTACCACCGGGTGTCGATCCTGCGGCAAAGTTAAAAGCCGAGTTTTTATTTAAGGTGGCGTTGCAGGAATACCGTGTTGACGGGCTTACTCCCGAAGCAGCAACGGCGCTGCTGGGCTCCATGCAGGGCGGCTATAACGTCCAGCCACTGATCGATCTTCTTGAGCATCCCGATCTGGCACCGCTGGCCGCGCAGCAGCTTTCTTCTACGATCCTGATCTTCGAAAAATTCAGCCTGGTTGAGGCCAAAGCACTGAGCGGTAACGTCCAGGCACAAGAGGTGCTGCAGTCCTGGGCAAATGCCGAATGGTTTACCCGCCGTCCGGCCATGGCTGAAAAAATCACCCTGAAGGTGTTTAAGGTTCCCGGTGAGACCAATACCGACGATTTGTCTCCTGCGCCGGAGGCGTGGTCACGCCCGGATATTCCGCTGCACGCGCTCTCCATGCTCAGTAACGTCAGGGAAGGGGTTGTGCCTGATGAACCCGGCGTGCGTGGTCCTGTCCGTCAGTTGGCAGCGCTAAAAGAGGGCGGCTGGCCGCTGGTGTACGTGGGGGACGTCGTGGGGACCGGATCATCACGTAAATCCGCTACCAACTCCATCCTGTGGCACATCGGGAACGATATTCCGTACGTGCCGAATAAACGTAACGGCGGGTTTGTATTTGGCGGCAAGATTGCCCCTATTTTCTTCAACACCCTGGAAGATTCCGGTGCCTTGCCGGTAGAGATGGATGTCTCTGCGCTGACGACCGGGATGCTGATCGATCTTTACCCCTACAAGGGCGAAATTCGTGAAACAGAAAGCCAGCGGCTGGTGACAACCTTTACCCTGAAAACCGAGGTGCTGCTGGACGAAGTGCGCGCCGGCGGGCGTATCCCGCTGATTATCGGACGCAGCCTGACGGCGAAAGCGCGTGAATCCCTGAAGCTGGCGCCTTCCGAGGTATTCCGCAAGCCCGCGTTAGTTGCGCCTTCCGCAAAAGGTTTTACGCTTGCACAAAAAATGGTGGGTAAAGCCTGCGGCGTCGCGGGGATCCGACCTGGACAGTATTGCGAGCCGAAGATAGCGACCGTGGGTTCTCAGGACACCACCGGCGGGATGACGCGTGACGAGCTAACCGACCTCGCATGTCTTACGTTTTCAGCTGATCTGGTGATGCAGTCGTTCTGCCACACCTCTGCATATCCTAAGCCAGTAGATGTTCAACTCCATGAAACCCTGCCGCAGTTTATCACCAGCCGTAACGGAGTTGCGCTGAAACCTGGCGACGGCATTATCCACTCATGGCTTAACCGCATGCTGCTGCCGGACACGGTTGGTACAGGCGCTGACTCCCATACTCGCTTCCCGCTGGGGATCTCCTTCCCTGGTGGTTCCGGGCTGGTGGCGTTCGCTGCCGCGACGGGTATTATGCCGCTGGATATGCCTGAATCAGTACTGGTGCGTTTTAAGGGCGAGATGCAGAAAGGGATCACCCTGCGCGATCTGGTGCATGCCATTCCGCTGTATGCCAAAAAGCAGGGGCTGTTAACGGTCGAGAAAAAGAATAAGCGCAATATTTTCTCGGGCCGGATCCTCGAAATTGAAGGGTTGGAAATGTTGAGTGCAGAGCAGGCGTTTGAACTGGCTGATGCCTCTGCCGAGCGCTCCGCTGCGGCCTGCGTTATGCGTCTGGCGGAAGACAATGTCGCGCAATATTTGCGCTCCAATGCGGCCCTGCTGCGCTGGATGGTTAAGCAGGGTTATGAGAACGCCGCCACGCTTGAACGCCGTATTGCTGAGATGGAGGCATGGCTGGCTAGCCCGTCGCTGCTGTCTGCCGATCCTGACGCGGAATATGCTGCTGTCATTGATATTGATCTTAATGAAATCACCGAACCGGTAGTCTGTGCCCCGAACGATCCGGACGATGCCCGGTTACTTACTGAGGTTGCCAGCACGCCCATTGAAGAGGTCTTCATTGGTTCCTGCATGACAAACATTGGTCATTTCCGCGCTGCGGGTAAAATCATGGCCGATGGCAGCGAAAACCAGGCGCGCTTGTGGCTGGCGCCGCCGACTAAAATGGATGCCCAACAACTCTCCCGTGAAGGCTATTTTAGTCAGTTTATTAAATCAGGGGCGAGAATCGAGCCTGCGGGCTGTTCCCTGTGCATGGGAAACCAGGCGAGGGTTCGCGAAGGCAGTAACGTGGTATCGACCTCGACGCGAAATTTCCCGAATCGTCTGGGAACGAATGCTAAAGTATTTCTTGCCTCCGCAGAATTAAGCACTGTCGCGGCCATGTTGGGTAAAATGCCCACCGTTGAAGAATATTTTAGCTATACCGATAAGCTTTATGACGCACATGAGGATATCTATCGCTATCTCAGTTTTGATACCTTAAGTGAATATCAAATCACGGAAGGCGATAATATCAAGGTTGTGAATCTGTAATATTTATCATTTGTTTAATAAATGTATTTAGTGTGTGGAGGCTCCTCTGCGGAGCGGCCTCTGCTATTCAGGGACCCTTTTCTCATGGGTGAGATATGCTTAAATCGAATATTTTAAAAACAATCTTGCTTGCCGTGATAATATTATTATCAATATTTATTCCTCCGCCTGATGGATTAACCAAAGAGGCGTGGATACTGGCAGGAATATATTTATCCGCTATCGTTGGGCTGGTTATTAAACCCTATCCTGAACCCGTTATTATGCTGGTTGCGGTTGCGTTAACCTGTTTTACCGTGACAAAATTTCCGGATTCACCCGTCAAATCACTGGATGTGCTGAGCGGGTACGCGTCAGGCACCACCTGGCTGGTGTTTAGCGCCTTTACGCTGAGTGCGGCATTTGTCACTACCGGCCTCGGGAAACGGCTTGCATACTGGTTTATCCTTAAATTTGGCAGTACGACGCTGAGACTGGGGTATGTTACCGCCTTGCTGGATTTGGTGTTGGCGCCTGCGACGCCCTCAAATACCGCGCGGGCAGGTGGGGTGGTTTTCCCTATTATTAACAGCATCGCGACAGTATTGGGCTCAACGCCAAAAGAGTCACCCAGCAAAGCTGGCCGTTATTTAATGGTCAACGTCTATATGGTCACGAAAACGACCAGCTATATGTTTTTAACGGGCTTTGCCGGTAACGCGTTAGCGCTACAGCTCATTTCAGATATCTTCCATATTCATATTAGCTGGATCGGCTGGATGCTGGCGGCAGCACCGTTGGGGTTATTGATGCTGTGTATCATTCCCTATATCTGCTACCGGGTTGCTTCCCCGGAAATTAAAAAAATTGATAATGTCGCTATTGCGACCAACGGACTTCAAAGTCTTGGGGCAATGAGCCTCAAAGAGAAAGGGCTGGTGGTCATTTTTGTCGCTGCATTATTGGGCTGGATCTTCTCACGTAAACTTGGACTCAATGAATCTGCGGTCGCCATTATCGCAATGGGAGCGGCACTGCTGTTTAATATTATTGGCTGGAGTGATGTCCAGAAAAATAAAGGTGGCTGGAATACCCTGATGTGGTACGGGGGCATCATTGGTCTGAGCGCAACCCTGAGCAAGGAGGGATTTTTCCGCTGGCTGGCCGATTTCATGTCAGCACATCTGGATTTTCTCAGTGCCGGGAATATGACTATTGTGATTATTGTGTTTCTCAGCGTGCTGGTGCGCTATTTCTTTGCTTCCGGCGGGGCATACGTCGCAGCAATGGTACCGGTCTTTGCCACTGTAGGCCTGGTCACCGGAACGGCACCTGTTTTGCTGGCACTTGCCATCCTATTTTCCAACTCCTACGGCGGTTGCATCACTCACTATGGTGGCGCGGCGGGGCCGATTATCTTTGCCGCAGGGTATAATGACATTAAGTCGTGGTGGACAATCGGTACTATCGTGGCATTGTGCACGTTTGTGCTTCACATGCTCGTCGGTATTCCCTGGTGGGGGTTCCTGATACAGCACGGTATGCTGCAGTCTTAATCGCCCGGTGGCGGCTACGCCTAATCTTGGCTGGAAAGGCTAAAACTGTAGGTCGGGTCAAGCGTAGCCGCCACCCGACCACATCACTATTGTGACGTATTCGTAAGCAATAAATTACGTGGCTTGCTCTCAGCCCTTCGCCCGCTCCAGATTTCCTTTTCCTGAAGTCATCCCTTAGAAAAGTTAAATAGCAGCATCGACATCCGCTGGTAGTGTACCGTTCCCTTCCCCCAGAGCGCGTTGCAGCAAAACTGTATCCAGCCAGCGACCATGCTTGAAGCCAACGTCTTTCAGCGTGCCTATTTCTGTAAATCCGACCTGCTGATGAACTTTTAACGATCCCTGATTATTGCTGTCGCCGACCATGGCAATTAATTGTCGATAGCCGTGCGTTTCGGCCCAGTCAATAACATGGCGCAGTAACGCACTTCCCGCCCCTTGACGCTGTGCCGCCGGGTCAATGTAAATCGAATCTTCGAGGGTATAGCGGTAAGCGTAGCGTTCACGATAACGAGTGAGATAACAATATCCGATGACCTTGTCTTCCTGCAGGGCGACAACCCAGGGCAGCCCCAGACTATGAATTTTTTCCAGACGAGCCAGCATTTCGTGGGTATTCGGTGGGGTGGTTTCAAAGCTGCCAGTACCGTGAATAACGTGGTGTGCATAGATATCGCGTATGGCGGGGATGTGTTTTTCTTCTGCATTAACGATTTTCATTAGACCAGCTCCCATTGGCGTCTTTTTTCAGATTACCTGAAAGTCTGAAGGGAAGGTAAGCGCAAAAAGTTATGCTTCAATCAGCTGTTCATAATGAAATTAGGCTTGTTAATTGTAAGGGTAAAGAATTGATTGTGGCTGATGCTGACGATAGCAAGCCAGGGTGATAAATAAAAATATTAAATAGGAAAACTGATAATTTCCCACACCGACATTGGCGGATGGAAAAATACTAACGTTCAATCATAAATTAATAAAGTACTTTAATATCATGATATTATCACTGTACCTAATTATTATTGCGGCTGTACCCTTAATTTTATTTCATCAACACTGCCTGCAACCTAAAAATACGTTATAGTGCTTATCTTGTTATCTGAACACTTGTTATCAGAACTTTCTCTATTCATACCAAATAGTTACCATGCGAACAGTTACAGAGGGTAGTTATGTCATCCGGCAATAGTTAACATCGTCACATGACTTCTCCACGGGAAATTAATCTAAATCCAGAATTCAATCCCAAGAGTATTAGAATAACTTAGTCTAAAATCCTTTTTTTGCCTAAGCATTATCTTATTACATAGCCACGAACTACGCTGAGTGATAAAATTCTCGAGTTTATGCCTTCTTTCCAATGATTAGAGGACGAGGCACAGGTAGTCAATAAGACGAAAGAATTAATTGCTTCATAACCCTATTACGAAATAAGCGGCAGTGCGTCTTACATGGTCGGCAACCGTCAGGGATTGACTGTAACTTATTGAAAACGCTTATTTTCACTATGATGTAAGATATAAGGGCAGATATGTTAAGTATGCGTCGACATGCCAACTTCATTAAACGTTTTAAGTCTGTAAGCTGTTTATTTACGGCAAGCATTCTTTTCCCGATGCCAATCTTTGCAGCGGTATCAGATTATGACGCTTTGGTTATTGAAGCGCGGGGAGGTAATAGCGCACCGCTATTACGTTTCCTTGAGGATCAGGGAAAGAAAAGCGCGCTAACGCCAAATCAGGTTGCCGACTGGCTGCAAGTTTCCAGTTGGGTCGATAACAACGATAAAACCACAATTGAAATCTGGCAGCAGTATCGTGGACAGATGAATGTACCTGCCCGGGGCAAAGTCGCCGCTGCACGAGCATATCGCAACCAGAAGAACTGGAATGATTCTTTAGCCATCTGGGAAAGCGTTTTACAGGAAGAGCCTGATAACGTAGATGTACGTACCGGCTGGATAATGACGTTGGCGGATGCTCGCTACAATCAGCAAGCCCTTACTGAAGCGAATAAATGGGCGCAGGCGCATCCCGGGGCTGATTCTGATGCGCTACTTGCCTATGTCTACCATTCGCAGGGAAAAAACTGGGATGCATTGTTAGTTGCCAGCCAGGCGGATGACGTCGATCCAGGCAACAAAAATGCAAAATCCACATTACTGTCTGCGCTGTCAGCAAACCGCGTTTCCGGGCCCGCCTTAAATATGGCAGAGGTGGTACCAACTGCCGATCCGGTGAAACGTCGCCTTGAGCTTGATGCGGCGGCTGAAATGGTACGTTCCTCTTATACCTCTGCGCGTAATGAAGAAGAGCGTTTTATCGTGGCTGATAAAGCGCTGGCCCGTTATGACCAGTTGCTGACTGCCTGGAAAGATGAGCCTTCTGCGCAGAATGATGTCCGCCGGGCCAGAATTGACCGCATGGGCGCCTTGCTGGTCCGTAAACGCACTTCTGAAGTGATTAGTGAATACGAATCGCTGTCTGCGAGCGGCGAGGTGCCAAACTACGCAAAACGCTGGGTAGCATCGGCATGGTTAAGCGAACGGCAGCCGGAAAAAACCGAAGCGATGCTGATGAGCATCTACTATCCGAACGGACCGATTCCGGTTACGCCGCTCGGTCCTGAGGATCAACAGGATCTGTTCTACGCGCACATCGATAATGAAAACTTTGATGCAGCTAAAAAACAGGTCGATGCGTTAATTAAAGACAGCCCATATCTGCGACGCATCTATGGTTCGCCAACGCCGCAGCCAAACGATAACTGGCTGCTGGGACAGTCGCTGCTGACGCAATATCATATCGCTGCCAATGAACTGCCGGAGGCAGAAAAACTCGCAGAGCATCTGGCGCGAACAGGCTCGGGTAACCAAGGGCTGCGCATATCCTATGCTTCTGTTCTTGAAGCCCGTGGACTGCCGCATGCGGCGGAGAAAGAGCTTAAACTGGCGGAAGTGATTGAGCCCAGTAACCTGGAACTGGAGCGTCAGCAGGCCTATGTGGCGCTGGATCTCCAGGAGTGGAAGCAGGCCGATGAACTGACGGATGACGTTATTGCTCGCAGTCCGGATGATGAAGCGACGCTGCGCCTCGCACGCATGCGTGATGTGCATAAAATGTCGGAAGTACGTATTAGCGGCACGCAGGGTATCTCGTCCGATAGCCCGGTCAGCGGTAAGAATGATTTCAACATCAACACGGCCATTTACAGCCCGCCAATTAATGACAACTGGCGACTGTTTACCGGATTCAACTTCGCGACCGGCGAGTTTGAGGAAGGGAAAGGGATTAGCCGCGATCTGGCGGCAGGTGCGGAATGGACTTCCCGTGATTACTGGGCCGAAATGGAAGTGTCTGGCCGAAACTATGGCGATGGGCAGAAAATAGGCGGTCGTCTTTCCGCCTGGCATGATTTCAACGATAACTGGCGCGTGGGCGGTTCGGCCGAGCGTCTTTCGCGCAACACGCCACTGCGCGCGCTGCGTAGCGGCGTATATGCCAACAGCGGCGATTTGTTTGTTCGCTGGTATCAAAACGAACGACGTGAATACCAATTGTCGTTTGCCGCATCACATTTCTCGGATGGTAACGATCGCATCGAATATGGGCTGAGCGGAAAAGAGCGCATGTGGACCACGCCGCGCTTTACGCTGGACTTTACTCCGGGTATCGGTGGGAGCACCAACACTAAAGAGAATGTGCCGTATTACAACCCTAAGAGTGATTTTTCCGTTGTGCCAGGCCTGAGCGCGGAACAGGTTCTTTACCGCCATTATGACACCGTGTGGACCCAGCAAGGCATAGCCGGAGTGGGTGGCTACTGGCAGCAAGGTGAAGACGTTGGCGCTATCGTTCAGGTGGGATATGGACAACGGCTCAAATGGAACAACGTCGTAGATGGCGGGGTGATGCTGGTTTGGGATAAACGCCCCTATGACGGTAAACGTGAGCGGAATATCTCCCTCGCTTTCGATTTAAATGTCAGGTTTTAAGGATTGTTCATGCTGAAAAGATGCCTGTGGCTTAGCGCATTAATCGCTGGCTGGTTGATGATTACCGCGTGCAGTAGCGCGCACAATACAACGCCTCGCTATGTTCCTCCCGCAGAGAGAACGCCGTTGACGGCAGATCATCCATGGCCGAAAAACAGCTTCCTGGTGCTCGGCTATCATGATGTTGAGGATGGCGCCGCCGACCAGCGCTACCTCTCCGTGCGCACCAGCGCGTTGAGCGATCAAATGGCCTGGCTGCGTGATAATGGCTATAACCCGATTAGCGTGCAGCAAATTCTGGACGCTCATGACGGTAAAATTGTGTTGCCGGAAAAAGCGGTCTTACTCACCTTTGACGACGGATACAGCAGTTTTTATACCCGCGTCTGGCCGCTGCTGAAAGCCTACAACTGGCCTGCGCTCTGGGCTCCAGTGGGCAGTTGGGTTGATTCTCCAGCCAATAAAAAAGTCGATTTTGGCGGCTTAATGACGGCGCGAGATAAATTTGCCACCTGGAAGATGGTCGAGGAAATGGGCAAATCGCCGTTGGTGGAAGTGGGGGCGCACACCTGGAACTCGCATTTCGGCGCTGAGGCGAACCCGCAAGGAAGCAAAGAACCTGCGGTGGCGAATCGCCTTTTCGATAAGAAAACCGGGACTTACGAAACCGACGAACAGTACAATCGTCGCATTAATACTGATATCTCGCTGATCACCAATAAGATTAAATCAGTAACCGGGAAATCGCCGCGCGCGTGGGTGTGGCCTTATGGTGCGGCTAACGGCACCACCTTAAACCTGGCCAAAGAACATGGCTATAAGATGGCCTTTACGCTCAATGAAGGGCTGGCGAACGCTGCGTTTCTTGATGATATCCCGCGCGTACTGATCTCTGATAACCCGTCTCTCAAGCGCTTTGCCAGTCAGGTCGCTCAGGTACGTGAACCACAAACGATGCGTGTGATGCACGTCGATCTGGATTACGTGTATGACAAAGATCCTGCCCAGCAGAAGCGAAACATCGATAAGTTGATCCAGCGTGTTTATGACATGCGCATTTCTCATGTCTTCCTGCAGGCGTACGCCGATCCTAAAGGCGACGGGAATATTCGCGAACTCTATTTCCCTAACCGCTGGCTGCCGATGCGTGCCGATCTCTTTAACTATATCTCGTGGCAGTTACAAACGCGGGCCGGGGTGACGGTATATGCCTGGATGCCGGTACTGGCTTTCGACCTCGATGCTTCCATTCCACGCGTGACGGCATGGGATCCGAAAACAGGACGTACTGCGATCAATCATGAGAACTATGTGCGTCTGTCTCCCTGGGACAGCGAAGCGCGTAAACGTATCACTGAAATCTATGAAGACCTGGCGAAGCATGCCAGCTTCAAAGGGATTTTGTTCCACGACGATGCTTTCCTGACGGACTTTGAAGATGCGTCACCGGAGGCGTTAGCCGCCTACCGCGCCGCAGGGCTTCCGGGAAGTATTGAGCAAATCCGTAGCAACCCTCAAACCTTCGAACGCTGGACGCGTCTGAAAAGTAAGATGCTGATCGACTTCACCAAACAGTTGACCCGCTCAGTGCGCAATATTCGCGGTCCGCAGGTGCAAACTGCCCGCAATATATACGCCATGCCGGTACTGGAGCCTGAAAGCGAAGCCTGGTTTGCGCAAAACCTGAATGATTTCCTCAATACCTATGACTGGACGGCACCCATGGCGATGCCATTCATGGAGCAGATCCCGGCTAATGATGCCAATGCCTGGCTCGACAGATTAGTCAATGCCGTTGCACAAACGCCCGGCGCGCTGGACAAAACCGTGTTTGAACTGCAGGCACGAGACTGGCGTAAATCCGGGGACGAGGCAGAAATCAGTGGAAAACAAATAGCCGAATGGATGCGCCAACTGAAACTAAGTGGTGCAGGTAACTACGGCTATTATCCGGATGATTTCATCAGCGACAAACCTGAGATGTCAGAGATTCGCTCGACGTTCTCCTCATACTGGTACCCGCAAAAATGACCGATCGCATTATTGCTTTCCTGATACTTTGCCTGATGTTCAGCCTGCCGTTTGGCGTGGCTGTCATCTTTACAGGTGAAGTCATGTTGAACTTCGTCTTCTTCTGGCCTTTATTCATGTCTGCATTATGGATAAGCGGCGGGGTCTATTTCTGGTTTTATCGTGAGCGTCACTGGAAATGGGGAGACGATACACCGCCACCGACGCTGGAGGGAAATCCGCTGGTTTCCATTTTGATCCCCTGCTTTAACGAAGGGATCAACGCGCGGGAAACCATCGGCGCTGCGATGGCACAGCGCTACAAGAATATCGAAGTGATTGCCATTAACGACGGTTCAACGGACGATACGCACGATGTTCTGGAACAGTTGGCGATTGAGTACCCCAGCCTGCGCGTCATTCATCTGGCTGAAAACCAGGGCAAAGCGCTGGCGCTCAAAACGGGCGCGGCCGCTGCGCGCAGCGATTACCTGGTGTGTATTGATGGCGATGCGTTACTGGATCGCGATGCCGTGGCGTATCTGGTCGCTCCGCTGATCCAGTTCCCACGCGTTGGGGCGGTAACCGGCAACCCGCGTATTCGCACCCGTTCCACGCTAATCGGTCGTGTGCAGGTCGGTGAGTTCTCTTCCATTATCGGCTTAATTAAGCGTACTCAACGAGTCTATGGTCAGATCTTTAGCGTCTCTGGCGTAGTTGCGGCGTTTCGTCGTCGCGCGCTGGCCGAGGTGGGGTACTGGAGCCCGGACATGATCACCGAAGACATCGATATCAGTTGGAAACTGCAGTTGCGCCATTGGTCGATATTCTTTGAGCCGCGCGCGCTGTGCTGGATCCTGATGCCTGAAACGTTAAGAGGGCTGTGGAAGCAGCGCCTGCGCTGGGCGCAAGGCGGGGCGGAGGTGTTTATTGTTAACATGCGCCGTCTGTGGTCGTGGGAGTTTCGTCGCATGTGGCCGCTATTTTTCGAGTTCTGCTTTTCTACCACTTGGGCATTTGCCTATGCGATCAGTATCGTGCTGTTCCTGCTGGGACTGATGATCCCGATGCCGGACTCGCTGTATGTTCAACATCTGTTCCCGCCAGCCTTTACCGGACTTATTCTCGGCGTGGTCTGCTTAATACAGTTTGCGATAAGCCTGATGATTGAACGACGCTATGAAAAAGGCATTGGCGCCTCATTGTTCTGGATAATCTGGTTCCCGGTGGTGTACTGGCTGTTGAGCCTGTTTACCACGTTGGTGTCATTCCCGAAAGTGATGCTCAAACGCAAACGCGGCAGGGCGCGCTGGGTGAGTCCTGACCGTGGAATAGGGAGGATCGAATCATGAGTCAGCCGCTGATCTTTACGGAGCGGCGTCTGTTGCCGCGCATCATTGACGTTCTGTTAACGATTTTTGCCTGGGTTGGATTTTTATACTTAATCTACAAAGGGCTGATTACGGCCCTGGCGCATTCACCGTATATGGGCGTGCGTCCCTTTTTCACCACACTGGATACGGTCACGTTTTACATCCTTGTCGCGCTGGTCAACGGACTGGTGCTGATCGGCTGGGCGAAATACAACCAGTTTCGTTTTCGGGTGGAGCGTCGCAGTCGCAGACCAGGACTGGAAGACCATGAGCTGGCGGAAAGTTTACGTATTACCCGTGAACTGGTTACAGAGTTGAACAAAGCGAGGGTGCTGACGGTCCATCACCATGAGAATGGCGAAATCAGTCATATCGATGTGGACAAGCACATCGCCGATAACCGCCTGCCGCCGCCGACGCCTGCAATGCTGGAATATTTGCCGCCGGAGCGGGAGCCATTGTTACAGAAAAGGCCCGAGTGATATTTCTGCTACCCGCCACTTCCTTCAGCCTCGCATCGGTCTATGATTAGACTCAGACAATAAAAATGCGAGGTAATGTCGTGGAAAAGGAACTACTGGAGGCAGGTTACCGGGCCTATACCGGCGAGAAGATTGACGTCTACTTCAACACGGCGATATGTCAGCATTCAGGAAACTGCGTGCGGGGAAGCGCGAAGCTTTTCAATCTGAAACGCAAACCCTGGATAATCCCCGATGAAGTGGATGTCGCGACGGTTATTAAGGTCATCGATACCTGTCCAAGCGGTGCGCTGAAATATCGCCAGAAATAAGTGAGGGAACCATGGAAATTCTTGCAGGCCACAACAAATTTTATGTCAACGATGCTGAAGGCAATCAGGTTGCCGAGATTGTCTTTGTGCCGACGGGCGAGCACCTGAGCATCATTGAACATACCGATGTTGACCCCAGTCTGAAAGGTCAGGGCGTCGGCAAACAGCTGGTGGCGAAGGTGGTGGAGAAAATGCGCGCTGAAAATCGCAAAGTGATTCCGCTGTGTCCGTTTGCCAAACATGAATTTGATAAAACCCGCGAGTACGACGATATTCGCGCCTGAAGTCTGATTTCCGCCGGATAGCCTTATCCGGCATATCACTCCCGATGCAACAAATCCTGATAAATGCCCGTCAGTACCCCTTGCGGGCCAAACTCTTTTTTAATCCACTGAGTGACTCGACCGGTTGCCGAATGCTGGGTTGCCAGCAGCATCCGTGAATCCTGACGCGGATTGTGGATCTGTCGCGTGACCAGCAGCGACTTTTCCATCGCTTCGCGCACCATATAATCCGGTAAAAAACCGATGCCTTCGCCCAGAATTTGGCACTGACATTTGGTATTAAAATCTGGAACCAGAATCGACTCCTGGCCGTGTAACAACCACCCGACCTTTTTGTTAATGGTGTGGGCGGTGTCTTCCACCATAATGTTCGGATACAAACGCAACTGGCTCTCAGAAATCGGTTCAGGCATAAAAGCCAACGGATGATCCGGGGCAATGGCAAACGACCAGCGAATAGCGCCGATCTCGGTATAATCAATCCCGCCGCCGTCCAGTAACGTATCGGGCGCGCCAATGGCGATATTGGCAAGATTGTTGATGATCGAATCCCAGACGCCGTTATAGACCTCGGTGGTGACGGTTATCTGGCAGGTAGGGAACTGTTTCTTGAGTACCTGCAGTAGCCGCGCCGTATGCTGTGGGGTGTACAACAACTGGTTAATACAGATGCGCACCCGGGCTTCAATACCCTGAGCGATGGTATCAATGCTGCGCTTAATCGCGTGGAAGTCGTTGAGCAGGTCGGAGGCCTTGCGAAACAGATAGCGACCAGACTCGGTCAACTCAATGCTTCGGGTGCTACGCGTAAACAGCACCACATCGAGCCCCATCTCCATGCGTTTAATGGTGTAGCTAATAGCCGATGTGGTTAAGCCCAGCTCCTCCGCAGCCTTGCTGAAGCTGCTGTAGCGGGCAGCCATGGTAAATGCCAGCAGATTTTCCTCGGTAAAAATGGAATTCATCTTTTCTCCCCTCAGGCTACCAACACGCCCCGCCGCATAATGATTGTTGAATGTATTTGTAATCCTTATACAGAGCAATCAGTTTTGAACAGAATTTAACACTAGTTTTACATTTGATTTGAAGGCAATCACACTTCTGCATATTAATTGCAGGCCGCTATCCGCGCAGCATACCGCTTGATTTACCCGACTATTCATGAGTGGCAAAAAACGCCCCAGCCATAAGGGAAAGATTGCACTACAGCACGCTTTGCTCTCATTGTTAAATTTTATTCAATAATTGACGCGCTTACGATGAATGAAATTTAAGCGGATGTTATTCTCTACACTCTGTTGCTATTCTCAGCTTATCGGATATTTAGAAAGTCTAAAAAACTGCAGGAGAGCAATTATGTCAGAGAAAGAACTCATTACTGAATTTCTGCTGGCGGCAGAACAAGGTAATGCCGATGGATTAAAATCCTGTCTGGCAAAAAATGTGGATATTAATGCCACGAACCGCCAGGGACGTACCGCCATTATTATTGCCAGCCTGAATAAGCATTATGACTGTGTTTCTTTATTGATTGCCGCCGGTGCCGATATTAATAAACAGGACCAAACCTGTTTTAATCCTTTCCTGATTAGCTGCCTGACGAACGATTTAACGCTGCTGCGTACCGTATTACCTGCTAACCCCGACCTTAACTGCCTGAGTCGTTTTGGCGGCGTAGGCATTACGCCAGCCAGTGAAAAAGGTCATGTGGAGATCGTGCGCGAGCTGCTGCTGCGTACCGATATCAATGTCAACCATACCAACTTCGTGGGCTGGACGCCGCTTCTGGAAGCCATTGTGCTTAATGATGGCGGCGCGAAGCAGCAAGAGATCGTCAAGCTGCTACTTGACCATGGCGCAAACCCACATATGACGGATAAATACGGTAAAACCCCGCTGGAACTGGCGCGGGAGAAAGGTTATCACGAAATTGCCGAGCTGCTGATTGCCGCCGGAGCCTGACAGAGGAGCGCCGCTATCGCTACGCCATCACGGCGATGCGTACAGGCGCTAACCGCAGATAGCGCGTTTCTCGCTTTCCGGGGGACGGGGCAAGTTGAACAGGTTTTTTCCCGCGCGGTGAACCTGTTGATACCTGACCAGCAGCGACTGTTGACGTTGCTGAGTGAAGGTTGTGATAACGCGCCTAATAGCTGTCGACTGGCGCTGACGCATTGCGCGAACCTGTTTCTCCCCGGTGAGCAGGTCAGATTTACCGAGTCGGGGATAGCCGTTGGCAAAGATAAATGGATAGAGACCTCTGGTTGCCTGCCGTGGCGCATACCACAGTGGGCACCAGATGCAGTCACCCTCGCCGCAGTCCACTGGCAGCGCTGGGAAGAGGTAATCCGCCAACAGTTAAGCAGCGACGACACATTATTTTTGTATCAGGGGGACAACCCGTTTTATCAGGAAATCACCCGTCAATTACTCAACCGCCGACAGACACTAATAGCGGCGCTATATACGGGAGTAAATATTTCAACAGCGGCCAGCCATTTAATTGGTCTGGGAATTGGCCTGACGCCATCATCCGATGATTATTTAGTGGGCTTAAGTGCCATTTTATTAATCCCAGGACATCCGCTGGAGAAATATCGTGGGGATTTTTTAGCGGCATTACAATGCGCCGGAAATAATACGACGCTACTTAGCAAAATAACGCTCGAAGAAGCTTTGCATCAACGTTATCGGGAAAGCGTCGTGCGGCTGCTGCAGCATATTATTACTGAGCAACAACCCGTTTCTACGCAATATATTACTGACATTAAAAATATCGGCTCAAGTTCTGGCTGCGACATGCTGTATGGCATGGCGGACGCCTGCGCCCTGAGCCACAGGTCCGGAGGGAATTATGTCGATCAGGATAGTTGTTAAAAAGAACACGTATTTTGATTCCGTTTCACTGATGTCTATCTCCACACGCGCCAATAAGCTCGATGGCGTTGAGCAGGCATTCGTGGCGATGGCTACGGAAATGAACAAGGGCGTGCTGAAGAATCTCGGCCTGCTGACGCCTGAACTGGAAGAGGCCAAAAGTGGCGACCTGATGATTGTCATTAAAGGCGCCAGCGAGGCGGCGAACGACCAGACATTGGTCGCAATTGAAGATCTGTTTACGCATAAAGAGCAGGGCGGCCAGCATGAAGCGCGCTATGCCACGCTCGCCAGCGCGAAAAAGCATGTTCCTGACAGCAATCTGTCGGTGATCTCGGTCAACGGTTTGTTTGCGGCGCGTGAAGCGCGTCAGGCGCTGCAAAATAACCTCAATGTGATGCTGTTCTCTGACAACGTTTCTCTTGAGGATGAACTGGCGCTAAAACAGCTGGCGCACGAAAAGGGGCTGTTGATGATGGGGCCAGACTGCGGAACCGCCATTATTAACGGCGCGGCGCTGTGCTTTGGCAACGCGGTACGTCGCGGCAACATTGGGATTGTGGGCGCATCCGGCACCGGCAGCCAGGAACTGAGCGTGCGCATTCATGAATTTGGCGGCGGGATTTCCCAACTGATTGGCACCGGTGGTCGCGATCTGAGTGAGAAGATTGGCGGCCTGATGATGCTTGATGCGATTGGCATGCTGGAAGCCGATCCGCAAACCGAAATCATTGCGCTTATCTCTAAACCTCCTGCCCCAGCGGTGGCGCGCAAGGTGCTGGAGCGTGCGCGCGCCTGCCAAAAGCCAGTCGTGGTGTGCTTCCTCGGACGCGAAGCCGCGCCTGCGGATGAACAAGGTCTGCAGTTTGCACGCGGTACCAAAGAAGCGGCGCTGAAAGCGGTGCTGCTGACCGGCGTGAAAAAAGAGAGCCTGGACCTGCATCCGCTCAACTGGCCGCTGATTGAAGAGGTCCGCGCCCGCCTGACCCCACAGCAAAAGTACATCCGTGGCTTATTCTGCGGCGGCACGTTGTGTGATGAGGCGATGTTTGCCGCCATGGAAAAACACGCGCAGGTTTACAGCAACATTCACCCCGATCCGGCGTTCCGCCTGAAAGATCTCAACCGCAGCGTGGCGCATACCTTCCTTGATTTCGGTGATGACGATTTTACCAACGGTAAACCACACCCGATGATCGATCCCACCAACCGTATCAGTCGTCTGTTGCAGGAGGCGCGCGATCCTGAAGTGGGCGTGATCGTGATGGATTTCGTGCTTGGATTTGGATCGCATGAAGATCCGGTCGGGGTGATGCTGGACGCGATCGTTGAAGCCAAAGCGATCGCTGCCGCAGAGGGTCGTCCTCTGGAAATCCTCGGCTATGTGCTGGGAACCGATCTCGATACGCCGTCGCTGGAAAAACAGTGCCAGATGCTGACCGATGCCGGGGTTATCTGGGCGAGCAGTAGTACCAACACCGGATTGCTGGCGCGTGAATTTATCTGTAAAGGGGAGGAAGCCTGATGAGCCAGACACTGTTTAACCAGCCGCTGAACGTGATTAACGTCGGCATCGCGATGTTCAGCGATGACCTGAAAAAGCAGAACGTACCGGTAACCCAGCTTGACTGGACGCCGCCGGGCCAGGGCAACATGCAGGTGGTCGCGGCGCTGGACGACATTGCTGATTCGCCGCTGGCGGACAAAATCGCGGCCGCTAACCAGCAGGCGCTGGAGCGCATCATCCAGTCACATCCGGTGCTGATTGGTTATGACCAGGCCATCAACGTGGTGCCGGGCATGACCCGCAACACCATTTTGCACGCCGGCCCGCCGATCCGCTGGGAAAAAATGTGCGGCGCGATGAAGGGCGCGGTAACCGGGGCGCTGGTGTTTGAAGGGCTGGCGAAAGATCTGGATGAAGCCGCCGAACTGGCCGCCTCGGGGGAGATCATCTTCTCTCCGTGCCACGAGCATGACTGTGTTGGCTCGATGGCGGGTGTGACGTCGGCGTCGATGTTTATGCACATCGTGGAGAACAAAACCTACGGCAACCGCGCATATACCAATATGAGCGAGCAGATGGCGAAGATCCTGCGCATGGGGGCGAACGATCAGAGCGTTATCGATCGCCTGAACTGGATGCGCGATGTGATGGGACCGATGCTGCGTGATGCCATGAAACTGGCGGGCGAAATCGATCTGCGTCTGATGCTGGCGCAGGCGTTGCACATGGGCGATGAATGCCATAACCGTAACAACGCCGGGACGGCGCTACTGATTCAGGCGCTAACGCCGTGGATCATCCAGACCGGTTATCCGGTTGAGCAGCAGCGCGAGGTATTCGAGTTCGTCCTCAGCAGTGATTACTTCTCCGGGCCGACCTGGATGGCGATGTGTAAAGCCGCGATGGACGCTGCACACGGCATTGAATACAGCACCGTGGTCACGACGATGGCGCGTAACGGCGTCGAGTTCGGTCTGCGCGTCAGCGGGTTGCCGGGGCAATGGTTTACCGGTCCGGCGCAGCAGGTGATTGGCCCAATGTTCGCGGGCTATAAGCCGGAAGATTCCGGGCGCGATATTGGCGATAGCGCGATTACCGAAACCTATGGCATTGGCGGTTTTGCCATGGCGACGGCGCCTGCCATTGTGGCGCTGGTCGGCGGTACGGTCGAGGAGGCGGTCGATTTCTCTCGCCAGATGCGCGAAATCACCCTCGGTGAAAACCCCAACGTTACCATTCCGCTGCTCGGTTTTATGGGCGTACCGACTGCTATCGACATTACGCGCGTGGGCAGCACCGGCATTTTGCCAGTGATCAACACCGCCATTGCGCACAAAGATGCGGGGATCGGCATGATCGGCGCCGGAATCGTTCACCCGCCGTTCGCCTGTTTTGAAAAGGCGATCCTCAACTGGCGTGACCGCTACTGCTAATAACAACAACCGGGGCTAACGGTGTTAGCCCCACAGTAGCAAAGCGCAAAACGTTGCTTACCTGCAGGGCTGGGCGATCTCCGCGATCGCAAACGATGCTTAACCTGTTAAGGATATTCCATGAACAGCATAAAACTAGAATGGAAACGTGGTGACTGGGCGGCTTACTTTGGGCTGATGACCAACAACCTGACGAACCTGCTGACAATGATGGGGCTGCTCATTTTTGTCGTCGGGATCCCAACCGAAATAGTCTATGGCCGCATTGCGCCTGCCTTTGGCCTGGCGGTGCTGGTGGCCAGCGTCTGCTACGCCTGGTTTGGCCTGCAAATGGCAAAACACACCGGACGTAATGACGTAACGGCGCTGCCGTCCGGGCCGAGCGCACCGTCGATCTTTACCGTGACCTTCCTGGTGCTGATGCCGGTTTATCAGCAAACCAAAGATGCCAACTTCGCCATCCAGATTGCGCTGGTATGGTGCTTTGTGGAAGCGTTAATCCTGGTGGGCGGCTCCTTCCTGGGCGAGACCATCCGCAAGATGATCCCACGAACGGTACTGCTCTCTTGTTTATCCGGCCTGGGCCTGCTGCTGTTGGCGATGAACCCAATGCTGCAGGCATTTGAAGCGCCAACCGTTTCTTTCATCGTCCTGCTGCTGATCTTTATTAACTGGTTCGGTAAGAAGCCGATTTTTGCCCGTATTCCTACCGGTTTGCTGCTGCTGATTGCCGGGACGGCCCTGGCGTGGATCTCGGGTTTGCAAAGCCCGGAAGCGATTAAAGCGTCGATGTCTTCTTTTGGCTTTAACCCGCCGGAAATTCATGTCGACAGCTTCCTGCAAGGGTTGCCGCACGCGCTGCCGTATCTGGCGTCTGCGGTGCCTCTGGGTCTGGCGAACTACATTTTTGACCTCGAAAACATAGAAAGCGCGCACGCCGCAGGCGATGAGTACAACACCCGTAAGGTCATGATGGCGAACGGTTTTGCCTCCATGCTCGGTTGCATGCTGGGCAACCCGTTCCCGGTGACCGTGTATGTCGGCCATGCAGGCTGGAAGGCGATGGGCGCCAGCATTGGTTACACCCTCGCTTCAGGCATCACCATGTTCCTGGTACCGCTGTTTGGTCTGGGGGCGTTTATGCTCGCCATTATTCCGATGACCGCGATAGTGCCGATTTTGGTGTTTATCGGCGTGGTGACCGCCAACCAGGTGGTGCGAGAAACGCCCAAAGTCGAGGTTCCCGTTATCTTCATCTGTCTGTTCCCATGGATCGCTAACTGGGCGCTAACCATCGTTAATAGCGTGATGGGCGCGGCCGGTACGTCAGCCGGTAAGCTCGGTAGCGACCTGCTGCACAGCAAAGGCGTCTATTACGACGGGCTGGTGCATCTGGGAAGCGGCGCGCCGCTGGCCAGCATGCTGTGGGGCTGTGTCGCCATCTTCGCCATTATGAATAAGCCGCTGCGTGGGGCGATTGCCGCCGCCTTTGGCGCACTGCTGTCGCTGTTTGGCGTGATCCACTCCCCGGCGGTCGGCTTTGCAGAGGGCAGCTCAATGATGTTTGTGCTGGCCTACCTGATGATGAGCGGCATGTTTGTCCTCAAGCATGTGCTCGACAGCCGTGAAGCGGTGACTGCGCCTGAGCAGCAACCGACAAAATCCACCTGAATCGCCTGCAAGCGGAAGATGACACTATGAAAGAACTTGTGGTCGTTGCCATTGGCGGCAACAGCATTATCAAAGATAACGCCAGCCAGTCGATTGCGCACCAGGCTGAAGCGGTGAAAGCGGTGGCGGATACGGTGCTGGAGATGCTGGCATCGGACTACAACATTGTGCTGACGCACGGTAACGGACCGCAGGTGGGGCTGGATCTGCGACGGGCGGAAATCGCGCATGAGCGTGAAGGTTTGCCGTTGACCCCGTTGGCAAACTGTGTCGCCGATACCCAGGGCGGCATCGGTTATCTGATCCAACAAGCGCTGAACAATCGTCTGGCGCGGCGCGGCGAGCAGAAAGCGGTCACCGTGGTGACCCAGGTGGAGGTCGACAAAAACGATCCGGGCTTCGCTAATCCAACCAAACCTATCGGCGCATTCTTTAACGCAGCCCAGCGCGATGAACTGCTGCGGGTCAATCCCGGCTGGCGCTTTGTGGAGGATTCCGGGCGCGGCTACCGTCGGGTGGTCGCTTCGCCAGAGCCGAAGCGCATCGTCGAAGCGGAGGCGATTAAGGCGCTAACCCGGCAAGGCTTTGTGGTGATTGGCGCGGGCGGCGGCGGGATCCCGGTGGTGCGTGGTGAGCAAGGTGATTACCAGAGCGTGGACGCGGTGATTGATAAAGATCTTTCCACAGCGCTGCTGGCGCAGGAGATTCACGCCGACATTCTGGTGATCACCACCGGTGTTGAGAAAGTGTGTATTCACTTTGGCAAACCTGAGCAGCAGGCGCTGGATACGGTGGATGTCGCCACGATGACCCGCTATATGCAGGAAGGACATTTCCCGCCGGGCAGCATGCTACCCAAAATCGTTGCCAGCCTGACATTCCTGGCACGCGGAGGTAAGCGAGTGATCATCACCACGCCGGAATGTCTGCCCGCCGCACTCCGCGGCGAAACGGGTACCCACATTGTCCATTCCTGAGAGGAGATGCGAATGAAAGAAAGTAACAGCCGCCGCGAATTTTTAAGCCAGAGCGGAAAAATGGTGACCGCTGCCGCGCTGTTTGGCGCGGTGGCCCCGGTCGCGTATGCTGCTAATCCTGTCGGGAACACCTGCGGGTCGAAGAGCACAATGACGATTAACGATAAACACTATTACCTGGACAACGTTCTGCTGGAAGCAGGGTTTGATTACGAAAACGCGGTGGCAGTCCATACCCGTACCGCGCTGCAAACCATCGAAATCCAGGACGGAAAAATCGTTGCGTTGCGCGAGAATAAGCAGCATCCGGATGCGACACTGCCGCACTACGATGCGGGCGGCAAGCTGATGCTGCCCGCTATGCGCGACATGCACATCCACCTGGATAAAACCTTTTATGGCGGTCCGTGGCGCTCACTGAACCGTCCGGCTGGCACCACGATTCAGGATATGATCCGCCTGGAGCAAAAGCTGCTGCCTGAACTCCAGCCTTACACCCAGGAGCGCGCGGAAAAGCTTATCGATTTGCTGCAATCTAAAGGTACCTCGATTGCTCGCAGCCATTGCAACATCGAACCGGTTTCCGGGCTGAAAAACCTGGAAAACTTGCAGGCGGT
The DNA here is from genome assembly GCF_005281255.1 of Citrobacter sp. wls708. Taxonomy (NCBI): domain Bacteria; kingdom Pseudomonadati; phylum Pseudomonadota; class Gammaproteobacteria; order Enterobacterales; family Enterobacteriaceae; genus Citrobacter; species Citrobacter sp. wls708. The sequence continues at coordinate 121,920 of NZ_SZXE01000043.1, forward strand.
GTTGGCGCGTCGTCAGCCGGGTTTTGCCTGTGAAATCGTGGCATTTCCGCAGCATGGCCTGCTGTTATCAAAATCTGAACCGCTGATGCGTGAAGCGATGCAAGCGGGGGCGCATTACGTTGGCGGTCTGGACCCAACCAGCGTGGACGGGGCGATGGAAAAATCCCTCGACACTATGTTCCAGATTGCGCTGGATTACGATAAAGGCGTGGATATTCATCTGCACGAAACCAGCCCGGCGGGCGTGGCGGCGGTGAATTACATGGTGGAAACGGTAGAGAAAACGCCGCAGTTGAAGGGCAAACTGACCATCAGCCACGCTTTCGCGCTGGCAACGCTGAACGAACAGCAGGTTGACGCGCTGGCGACTCGTATGGCGGCTCAGCAGATTACCATTGCCTCGACGGTGCCGATTGGCACGCTGCATATGCCGCTCAAACAACTGCGTGACAAAGGCGTGGAGGTGATTACCGGGACCGACAGCGTGATTGACCACTGGTCGCCGTACGGGCTGGGAGACATGCTGGAGAAGGCGAATCTGTACGCGCAGCTCTATATTCGCCCCAACGAGCTTAACCTGTCGCGCGCGCTGTTTCTTGCCACCGGCGATGTGCTGCCGCTAAACGATAAAGGTGAACGCGTGTGGCCGAAAGCGCAGGATGAAGCCAGCTTTGTGCTGGTGGATGCCTCCTGTTCGGCAGAAGCGGTTGCCCGCATCTCGCCCCGCACCGCGACCTTCCATAAAGGACAACTGGTGTGGGGGAATGTCGCAAGCTAGTCTGGATTTACGCGCAGCGGCAACTGCTGCTGCGCACACTGCTCGTTAACCGACGATCCCCATATAGCCGTGGATCCCCATATATAAGCCGACCATCGCAATGAGCGCACTGGAAAAATAAGGCGCTTTGCGTGCCAGCGTATTAAATCCACTCCAGCGTTTGGCCGCCTGCTGTACGCTGATTGCTGCGCCCACACCCACCGTCACCAGCGTCAACGCCAGTCCTAGGCTGAAGCACAGCACCATAGTCGCGCCCAGCGTGAAGGCTTTGAGCTGGATGCATATCAGCAGCACCGTAATGGCGGCTGGGCACGGGATAAGCCCGCCGGTCAGGCCGAACAGTAATATTTGGCCGTTGGTGACCTCTTTGCCCGCAAAGCGGCGCTGAATATCAGTGGCATGCGCCCGTTCGTGGGCATCCTGATACTCTTTTGAATCCTCGCTCAGCCCTGCCAGCGCGGCATGGTCATGATCGTGTTCGTGGTGATGATGGTGATGAGCATCATCGTGGTCATGATGATGGTGGTGATGATGATGATCGTCATGATCATGGTGATGCTCGTGATGCGTCCGGGCCAGCCAGTTCTGCTCTCCCTGCCAGGTGCGCCAGAACATCCAGAATGCAGTGCCGAGAATAATAATCGCCGAGACAAACTGCAGCCAGGGCTCAACGGCCTGGGCGGTAAACGCTTTGCTGATATACATCCCGCCCAGTGCTATCAACCACACCACGGCGGTATGCGAGAGTGTAGCCGCCAGCCCCAGCATCACCGCCTGTTTGATGGTGCCTTTAATGGCAATAATAAAGGCCGCCATCATCGTTTTCGAATGTCCCGGTTCCAGACCGTGTAACACACCCAATAAAATCGCGCTGGGAATGAAAAACCAGGCATTGCCTTGCTGAAGAAGTGTAGAAAACTCACCCATGAGAATGATTCTTAGTTGTTTAATTTTGCCCGATTCTACTCCCCCCCAGTATTAAATACTACCCCCCAGTAGAATGTCGATGGTATTGTCGCTACGGCAAGACGTTAAAAAGGTAAAGCTATGTCACATACGATCCGCGACAAACAAAAGCTGAAAGCCCGAACCAGTAAGATTCAGGGGCAGGTAGCGGCGTTGAAAACCATGCTGGATGAACCGCATGAATGCGCGGCAGTATTGCAGCAAATCGCGGCGATCCGCGGTGCGGTAAACGGGTTAATGCGTGAGGTGATTAAGGGGCATCTGACCGAGCACATCGTGCATCAGGGCGATGAAATAAAGCGCGAAGAAGATTTGGATGTGGTCCTGAAAGTACTGGATTCGTATATCAAATAAGTCAGTTGAACGGCTCATTCACGTTCAATACCGTCAAGTTAAGCATGTAGGGTGAATATGTGATTCTTGCTCAGGGTTCCGTTCACCTCAGCAGTGTCATTTATCTGAAGCATCGATACCCGTGAACGTGTAAAGGGCGTTCTTCGCCACGCCCTTTACAATCCCGGCTCCCGGCGGGAAAATTGCCGCTCCGCGGTCCCCTCCGCTCATTCCTCCAGGCTACCGGGCCGGGCGCGAGGTAGCGTCCTTGCAAAGCGCGTCCTGAGCCAGCATCCATGCTGGCTCTCCCGGCCTTACGGAAACACGTCGGCAATTTTCAGCCGGACCAGCCCACACCTGACCATTTGCGTTTTTTGTTTAAACAGCAAAACAGATTTAACGGAAGTCAGAGCGTTGAAGCGATGACTCCGGTCCGGCTGAAAATCGATGAGTTGTTGACGGCTGACCGGGGCTGTCCGCAGGGATGCGGACAGAGGGGACGGCCTGCATGGACGCAGGCTCCGCCCCGACCCGACAGGCAGACGGCATAAGACGAATGAATCGCGTAGCGACGATTTTCCCGCCGGGAGCCTGGGTTGCAAGGGAGGCGGCGGTGAGCCTCCCTTGCACGTTCACAGGAATCGGTACTTCAGAGAAACAATGAACATGAGGTGAACGGAACCCTTTCTCTGAGATAGCATGTTCATTACTTCCGCTAACACAGGTTGATACTTTCTGAAACTGAGTCGTTAAATGAGCGGCATCGCACCCAATTTCAGGAGAATGAGCCGTTAACTATATGTTCTAGCCAAAAAACATCACAGATACACACAGCAACCCGACAATCAGAGTGATCAGATTACCCACTGAACGGTACGGCTTTAACGCCGGTATCAGATAAGTGGAGAGAGTCGGCATGATAAACAAAATCATGGCGATGAGTGGCCCGCTAATGGCGTAAATCATTGAAATCGCATTAGGATTAATGCAGCAGACGATAAACGTAATGGCCGAAACTAACATAATGGACAGGGCGCGGTTAAAAGCCCGGCTTTTCTTCACGCCCACCTGATGCAGCGACGTTTTTACCACTTCTGTTGCCCCTTCAATCACGCCAAAGTAGGTGCCAAGGAACGATTTTGACATCGCCACAACGGCGACAATAATCCCGGAAATCGACAGCCATGCCGGTGCGTTTGGCATCATCGATAACGCTGACAGAATGGTCACGCCTTCATTTTTCGCGTCTTCGATATAGTTTGTCGGAATCGAAAGCAAACAGCTGAAGACGAAAAACAGTACGCTCAGGCAGATGATGACGTAGGCGACCTTCATGATTTTTTTGCATTTACCCATGGCCTGCTCGCCGTATTTCTCACGTCGGTCAATGGCGAACGTTGAGATAATTGGCGTATGGCTAAAAGCGAAAACCATCACGGGAATAGAGATCCAAACCTGATGAAGCGTGTGCTGATCGAAAGACATCTGGCCGGTGAGTAGCGTTGGTTGCCAGCTTCCGGTCAGGTAGAGCGAAAGGAACAAAAAGTACGCGATGAGCGGGAATACCAGAAAGCCCATAACCCGAATGGTGGCTTGTCGGCCCATCAGAAAAATCAGGTTCAGTACCAGCACCACGCCGAGACTCACCAGCACGCGAACACGCAAATCGATGGCGATATGTTTTGCCAGCTGTTCGGTGAGTGAATTGGTTATCGCCACGGCGTAGATCAGCACGACGACAAAGAAGGCAATAAAATAGAGAGTGGTGATCAGGTTACCGATCTTCTTGCCGTAGTAATGGGTGACTGCACCGGTGATGCCTTCGCCTGCTGACGTTTTTGACGACAGGATAAACTGGCACAGCGCCTTGTGTGGCCAGTAGGTTAACGGCCAGGCCACGAGGGCGGTGATAAACAGCACCACCGCGCCTGCAGAACCCAGCTGTATGGGGAGGAAGAGGGTTCCTGCGCCGACGGCAGTCCCATATAGTGCGAAGCTCCAGAGAGTCTCTTCTTTTGACCAAATTTTCGACATTATTTGAACGTATCAACTATAAAATAAACAAAAAGAAGCGCAATTTACCACAAATGAGAGGGGCTGGGGGAAGTGTGAACAAGCGGGCTGGTGAATGGATGAATAGCCGGAATCAAGATAATTCCGACTATTTATTGAATTATCAGGCAGTAACGCGCTGCTGGCGGCGCTTCATCATGCGCTCGCGTAATGTGTCATACGCCCAGTTATAGAACATGGTGTACGGCAGGAAGAACAGGAAGAAACCTATTTCCAACGTGAATGCCTGAAGCAGGCTGACGTTCAACACATAGGCCACGATGCTCACCCCGATCACAATAAACCCGCTCTCGAAGCCTAAGGCGTGAAAGGCGCGAACTTTAGCCGTACGTTTTACCCGATGCGACGGCCATAAGCGGTCAAACAGGGCGTTATAAATGATATTCCAGATCATCGCCGTGGTAGCCAGAATAATGGTCAGTCCGCCCATTTCCAGCACCGAACGCTGCATCAGCCACGCGGTAGTCGGCGCAAGGATCGCGGTGGCAATGCCTTCAAAACAAACGGCATGAAAAATTCGCTCTACTAACGAGCGGCGCTGGACTATATCGTGTTGCATAACCTAAAACCTTCTTTGATGCCCGGATAACGGAATGGTGGCAATTTTATCGTTTTATGTGATATCTAAAAGATAGTATCCATCGATAAAGTAGATAGTTCATGCGTTACTCTCCTGAAGCGTTAACGGCATTTGTAGAGACCGTTTCCTGCGGCTCATTTTCTGCGGCGGCCCGACGGCTGCGTAAAAGCCAGTCCACTATCAGTACGGCAATTGCGCATCTGGAAGCCGATCTCGGTTTTGCGTTGTTTGACCGATCCTCCCGTCAGCCAACGCTGACCGAAGAAGGTAAACGGGTGCTGGGCTATGTGCAGGCAATTTTGACGGCCAGCGAACGTCTCGATGAGGCGGCAATCTCGCTGTCGGGTGAGACGGAGGCGCGCCTGACCTTCGTGCTTTCGGACACGCTGCACCCGGATGTGCTGGAAGAACTGATGGTGCAGTTTGACCGCAAGTTTCCGCATACCGAGTTTGAATGTCTGATTGGTGAAGATGAAGACGTGATCGATCTGCTGCAAAAAGGGCGCGCGCAGGTCGGATTGATTGAGGCAAGAGAGGATTACCCGACCGACATGGGCGTGACGCGGCTGCCGATGCAGTCCTGGATGGGGTTGTACGTTGCGGACTCGCATCCGCTGGCGAGTCAGGAAAAACTACAATGGGAACAACTCCACACCTGGCGCGAACTGCGCCTGAATACCTACCTGGAAAGCGGTACTAACGTGGCGCGCGGACCGGTCTGGTCAGCGCCTAACTATTTGTTGTTGCTGAGTATGGCGGTTCAGGGATTCGGTTGGTGCGCGCTCCCTTGTGCGCTGGTGGAGGAGTTTGCCGCGGAAAAACCGCTGGTTCAGCTACAGGTGTCCGGCTGGCCAAAGGCTATCTCTATCGATCTGTTGTGGAATAAGAAATCACCGCCTGGCGTGGCGGGAAGTTGGCTGCGCGACCATTTACAGCAGAGTGGCGTTCAGATGACCAATAAATGATACGAAATTCCTTTGTGATAAAAATCACCATTTTTAAACAACTTTGATAACTACTTTTAACAATCATCTACTATTGCGGTGTTATTTTGCGCTGAGGTAGTGATGAAAGAGGTTGTGATAGTCGGGGCGTTAAGGACACCGATCGGCTGCTTCCAGGGAACACTGGCGCGCCACTCTGCCGTTGAGTTAGGCAGCATGGTGGTCAGAGCGTTGCTGGAACGCACGGGCGTGGATGTTCACGCCGTGGATGAAGTGATCCTCGGGCAGGTGCTTACCGCAGGTGCCGGGCAGAACCCGGCCCGTCAGTCCGCCATCAATGGTGGGCTACCTAATACCGTTTCCGCCATCACCATTAACGATGTTTGCGGTTCGGGGCTGAAAGCGCTGCATCTGGCGACCCAGGCTATCCAGTGCGGTGAAGCTGACATTGTGATTGCCGGCGGGCAGGAGAATATGAGCCGTGCGCCGCATGTCCTTACCGATAGCCGCACTGGCGCACAACTGGGGAACAGTCAACTGGTCGACAGCCTGGTGCATGACGGTCTGTGGGATGCTTTCAACGATTATCATATGGGCGTCACTGCGGAAAACCTGGCGCGGGAATATGGCATTAGCCGTGAATTACAGGATGCCTACGCGCTGCACTCGCAACACAAGGCTCGGATGGCTATCGACGCCGGACGCTTTAAAGATGAAATCGTGCCGGTGGTGACCCAGCGTAATGGCCAATCATTCGTAGTGGATACCGATGAGCAACCGCGTACCGATGCCAGTGCGGAAGGGTTGGCGCGTCTGGATCCTACCTTCGACCGGCTCGGTTCGGTCACCGCGGGGAACGCCTCATCCATCAACGATGGCGCCGCCGCGGTGATGATGATGAGCGAGGCCAAGGCGCAGGAGCTGAATTTGCCGGTGCTGGCCCGCATTCGCGCGTTCGCCAGCGTCGGGGTCGATCCCGCACTGATGGGGATTGCGCCAGTGTATGCTACGCGCCGCTGCCTTGAGCGTGTGGGCTGGCAACTGGCTGATGTTGATCTGATCGAAGCCAACGAAGCGTTCGCCGCGCAGGCATTGTCCGTTGGGAAAATGCTGGAGTGGGATGAGCGGCGGGTAAATGTGAACGGCGGCGCTATTGCGCTTGGCCATCCGATTGGCGCATCGGGTTGTCGTATTCTGGTTTCGCTGGTGCATGAAATGGTGAAACGTCGGGCGCACAAAGGGCTGGCAACGCTGTGTATCGGCGGCGGTCAAGGGGTGGCGCTCGCTATCGAACGAGACTAACGATCTTGGATTTCCCTTCTTAAACGCCTTTTTTGTGTGTTACCCCGGCATCCATAAAAAAGCCCTCCAACAGGAGGGCAAGGCCAGTTACAGAAACATACACTCTAAACGCCGTCAATATATCAAAACATTGTTTCATTTCATGTGATTGACTGCGCACTTTGTCAGCAAAGGTGTGCGAACATCGTATGTGCCCGGCTGTATTTTCAATGTCTTACCCCTGCCACTCATGATTATCTCCTTTGTGTTTTATCTATCTAATTGTTTTAAATGATTTTATTTGAAGTGCTCCCGCGATTTATTTGCCGAGCGTGATCGCAATTACACTTTTGATAATAAGATGCGGAAAAAGTGAAACAACGTTTCATTTGTAATTGAAAACCCTATCCGGGAGGGCTATCATGAGCGCATTAGATAAAACGGAACAGCGTTTTGCTATTCGTTAAAGTATTCACGGTCAATTTATCACTGGAGGTAAATGTGGACGTAAGACAAAGCATCCATAGTGCGCATGCAAAAACCCTCGACACTCAGGGGCTGCGTAATGAGTTTTTGGTCGAAGAAGTATTTGTCGCAGATGAATACACCATGATTTACAGCCACATCGACCGTATTATTGTCGGCGGTATTATGCCTGTGGCCAAAACCGTCTCTGTGGGTGGCGAAGTCGGTAAACAACTGGGCGTAACCTATTTTCTCGAACGCCGTGAGCTGGGTGTGATTAACATCGGTGGTCCGGGCACGATTACCGTTGACGGTCAGTGCTATGAAATTGGTCATCGTGATGCGCTGTACGTCGGCAAAGGGGCAAAAGAAGTCGTGTTTGCCAGCGTTGATACGGCGAAACCGGCGAAGTTTTACTACAACTGCGCACCGGCCCACACGACTTATCCAACCAAAAAAGTCACGCCTGCTGACGTTGCGCCAGTGACGCTGGGCGACAACCTCACCAGTAATCGTCGCACCATCAATAAATATTTTGTGCCGGATGTGCTGGAAACCTGCCAGTTGAGCATGGGCCTGACTGAACTGGCGCCGGGCAACCTGTGGAACACCATGCCGTGCCATACCCATGAACGCCGTATGGAAGTCTACTTCTACTTCAACATGGAAGAAGATACCTGCGTCTTCCACATGATGGGACAGCCCCAGGAAACGCGTCATATTGTGATGCACAACGAGCAGGCGGTGATTTCGCCGAGCTGGTCTATTCACTCAGGCGTTGGCACAAAAGCTTATACGTTCATTTGGGGCATGGTGGGTGAAAACCAGGTCTTTGATGATATGGACCATGTCGCCGTCAAAGATCTGCGCTAGTTGCGGGCGACAGCCGTGCCTGCCTGCGGCGGGCATTATAAAAAATTAAGGATTTACAATGATTTTGAATGCATTCTCTCTTGAAGGTAAAGTCGCCGTTGTGACCGGTTGCGACACCGGCCTGGGTCAGGGTATGGCGCTGGGGCTGGCGGAAGCGGGTTGCGATATTGTCGGTATCAACATTGTTGAACCGACGGAAACCATCGAACGCGTGACCGCACTGGGCCGCCGTTTCTTGAGTCTGACCGCCGACCTGCGCCAAATTGATGGTATTCCAGCTCTGCTGGAGCGCGCAGTGGCAGAATTCGGCCATATCGATATTCTGGTCAACAATGCGGGCCTTATCCGTCGTGACGATGCGATCGACTTCAGCGAAAAAGACTGGGATGACGTGATGAACCTGAACATTAAGAGCGTATTCTTTATGTCTCAGGCCGCGGCGAAGCACTTTATCGCTCAGGGTAACGGCGGCAAAATTATCAATATCGCCTCTATGCTCTCTTTCCAGGGCGGTATCCGCGTTCCGTCTTACACCGCGTCTAAAAGCGGCGTAATGGGCGTCACCCGTCTGATGGCGAACGAGTGGGCAAAACATAACATCAACGTCAACGCGATTGCGCCGGGTTATATGGCGACTAACAACACTCAGCAACTGCGTGCTGATGAGCAGCGTAGCGCAGAAATCCTCGATCGTATTCCGGCAGGACGTTGGGGACTGCCGAGCGACCTGATGGGGCCTGTTGTGTTCCTGGCGTCCAGCGCGTCTGACTATATTAACGGCTATACCGTTGCGGTAGACGGCGGCTGGCTGGCACGTTAATACATTCTCTGAACAACAAACCCTGTCATCTGGCAGGGTTTTTTTGGTTTTAAGTTATTTTAATCCATATTCTGTCTATAAATTAATCCATACATAATTATATATGTATGAATTTGTAATGTTTAATCCTCTTTAATATCAATAAATTAAATTTAATTGAGTGGTTGCTGATAAATTTTAAAATTGGAATATCCATCACATAACGAGGTGGTGTAGCTATTTCATCCATGTTTTTGCCGTTTCCCGCCTGACGCTCCATGTAAGGGATCCCTTACTTTCAGGGACATGGTTTACTCTGTATCTGGCAGGAAAAAATGGTCTCAATAAATAATGATGCTGCTTTAGCGCCGCGCCCTGTGCGCGATACGCGACGTATGAATATGTTTGTCTCTATCTCTGCGGCTGTCGCAGGATTGTTATTCGGCCTGGATATTGGCGTGATAGCGGGCGCGCTGCCTTTCATCACCGATCATTTTGTCCTGATCAGTCGTCTGCAGGAGTGGGTGGTGAGCAGCATGATGCTGGGTGCGGCAATTGGCGCACTATTTAATGGTTGGCTGTCATTCCGCCTGGGACGTAAATACAGCCTGATGGCGGGCGCGATCCTTTTTGTCGTCGGATCTCTGGGATCGGCGTTTGCGTCCAGCGTTGAAATGCTTATTTTTGCCCGCGTGGTGCTGGGCGTTGCGGTGGGTATCGCGTCTTACACCGCGCCGCTCTATCTTTCCGAAATGGCCAGTGAGAATGTGCGCGGTAAGATGATCAGTATGTACCAGTTAATGGTTACGCTGGGTATTGTGCTGGCCTTTTTATCTGATACGGCATTTAGCTACAGCGGTAACTGGCGCGCCATGTTGGGGGTGCTGGCGCTCCCGGCGGTTTTACTGATTATCCTGGTGGTTTTCCTGCCGAACAGTCCGCGCTGGCTGGCGGAAAAAGGTCGCCACATCGAAGCCGAAGAAGTATTGCGAATGCTGCGTGATACGTCAGAAAAAGCCCGCGATGAGCTGAACGAAATCCGTGAAAGCCTGAAGCTGAAGCAGGGCGGATGGGCGCTGTTTAAAATTAACCGTAACGTGCGTCGCGCGGTTTTCCTCGGAATGTTGTTGCAGGCGATGCAGCAGTTCACCGGGATGAATATCATCATGTACTACGCGCCGCGCATTTTTAAAATGGCGGGCTTTACCACCACCGAACAGCAGATGATTGCCACGCTGGTGGTTGGCTTAACGTTCATGTTCGCGACATTTATTGCCGTCTTTACGGTTGATAAAGCCGGACGCAAACCGGCGCTGAAAATTGGTTTCAGCGTGATGGCCATTGGGACGCTGGTACTCGGCTATTGCCTGATGCAGTTTGATAACGGCACGGCTTCCAGTGGTCTGTCCTGGCTGTCAGTCGGTATGACCATGATGTGCATTGCAGGTTACGCGATGAGCGCCGCGCCGGTGGTGTGGATCCTGTGTTCGGAAATTCAGCCGCTGAAATGCCGCGATTTTGGTATTACCTGCTCGACCACCACCAATTGGGTGTCGAACATGATCATTGGCGCCACGTTCCTGACGCTGCTCGACAGCATCGGCGCGGCGGGTACATTCTGGCTGTATACCGCATTGAACGTCGCTTTTATCGGTATTACATTCTGGCTTATCCCGGAAACCAAAAACGTCACGCTGGAACACATCGAGCGCAAGCTGATGTCGGGTGAGAAGCTAAGAAATATTGGGGTGTAAGTGAGCAGAGAGCCCGATAGATCAACTCATTATCGGGCTCCCATTGCTACCTATTTCAATGTGGAGAGGCCTGCCTGGCGAGGAGGTCCTTAGCAGACAGCCCGGTTATCTTTAGTATAATTTCATGACTAATACCATTCGCTAACATCATCTGGGCAATGCGTAATGCCTCTTGTTGTTTGGCTTCCTGTTGCAATACTTCCGCGATAGTCATCAGACGTTCCTTTTGCTGTGGTACCCGGTAGGCAACCTCACGGATAAATTTATCAACGTGAGGCGTATTTCCAAACTGCATCATGTAATTAAATAGCGTTTTGAGCTGGCTGTCATTAGCGTATCCCGTAGCCAGCAACGAGACCAGTTGTTCCACTAATCCCATTAAATCACGCTTGCGGATATGTTTTTGCATCAATTCCAGCAGTGCTATACGGCGATGTTGCATAATTTCGTCATCGGGTATTACGGTGATATCTACCAGCGGAAATGTTGCTGAGTATAACTGTCGTGCCAATGCGGGGTCGTCAAACTCATCCAGCCAGCAGAGTGAAAAGGGGTAGGGGCTGAGAGCGCCATGATAAAACAGCATCGGTATCACCAAAGGTAATGTTTTATGGCCAGCATCCAGATGGCGTTGCATTGCAGCCATGGCGTAGCGCATTAGCCGGAATGCCATGTGAGCGTCTGGCGAACTCTGATGCTCAATAACAACATAGATATATCCAACGCTTTCGTTTGTTTTTAATGACCACAGCACGTCGGAGTAGCTGGCTCGCAGGCTATCCTCAATAAAACTGCCTGATTCCAGTTTTAGTGTTTGCAGATCACATAGCTCCCGCAAGGTTGATGGAAGATAGATATCCAGAAAATCTCTTGCGGTATCGGGATGGTACAAGAACTGTTTGAAGACCGCGTCATGTGGAGTGGCCGTTGTCATTTTTGTCATGGCGATCCGTCACCGTTAATTAAGTTAACGTGACTGTAATCGCCCACATGGCGGGGCGCATCCCGGAATTAACGCTTATGCGAGCTGGTATCGAAGGAAAATACCCTACCTTGTAACGTATGCATTTTTAGGGAACTGAGTACGCATTTTAGCGTGTTCTCAGACCGGTCAGTAGCATGGTTTGAGAACAGCGAAATTACCCGTGCAGAAAATCGTCGCGCACCGGAGTGAACGTATCGAGTAATGTTCCTGCTTTTAAGCAGACGCAGCCATGCATAATGTTGGGCTGTTTATACAGGGTGTCACCTGCGGAAACGACATGCTTTTCTTCCCCAATAGTAAATTCAAACTCACCGGATAAAACGTAAGTCAGCTGTTCATGCGGGTGGTTGTGCAGCGGACCAATCGCGCCCTGCTCGAAGTTCACCTCAACCGCCATCATTTTACCGTCGTGAGCAAGAATGCGACGGGTAACGCCATTGCCCAGATCTTCAAGCGTGGTCTCTTTATGAAAAATAAACATCCGACATTCCTGTAAGTTAGTGAAACGGTGTTTTATTAAATTTATATCAGCAAAGTATAAAAAGAAATGCACACCAACAGATGTGGAAAGTTGATCACATCTTTGGTTCACTGAAGAGATAACAACAAATGAGGGGAAGCGATGAAAACGATCGGTCTGTTAGGCGGTATGAGCTGGGAATCTACCATTCCTTATTATCGACTCATTAATGAAGGGGTAAAACAGCGTCTGGGTGGCCTGCATTCGGCACAGATTCTGTTGCACAGCGTAGATTTTCATGAGATTGAAGCCTGTCAGTCCAGCGGCGACTGGCAGCGGGCCGGGCAGATCCTCGCGCAGGCCGCCAGAGGGCTACAGGAGGCGGGAGCTGAGGGCATCGTGTTGTGTACCAACACGATGCACAAGGTTGCTGAGGCGATTGCAACCGCCTGTGATGTACCGTTCCTGCATATTGCTGATGCCACTGGTCGCGCCATACAAAAGCAGCAGATGAGCAACGTGGCGCTGCTGGGTACGCGCTACACCATGGAGCAGGATTTTTACCGTGGGCGCTTACAGGCTGAATTTGGCATTAGTACGCTTATCCCTGACGCTAACGACCGGCAAAAAATAAACCAGATTATTTTCGATGAGCTGTGCCTCGGCGAATTCAGTAACACATCCCGCGATTATTACCTCAGTGTGATTGCTCAACTGGCTAAGCAGGGCGCGCAAGGGGTAATTTTTGGCTGTACCGAGATTGGTCTGCTGGTGCCAGCCGAGCTAAGCCCACTACCGGTTTTCGACACTGCGGCTATCCATGCGCAAGATGCGGTGGAGTTTATGCTTTCGTCTGTCGATGCAAAATAGCGTTCAGCGGATCGATTAGCTTCGGCAGATGGGCTTGCAGATGCGCGGTAAAAGCATCTACCAGCGCCGAGGCGGGGCGATGAAGCGGGTGAATCAGGCTGACCGTAAACGGTACCGAAATACTGAAGCGGCGGATAACGATCCCGCTGCTGGCGTAATCCAGCGCCGTTAATGGATTGACCACCGAGATCCCCACACCCGCCCGCACCATTGCACAAATTGAAGCAGCGCTATGGGTTTCTATTACCATGCGGCGTTTCACCTGATGCTCATTAAACAAGGTATCCAGAAGCTGACGGTAGCTGTCGGTCTGCGACAGGCTGATGTAGTTTTCGCCCTGAAAATCCTGGGGGGTGAGCACGGATTTCTCGGCCAGCGGATGTCCCTGTGGCAGCACGCATACTTCATCCAGCGCCAGCAATTCTGTACGTTTAGTGCCGGCGGGAGTATGCAGAGTTTCTGTGATGCCCAGATCGTGGCGTTGCGCCGACAGCCACTCTTCCAGCAATGGTGACTCCTGCGGCACTATCTGAATATTGACCTGCGGGTAGCGTGTGAGGAACGGCTCCAGCAGCGGCGGTAAAAAAGATTGTGAGAATACCGGCAGGCAGACAATCGATAATTCGCCCTGACGAAATTCGCGCAGGCTTTCAGCGGCGCTCACAATCCTGTCCAGACCATACCAGGAACGTTGCACCTCTTCAAACAGACGTAACCCTTGCACGGTCGGATGCAGCCTGCCACGCGAACGTTCGAACAGCGTTAATCCCAGCACTTTCTCGAATCGGGCCAGTTCCCGACTGACGGTCGGCTGCGAGGTATGTAGCATCCGCGCGGCTTCCGTCAGATTGCCTGCGGTCATGATGGCGTGAAAAATTTCAATATGGCGCAGGTTAACGGCGGGCATGGCGAATCCTCGAATGATGTAATCCATATCATTTTTGCATAGACTCACGATAAAACGATATTTTTTATTCTTTTCGGGCTGTGGCGTAATCATACAAAAGCCAATACCGGAGCACACCATGCCACGCCCACTCAACAGCACTGATACCGATCTCACCGCCGACAACCTGCTACGCCTGCCCGCTGAATTTGGCTGCCCGGTGTGGGTGTATGATGCACAGATTATCCGCGCGCAGATTGCCAAACTGAGCCAGTTTGACGTGGTGCGTTTTGCCCAGAAGGCATGCTCAAATATTCATATTCTGCGCCTGATGCGCGCGCAGGGTGTGAAGGTCGATTCCGTCTCGCTGGGCGAAATTGAACGCGCGCTGGCGGCGGGTTTTGAGCCGGGAAAAGATGAGATTGTCTTTACCGCCGATATGATCGATGGCGCGACGCTCGCCCGGGTGCATGAATTGAGCATTCCGGTAAATGCCGGTTCAGTGGATATGCTGGAACAACTGGGTCAGCTTTCGCCGGGCCATCGCGTGTGGCTACGCGTCAACCCTGGCTTTGGTCATGGACATAGTCAGAAAACCAACACCGGCGGCGAGAACAGCAAACACGGTATCTGGTACAGCGATCTACCGGCGGCGCTGGAAGTGATCCAGCGCTATCAGTTGAAGCTGGTTGGCATTCATATGCATATCGGATCCGGCGTCGACTACGGCCATCTGGAACAGGTATGCGGCGCGATGGTGCGTCAGGTTGTCGAGTTTGGTCAGGATCTGGAGGCGATCTCCGCGGGCGGCGGGCTGTCGATCCCGTATCGCGAGGGGGAAGAGGCGATCGATACCGATCACTACTTTGGGTTATGGAACGCCGCGCGCGATCAAATTGCGCGTCATCTGGGTCACGCTGTTAAATTGGAGATCGAACCGGGCCGTTTTCTGGTGGCGGAATCCGGCGTGCTGGTGGCGCAGGTGCGCAGCGTAAAAGCGATGGGCAGCCGTCACTTTGTGCTGATTGACGCAGGCTTCAACGATTTGATGCGCCCGGCGATGTACGGTAGCTATCACCATATCTCTGCACTGTCGGGGGATGGCCGTTCTCTGGAGCAAGCCGCGCAAATAGAAACCGTAGTAGCCGGGCCGCTGTGTGAGTCCGGCGACGTCTTTACCCAGCAGGAAGGCGGAAATGTGGAAACCCGTCTACTGCCAGCGGTGGTGCCGGGGGATTATCTGGTGCTGCATGATACCGGGGCGTACGGCGCGTCAATGTCGTCAAACTACAATAGCCGCCCGTTGCTGCCGGAGGTGTTGTTTGATCACGGCGTGGCGCGACTGATTCGTCGTCGTCAGACTATTGATGAGCTACTGGCGCTGGAATTAATCTGAATACAGCGTTGTGAAAAGCCGGATAAGCGTAGCGCCATCCGGCATCTGATTACTTAAAGTACGGCCCCGTTGTCACCGATTCCCGCAACACCAGTTTGCCAGTAAACGGTGGGATCGGCTCTACGTTCTCACCGTTGGCCAGACGGATAGCCTGGTCAATTGCCGTTGTGATCATGGCGTCAATCGGCAGATAGACGGTAGAGAGTCCCGGCTCCAGCCATTTAGCGCTGGGCGCATCGTCAAAACCAAACAACGAGACGTCCGTCGGGATCTTCAGGCCAGCCTGATGCAACGCTTTTGATGCACCTAATGCCATGTCATCGTTACAGGCGAACAGAGCGCTAAATGTCACCCCTTCCTCCAGCAGCTCACGACAGGCTTCATAGCCACGCGTCATCGTTGAATCGCCGTATTTAACCTTGCCGGGGTCCCAGGGAATACCGTTTTTTTCCAGCGCATTACGATATCCCATCAAACGTGATTTACCGGTAGGGGTATGGCCCGGCACGGTGATGCAGGCAATATCGCTATGCCCCTGGGAGATCAGATAATTGACCGCCTGGAACGCGGCTTCTTCCTGTTCAAAGAAAATCGCGCGATCGCGGGCCTGACTGACATCACGGTTAATGACCAGCAACGGCATAGCAATGCTGTTCATCAGTGACATAATCGCCTGCTCACTCATATAACGGGTATAGAGAATAATGGCATCACACTGCCTGTCGGCCAGCATTTGCACGGCTTCCTGTTCACGCTCCGGCGTGTCGTGACCGTCGGTGACGATCAACTGCTTACCGTGAGATTCCGTCTGGCGCGAAGCCTGTTGCAGCAGACGGCCAAAGTAGAATCCATCAAACGTGGAAACCACCAGGCCAATGCTATTGCTGGTACGGTTCGCTAAAGAACGCGCTAAAAAATTGGGTCGATAATCAAGTGCCTGCATGGCCTTAAACACTTTCTGGCGCGTGCTCTCTTTTACCTGACCCGTACCATTCAGCACGCGCGAAACGGTCGCTTTTGAGACGCCAGCGTGTCGTGAAACGTCCAACATCGTGGTCATGACGCTATCCTGGTTAATCGTTTGACGAAGAATTGCCCGGCTCTGTCAGCGTCGAAACGGAATGGCGGCGCACCAGAGTTGGGTTAAATACGTGGGTGATTTCAGGCGCAGGTCGCTTCTCCGCCAGCGCCAGCGCCAGTTCAGCGGCCTGGGTCGCCATCGTCACTATCGGATAGCGTACCGTGGTCAAACGTGGACGCACATAGCGGGAAACCAGCACATCATCGAAGCCGATCAGGGAAATTTCGCCTGGTACATCAATGCCGTTATCATTTAACACGCCCATCGCGCCAGCCGCCATTGAGTCGTTATAGCAGGCTACAGCCGTGAAGTTTTTACCACGGCCAAGCAACTCGGTCATGGCCTGCTCACCGCCGCTCTCATCCGGCTCGCCAAAGGTCACCAGCCGATCGTTAATCGGTATATTGCTCTCCGTCAGCGCATCGTAATAGCCTTGCAGGCGATCCTCCGCATCTGAAATGGTGTGATTGGAGCACAGATAACCGATACGCGTATGGCCCTGCTGAATAAGGTGTCGGGTAGCCAACCACGCGCCGAAGCGGTCATCGAGGGCAACGCAGCGTTGTTCGAATCCTGGCAGAATTCGGTTGATTAATACCATGCCGGGGATTTGCTTCATTAATGAAGCCAGATCTGCATCCGGGATGATTTTGGCGTGGACAACAAGCGCAGCGCAGCGGTGGCGAATAAGCTGTTCAATCGCCTGACGTTCCTTCTGTTCATTATGGTAGCCGTTGCCGATCAGTAAAAAATTACCGGTGTTATAGGCCACCTGCTCGACAGCTTTAACCATTGCCCCAAAAAATGGATCTGACACATCACCAACCACCAGTCCGACGGTTTCGGTAGATTGTTGCGCCAGCGCACGCGCGTTGGCGTTGGGGTGGTAGCTGAGTGATTCCATTGCACTCGTTACGGCCAGACGCGATGCTTCGCTGGCTTTGGGGGAATCATTAATCACTCGAGAAACGGTGGCGACTGATACACCAGCTAGTCGGGCTACATCCTTTATGGTCGCCATGATAGTACCTGTTGTGGGTAAACGCTTACATTGTGTCAGTGTTACGGAAAACGGCTGGCTGTTCAAGCAGATTGCCTGTCAGGACGTCGCAAATGTGAGCGCGCACGAGCGAAGTAAGACAGAAAATAGAAAACGCTAATTTTTACTTACACTTTGCGATGTGCTGTTGCGATTGTTTGCTGGTGAGGGCACTGAGCAGATTGCTAAAGTTGGGATCCCAGAGGTATTGATAGGTGAAATCAACTTTCGGGTTGATCACTAGATTTCCACCAGCCTGCGCAGATGCGCAGGTTTTTTTTTGTCTTCGGCCTATCTGTAACAGTAACCGATAATTTACACAACTCGTTGCATTTGGGTTCATTCCTTTGCGTTTTCGCACTGGCGTATCTGGCTGCTGACGACCACAATCAAGATCCCAGAGGTATTGATTGGTGAGATTATTCGGTACGCACTTCGTACCTGTCTCTTGCACCGACCTGCGCGGATGCGCAGGTTTTTTTTCGGATTGAATTCACCAGTTACCTGTCGCGCCCATTCCCCAACTCGTATACTCTCCCATCATTAATGTTTATGTAATTAATGGCACAGGGAGTTGAGATGCTATTTGGCTTTTTTCGTAATCTGTTTCGCGTGCTTTTCCGCGTTCGCGTCACGGGCGATATCAGCGCGCTACAGGGAGAACGCGTTCTAATTACTCCCAACCATGTCTCATTTATCGACGGCATCCTGCTGGCGCTTTTTTTACCGATTCGCCCCGTTTTTGCTGTTTACACCTCTATAAGCCAGCAATGGTACATGCGCTGGCTGACCCCGCTGATTGATTTCGTGCCGTTAGACCCGACCAAACCGATGTCGATTAAACATCTGGTTCGCCTGGTCGAGCAGGGACGTCCGGTGGTTATTTTCCCGGAAGGGCGTATTTCGACCACCGGTTCATTGATGAAAATCTATGACGGCGCCGGGTTTGTCGCGGCAAAGTCAGGGGCCACGGTGGTTCCTGTGCGTATCGAAGGCGCGGAGCTGTCACGCTTTAGTCGCCTGAAAGGTCTGGTTAAACAGCGATTCTTCCCGCGTATTCGCTTGCACATCCTGCCGCCGACCCATATGCCGATGCCGGAAGCGCCGCGTGCTCGCGATCGCCGCAAAATCGCGGGTGAAATGCTGCATCAAATTATGATGGAAGCGCGCATGGCGGTACGTCCGCGTGAAACGCTTTATGAGTCTCTGCTGGCGGCGAAATATCGCTATGGCGCAGGCAAAAACTGCATTGAAGATGTTAACTTTACGCCGGACAGCTACCGTAAACTGCTGACTAAGACGCTGTTTGTGGCCCGTATTCTGGAAAAATATACCTCTGAGGGTGAAAAAATTGGCCTGATGCTGCCAAACGCGGGGATCAGTGCGGCGGTCATTTTTGGCGCTATTGCGCGTCGACGTATTCCGGCGATGATGAACTATACAGCAGGTGTAAAAGGGCTAACCAGCGCCATTACTGCATCAGAAATCAAAACTATCTTCACTTCCCGACAGTTTCTCGATAAAGGCAAACTTTGGCATTTACCGGAACAGCTCACCCAGGTGCGCTGGGTTTACCTGGAAGACCTGAAAGCCGATGTGACGTTTAGCGATAAGCTGTGGATCTTCTCACACCTGCTGGCACCGCATCTGGCGCAGGTGAAACAGCAGCCGGAAGAGGCTGCGGTGATCCTCTTTACCTCTGGCTCGGAAGGTCATCCAAAAGGTGTGGTACATAGCCACAAGAGCATTCTGGCGAACGTCGAGCAGATTAAAACCATCGCCGATTTCACCGCCGACGACCGCTTTATGTCTGCGTTGCCGCTATTCCACTCCTTTGGTCTGACGGTGGGATTATTCACGCCGTTGCTGACCGGCGCAGAAGTGTTTCTTTATCCCAGCCCGCTGCATTACCGCATTGTGCCGGAGCTGGTCTACGACCGGAACTGCACCGTACTGTTTGGTACGTCAACGTTCCTTGGCAACTACGCGCGTTTCGCGCATCCCTATGATTTTCACCGTCTGCGCTATGTGGTGGCGGGAGCGGAAAAACTGCAAAACACCACAAAACAGCTGTGGCAGGAGAAATTTGGTCTGCGCGTCCTTGAAGGCTATGGCGTGACGGAATGTGCGCCAGTGGTGTCGATCAACGTGCCGATGGCGGCGAAATCAGGAACGGTAGGGCGCATCTTGCCCGGTATGGATGCCCGACTGTTAGCTGTTCCAGGCATTGAGGACGGAGGGCGTTTACAGCTGAAAGGCCCTAATATTATGAGCGGCTATTTGCGCGTCGAAAAACCCGGCGTGCTGGAAGTGCCGACGGCAGAAAATGCGCAGGGTGAGATTGAGCACGGCTGGTATGACACCGGAGACATCGTGCGCTTTGATGAAAACGGCTTTGTACAGATCCAGGGACGCGCCAAGCGTTTTGCTAAAATTGCCGGAGAGATGGTCTCGCTGGAAATGGTTGAGCAACTGGCGCTGGCGGTATCTGCGGATAAAATGCACGCCACGGCGATCAAAAGCGATGCCAGCAAAGGCGAGGCGCTGGTGCTGTTCACCACCGACAGTGAACTGACGCGCGAAAAACTGCAGCAGTATGCGCGAGCGCACGGCGTGCCTGAACTTGCCGTGCCGCGTGATATTCGCCACCTGAAACAACTCCCATTACTCGGCAGCGGTAAGCCGGATTTTGTCACGCTGAAAAGCTGGGTCGATGAGCCGGAAAAACAACATGAGTGAGTCAGTGCACACTAACACTTCTATCTGGTCCAAAGGGATGATGTCCGTTATCGCCGCGCAGTTCCTGTCGGCGTTTGGCGATAACGCCTTACTGTTCGCCACGCTGGCTTTGCTTAAGGAACAATTTTATCCGGACTGGAGTCAGCCGATCCTGCAAATGGTGTTTGTGGGCGCTTACATCCTGTTTGCGCCCTTTGTCGGGCAGGTGGCGGACAGCTTTGCCAAAGGCAGGGTGATGATGTTCGCTAACGGCATGAAGCTGCTGGGCGCGGCGAGTATTTGCTTCGGCGTTAATCCGTTTCTCGGCTATACGCTGGTGGGGATCGGCGCGGCGGCGTATTCACCAGCCAAGTATGGCATTCTCGGTGAACTGACCACTGGCGACAAACTGGTGAAAGCTAACGGCCTGATGGAAGCCTCCACCATTGCCGCGATTTTACTCGGTTCTGTGGCGGGGGGCGTGCTGGCCGACTGGCACGTGATTGCTGCGCTTTCTGCCTGTGCGCTGGCCTATGCGGGCGCTGTGGTGGCTAACCTGTTTATCCCGAAGCTGGCCGCGGCTCGCCCTGGCCAGTCCTGGCATTTGGGGAAAATGACCCGCAGTTTTTTCTGTGCGGCCACTTCGCTGTGGCGTAACGGTGAAACGCGTTTCTCATTGGTGGGAACCAGCCTCTTTTGGGGCGCTGGCGTCACGCTGCGTTTTCTGCTGGTGCTGTGGGTGCCGGTGGCGCTGGGCATCACCGATAACGCCACACCTACTTACCTGAATGCCATGGTGGCGATTGGGATTGTGGTCGGCGCGGGTGCGGCAGCGAAGCTGGTGACGCTGGAAACCGTGTCGCGCTGTATGCCTGCGGGGATCCTGATTGGCGTCGTGGTGCTGATCTTCTCGCTGCAACATGCGCTGCTTCCGTCCTACGCGTTGCTGATGCTTATCGGCGTGTCAGGCGGGTTCTTTGTGGTGCCGCTGAATGCGTTGTTACAGGAGCGGGGCAAGAAAAGCGTCGGTGCGGGTAATGCGATTGCGGTGCAAAACCTGGGTGAAAACAGCGCGATGCTGCTGATGCTGGGTATTTACTCGCTGGCGGTGCTGGTGGGGATCCCGGCGGTAGCGATTGGTATTGGATTTGGCGCGCTGTTTGCGCTGGCGATTGCGGCGCTATGGATTTGGCAGCGCCGCCATTAGTCTGTGACGTGTAGTTGCCTTATCGGGCCTACAGGGAATGCTTTCTGTAGGCCTGATAAGCGTAGCGCCATCAGGCACTAACCGTTATGGTGCAGGATAGGTATACACCTGATGCACCGCTTCAATCTCGGCCAGAACTTCTTCGCTCAACGCCAGATGCAGGCTTTCAACGTTGGTTTTTAACTGCTCCATCGTCGTTGCTCCCAGCAGGGTGCTGGCGACAAACGGCTGACGACGCACGAATGCCAGCGCCATTTGCGCAGGATCCAGATTATGGCGTTTCGCGATATCCACATAGGCTGCAACGGCCTTTTGCGTTTGCTCACCGCTGTAGCGTGTGAAACGGCTAAACAACGTATTACGTGCGCCGGCAGGCTTCGCGCCGTTCAGATACTTACCGGTTAGCGTACCGAAGCCCAGGCAAGAATAGGCCAGTAGTTCAACCCCTTCGTACTGGCTGACTTCTGCCAGTCCAACTTCATAGCTACGGTTCAGCAGGCTGTAGGGATTCTGGATAGTGGCGATGCGCGGCAGATCGTGTTTGTCCGCCAGATGCAGATAACGCATCACGCCAAACGCGGTTTCATTGGAAACGCCGATGTAGCGAATTTTTCCCGCGCGCTGAAACTCAGCCAGCGCGTCCAGCGTATCCAACAGGGAGACGACCGGCGCGGAGTCCGTCCAGCTGTAGCCTAACTTACCAAAGCAGTTGGTGGGGCGCTGCGGCCAGTGAACCTGATACAGATCCAGGTAATCGGTTTGCAGTCTTTTCAGACTGTCGTGCAGCGCTTCACGGATATTTTTACGGTCCAGCGCCTGATTTGGTCGAATGCCGCTGTCGTTGTTACGTGATGGCCCACTGACCTTCGACGCCACGATTAGCTTTTCGCGGCTACCGTGTTTGGCTAGCCAGTTGCCCACGTAAGTTTCGGTGAGTCCCTGGGTTTCAGGACGCGGCGGTACCGGATACATCTCGGCAACGTCGATCAAATTTATGCCTTGTGCCACGGCATAATCGAGCTGTGCATGGGCGTCGGCTTCGCTGTTTTGTTCACCAAACGTCATTGTGCCCAGCCCCAGTGTACTGACTTCCAGCGAGCTGTGGGGTATACGGTGATATTGCATAGCCGTTTCCTTTTTATAATCACAACATAAGGATTATAAAAATGGCTGAGGGAAGAGAAAAAGGGAAGTAAAATTGTTAAGGCCAGCGCGCTGCTGACCTCAACCATCAGCGTTCAATGATTTGAGATACATCGTCGCGGTTGATCTGCATCGCATTGCCTTGCTGATCGTGGTAGCTCACCAGACCGGTATCGTCGTCAATCTCTGGTTTTCCGTCGGTCAGGATCATTCGGCCATCTTTTGTCGCCATTACATAATCGCTGCTGCACCCAGAAACTACAAAAGCCAGTCCTACGGCGGAAATCAAAACTGCCCATTTTTTCATCTGCTTATCCTCTCATGGCCTGCGTCTGACAATAGTTTAGTAATAACGCGAAGTTATGCATGACGAAAGCAGTAAAATCTTAAACTGTGAGAAGAGGTAGGTCCGGCGCGGTATTCGCTCCCCTTGCGGGGAGCGACAGATTTCATCAGAGCGGATTTTTTTTATTACGCCACAGGTTCAGTGTCTCTACCGCGATAGAGAAGAACATGGCGAAATAGATGTATCCTTTCGGAACGTGGACGTCGAAACTTTCCAGAATTAGCGTAAAACCGACCAGAATCAGGAAAGAGAGCGCCAGCATTTTCACTGAAGGGTGACGATCGACAAACTCACCAATTGGGCGAGCAGCAAACATCATCACGCCCACGGCAATCACCACCGCCGCCATCATGATAAACAGATGGTCAGACAAGCCTACCGCTGTAATTACGGAATCCAGACTGAAGATAATGTCTAACAACATGATCTGCACAATCGCGCCCAGGAATGAAGAGACGCGGGTTTTCAGTCCCTCTTCCTCACCTTCAATGGATTCGTGGATCTCTTTACTGGCTTTCCAGATCAGGAACAACCCGCCGAGCAGAAGGATCAGATCGCGCGCCGAAATCGCCTCGCCAAATACCTCGAACAACGGGTTTGTCAGCCGTGTTACCCAGGCGATAGAGGCCAGCAGCGCCAGACGCATAATCATTGCTGCCGCCAGCCCAATACGTCGGGCATGATTGCGTTGCGCTGTCGGAAGTTTGGCTACAACCAGAGAGAGGAAAATAATATTGTCGATCCCAAGAACGATCTCCAGCAGCGTCAGCGTACCGAGCGCAAGCCAGGCGTTAGGATCGGTTATCCATGCAAATAACATCGAGCAAAGTCCTGCCAAAAAAAGAAGCGGTAATTATAGGCCCGTAACGCGGCGGGTGAAAGGCCGGGCAGTGCCTATTGCGGCTGGAATAAGAAATGCTGCTCAAGCAATGCGCGCGTGAAGTTCTTTTTCAGATAAAACCCGCGCGGCAGGGTCAGGATGGGTTCGCCATGGGCGCCAATCGCTTCGGTAAGCGCTCGGGCATTGGCGGCTTTGGGACGCAGTTGTAACACTTCCCCATGGCGAGCGGTGATGCGTTCAACGTGGCCTAGCACAATCATGTCCATTAGTTCTTCCCAGTCCAACCGTAATTGCTGGTCTTCTTCGTCGTTCGGGCTCCAGAGCAAGGGCGAGCCGACGCGACGTTCAGCCAGTGGAATGCTGCGTTCACCCTCTACCGGGATCCACAGTACGCGTTTAAGTTTGTGCCGCACATGGCTGGTTTCCCAGGTGACGCCTGTATTGCCAGTTAACGGCGCTACGCATACGAAGGTGGTTTCCAGCGGTCTGCCAAGACTGTCCACAGGGATCGTTTTCAGCTCCACGCCCAGCGCCGCAAAATCCTGCTCCGGCTTGCTGCCTGCGCTGGCGCCCAGCCAAATTTCCAGCAGGACGCCAATCCAGCCTTTATCACGCTTGAGATCCCTGGGGGCGACGAGCCCCGCCATGGTCGCCAATTCTCCCAACGAGTAGCCCGCAAGCTGCCGCGCCTGAGTCAGCAATTGGGCTTCAGAGTCAGGTGGAGAAAGTAGCGGATGGAGTTCTGGCATCGGATTAACCCTTAGGCGAAAAAATGAGCAATGATTTTATACCGTGTGGACAGAGTTTATCTTTTTCCACATGCTTTATTCAATTATATGATTTATATTGGTTTTTATATTCACACGCGCGCAGTTGCGCAACAGCAATGCAGGTTTTCCAATTCTGGTCACTGACAATGAACAGGATCTTACACCATGTTATCCACAGAAAGATGGGATAACTGTGAAAAACCCCCACTACTGTTTCAATTTACAGCCTTGACGTGCGACGAAAATCGAATTTTTACACAAATTGTGCCTAACTTATTGGCATAATCTGTGGATAAAACCAACGCTGGTCGATCTTTCATCAGCGTGAAGACCGTGTGCGTGACACACATCACATTTATGTGTGTGCGTTGGTACCGATCGTTTTTAACTTAATGAATAAATAAGACTATTTTTTATATGTGACGAATGTCTTATTCGGACTGTTCTGGGTTTTCCCATAGTAATTCCGTACTTCTTCACAACTATATCCACAGAAAAGGTGAATAAAATCGCCCTGAATGCCCTTCTTCTGTTTATAACTCTGGGCTTCGCTGTGAGTTATTCAATTGTTATTAGAATATCGCACCCTTAACAGAGTGGTTTACCGCCTCTCAGGAGTGTGAAACAATCGTTTGTATATAAGGTTTATGTTGAGGTAGTCCGGTGATTGATGACGATGGCTACCGCCCGAATGTAGGGATAGTAATTTGTAACCGCCAGGGGCAGGTCATGTGGGCCCGGCGATTTGGTCAGCACTCCTGGCAATTCCCACAAGGTGGGATAAACGCAGGAGAGACAGCAGAGCAGGCGATGTACCGGGAACTCTTTGAAGAAGTGGGTCTCAGCCGTAAAGATGTACGGATCCTTGCTTCTACTCGTAACTGGTTGCGTTACAAGTTACCGAAACGTTTGGTGCGTTGGGACACAAAGCCGGTTTGTATCGGCCAGAAACAAAAATGGTTTCTTCTGCAATTGGTCAGCAGCGATGCTGAAATTAATATGCAAACCAGCAGTACACCTGAGTTCGACGGCTGGCGCTGGGTGAGTTACTGGTATCCGGTTCGACAGGTGGTGTCATTTAAACGCGATGTCTATCGCAGGGTGATGAAAGAATTCGCAAGTGTTGTCATGGCGCTTCAGGAGAGCACTCCTAAACCGCAAAGCGCACCTGCGTACAGACGTAAAAGAGGTTAAGCTACGCAAATTATGCTCACCCGCCTGCGCGAAATAGTCGAAAAGGTGGCCAGTGCTCCGCGTCTTAATGAGGCGCTCAATATACTGGTTACCGACATCTGTCTTGCGATGGATACAGAGGTCTGCTCGGTCTATCTGGCCGATCACGACCGACGTTGTTATTACCTCATGGCGACACGAGGTCTGAAAAAACCACGTGGTCGCACCGTCGCACTCGCGTTTGATGAAGGTATCGTTGGCCTGGTTGGCAGGCTGGCGGAACCTATCAACCTCGCCGATGCGCAAAAACATCCCAGCTTTAAATACATCCCTTCGGTAAAAGAAGAGCGCTTTCGTGCGTTCTTAGGCGTACCGATTATTCAGCGTCGTCAGCTGTTAGGTGTGCTGGTGGTGCAGCAGCGTGAATTACGTCAGTACGACGAAAGCGAAGAGTCTTTCCTGGTGACGCTCGCCACGCAAATGGCGGCCATACTTTCCCAGTCGCAACTGAACGCACTGTTCGGCCAATACCGGCAAACGCGTATCCGTGCATTGCCTGCCGCTCCCGGCGTAGCCATTGCCGAAGGCTGGCAGGATGCAACGCTACCGCTGATGGAGCAGGTCTATCAGGCTTCAACGCTGGACCCGGTGCTTGAGCGCGAGCGGCTGACCGGTGCGCTGGAAGAGGCGGCGAACGAATTCCGCCGTTACAGCAAACGCTTTACCGCCGGGGCACAGAAAGAAACGGCGGCGATCTTTGATCTCTACTCGCACCTGCTTTCCGATACCCGCCTGCGCCGCGAACTGTTTGCGGAAGTGGATAACGGCTCGGTGGCTGAGTGGGCCGTTAAAACGATCATCGAAAAATTTGCCGAACAGTTTGCCGCGCTGAGCGATAACTATCTCAAAGAGCGGGCCGGAGATTTACGCGCGCTGGGCCAGCGTCTGCTGTTCCATCTTGACGACTCGATCCAGGGACCGAATGCCTGGCCGGAACGTTTTGTGCTGGTGGCGGATGAGCTTTCCGCTACGACGCTGGCGGAACTTCCCCAGGACCGGTTAGTCGGCGTGGTTGTCCGGGACGGCGCAGCCAACTCTCATGCGGCGATTATGGTGCGTGCGCTGGGTATTCCTACCGTCATGGGGGCTGATATCCAGCCGTCAGTACTACACCGTCGAACGTTGGTGGTGGATGGTTATCGTGGCGAAGTGCTGGTCGATCCGGAACCGGTATTGGTCCAGGAATACCAGCGCCTTATCAGCGAAGAGATCGAGCTGAGCCGCCTGGCGGAAGATGACGTTAACCAACCGGCGCAGTTAAAAAGCGGCGAGCGCGTGAAGGTGATGCTCAATGCGGGTCTCAGCCCGGAACATGAAGAGAAGCTGGGCAGTCGGATCGATGGCATTGGTCTGTATCGCACAGAAATTCCTTTCATGCTGCAAAGCGGCTTTCCTTCGGAAGAAGAACAGGTTGCGCAGTATCAAGGGATGCTGCAAATGTTTAACGACAAACCGGTGACTCTGCGGACGCTGGATGTCGGGGCCGATAAACAGCTGCCCTACATGCCGATCAGTGAAGAGAACCCATGCCTTGGCTGGCGTGGGATCCGCATTACGCTCGATCAACCGGAGATCTTTTTGATCCAGGTCCGGGCCATGCTGCGTGCAAACGCGGCAACCGGTAACCTGAGCATTTTACTGCCGATGGTGACCAGTATTGATGAAGTGGACGAAGCGCGACGCCTGATTGAACGCGCCGGACGCGAAGTGGAAGAGATGATCGGTTACGCAATCCCGAAACCGCGCATCGGCATCATGCTGGAAGTTCCGTCGATGGTGTTTATGTTGCCGCATCTGGCTAACCGGATAGACTTTATCTCGGTCGGAACCAACGATCTCACCCAATACATTCTGGCCGTTGATCGTAACAATACGCGGGTGGCCAGCATTTATGACAGCCTGCATCCGGGGATGTTACGTGCGCTGGCGATGATTGCGCAAGAAGCCGAAAGAAGCGGTATCGATTTGCGCTTATGCGGTGAAATGGCGGGCGATCCGATGTGTGTGGCCATTCTGATCGGCCTGGGTTTCCGTCATTTATCAATGAACGGTCGATCCGTGGCTCGCGTTAAATATCTGCTGCGCCATATCGATTTTGGCGAGGCGCAAACGCTGGCCCAGCGCAGCCTGGAAGCGCAGATGGCGGCAGAAGTACGCCATCAGGTGGCGGCCTTTATGGAGCGCCGTGGCATGGGGGGGCTGATTCGCGGGGGACTGTAGGCCTGATAAGCGTAACGCTGTCAGGCATTACGGGGGAAAGATTACCTATACAGATCTTTTACATCTTCCCGGCATCCGCTGCGATCCCCTTGTGCTATCATTCGCACCTTTGGAGCGCCTGCTTTATGCAGGCGCGCTTATCAATTGCTGTCTGACTTCAGCGAAATAACAAGAACTTGTGGTGACAGATGACCAGTAGCTATCTGCATTTTCCGGATTTCGATCCGGTCATTTTCTCAATCGGACCCGTCGCGCTTCACTGGTACGGCTTGATGTATTTGGTGGGTTTTATTTTCGCGATGTGGCTGGCGACGCGCCGTGCTAATCGTCCGGGCAGTGGCTGGACTAAAAATGAAGTAGAAAACTTACTGTATGCAGGCTTCCTCGGGGTTTTCCTCGGCGGACGTATTGGTTACGTACTGTTCTATAACTTCCCATTGTTCCTCGATAATCCGCTGTATCTGTTCCGCGTCTGGGATGGCGGCATGTCCTTCCACGGCGGGCTTATCGGTGTGATTCTGGTGATGATTATCTTCGCCAGACGCACCAAGCGTTCGTTCTTCCAGGTTTCTGATTTCATCGCTCCGCTGATCCCGTTTGGTCTGGGCGCAGGGCGTCTGGGTAATTTTATCAACGGTGAACTGTGGGGACGCGTCGACCCGAACTTCAAGTATGCCATGCTGTTCCCGGGCTCCCGTACCGAAGATATTTTACTGCTGCAAACCAACCCGCAGTGGCAGTCCATTTTTGATACCTACGGCTCGCTGCCGCGTCACGCCTCGCAGCTTTATGAGATGGCGCTGGAAGGGGTTGTACTGTTTATCATTCTGAACCTGTACATTCGCAAGCCGCGTCCTATGGGTGCGGTGTCCGGTCTGTTCCTGATTGGTTATGGCGCGTTTCGTATTATCGTTGAATTCTTCCGCCAGCCGGACGCACAGTTTACCGGCACCTGGGTGCAGTACATCAGCATGGGACAGATCCTTTCTATCCCGATGATTGTCGCAGGCATTATTATGATGGTTTGGGCGTACCGCCGTAGCCCACAGCAACACGTTTCCTGAGGAACCATGAAACAGTATTTAGAACTGATGCAAAAAGTGCTGGATGAAGGCACAAAGAAAAACGACCGTACCGGAACCGGAACGCTTTCCATTTTTGGTCATCAGATGCGTTTTAATCTGCAGGAAGGGTTCCCGCTGGTTACGACCAAACGCTGCCATTTACGCTCGATCATTCATGAGCTGCTGTGGTTTTTGCAGGGCGATACTAACGTTGCCTACCTGCATGAAAACAACGTCTCAATCTGGGATGAATGGGCGGATGAAAACGGTAATTTAGGCCCGGTTTATGGCAAACAATGGCGCGCGTGGCCAACGCCGGACGGTCGCCATATTGACCAGATCACCACGGTGTTAAACCAGCTGAAAAATGACCCGGATTCTCGTCGCATCATCGTTTCCGCATGGAACGTCGGTGAGCTGGATAAGATGGCGCTGGCGCCGTGCCATGCTTTCTTCCAGTTCTATGTGGCGGATGGCAAGCTCTCTTGCCAGCTGTATCAACGTTCGTGCGATGTGTTCCTCGGTCTGCCGTTTAACATTGCCAGCTACGCCTTGCTGGTACACATGATGGCGCAGCAGTGCGATCTGGAAGTGGGCGATTTTGTCTGGACCGGCGGCGACACGCACCTGTACAGCAATCATATGGATCAAACGCATTTGCAGCTTAGCCGCGAACCGCGTGCGCTGCCGAAGCTGATCATCAAACGTAAGCCTGAATCTATCTTTGATTATCGCTTCGAAGATTTCGAAATCGAAGGCTACGATCCACATCCCGGTATTAAAGCGCCGGTGGCTATCTAACCGGGCTTGATGCTGTCGCAACCGACGCCTTCGCGCGTCGGTTTTTTTTTGTCTGTCATTTCATTCTTCGGCGCGGGTTCCTGAAATATTGCAACGCTCTGCAACGCGTCAAATATTCCCCGTAGCTCGCCGTAGAAACCGAATTTCCCGCTCGTTATTCATTTTCCTCACGCCATACTGGCGGCATGAAAAAACAACAAGGCTACACGTTTCTCGAAACCCTGATTGCGATGCTGATTGTCGCGGCGCTTGGCGCGTCCGGGTTGTATGGCTGGCAGTACTGGCAACAACAACAGCGCCTGTGGCAGACCGCCTGTCAGGTGCGGGACTACCTGCTGCAACTACGTGAAGATGCTAACTGGCGTAACCGCGATCACGTGATAAGCGTGATGGAGGATGGGCTATCGTGGTGTCTGGTCAGTTCTGCGGCTTTACAAGACGGGTGTAAACCGACTTCACCCCTGGTGTTTGCATCGCGCTGGGACGATGTCGAAATGGCAGAGATAACGCCTTCACTGGCCTTTTATGGGCTGCGCAATACGGCATGGGCTGGACATATTCGTCTGAAAAATGCGGCAGGCGAATGGCGCGTGGTGGTGTCAGGCTGGGGGCGGATCAGGCTTTGCGAGCGCGATGAGGCCAGGTCATGTCAGTAAACGAGCGGGGTTTTTCGCTGCTGGAGGTGCTCATTGCTATGGTCATTAGCAGCATTTTACTGCTCAGCGCAGCGCGATTTTTACCCGCTCTGCAGCGAGAGATCCTGCGCAATACGCGCCAGCTAGCGCTGGAGGATGAAATATGGCAGCGGGTCTATACCGTGGCAAAACATCTTCAGCGGGCAGGGTATTGCCGGGGAACCTGTGTCGGAGAGGAACTGGTGATATCGGCTAAGGGTGACTGTGTCATTGCCCGTTGGGATGCCAACAGTAACGGCATTTGGGAGAGCGTTCCCGCGAAAGAGTCCGATACCATCGGATTTCGTTTACAGGACAAAGTCCTGGAGACCCAGCGAGGAGCAACGAGTTGTAATGGCAAAGGGTGGGAGAAAATGACCGATCCAGCCACGATAGAGATTCAGGCGTTTAAGGTTGAGCGCCTGAATATTCGCGGATTTCAACCACTCCTTACGTTGCGTTTGCGTGGAGTGAGCAACGTCGAACCGCAAAAAGTCATTGAAGCCTTTTACAGTGTGACAGGTTTCAACCTGTGAATAGTGAGCGAGGTGTTTCGTCCCTGGCGATGGTCCTGCTACTTCTAGTGCTCGGCAGCCTGTTATTGCAGGGTGTTAGCCGACAAGAAACGAGTTTTGCATCGCGTGTTACAACGGAAAGTCGGTCTTTGCAACGGCAGGCGGTAGTGCAATCTGCCATCGAATGGGGACGCATGCAGTCCTGGGGCTTACAACCGGCTTTACAGTGTCGGCGTTATACCGGGCAGGATGTCGCGGTTTGCCTGCGACGACTTACTGAGACTTCCGTGCTGCTTATTGCGCATTATGAAGGGGTATCGTTATGGCGTCAGGGAGCGGTTATCGATGGCAATATCGAATTTTCGGCGCATGGCTGGAGCGATTTTTGTCCGTTAAAGGTGGTAGCGTTATGTCAGACTCCCTGAACAGACAACGTGGTTTTAGCCTGCCGGAAGTGATGCTGGCAATGGTGCTGATGATCATGGTTGTGACTGCGCTATCGGGATACCAGCGGGCGTTGATGAACAGTTTTATCGTCAGAAACCAGTATCAGCAACTCTGGCGTCACGCCTGGCAGCAAACCCAGCTGTATCCGTTTTCACCACCTGTGAACTGGCAGGTTAACCGAATGCAGACAACGGAAGCAGGATGTGTCAGCATCAGCGTTAAAATTTCTTCACCTCTGGGCAGGCAAGGTCAAATGACACGTCTGCATTGCCCGAACCGTCAGTAGTCAGGAGCCGCTATGTTAAGGGTCTACCACTCCAATCGTCTGGATGTGCTGGAAGCGTTAATGGAGTTTATCGTTGAGCGCGAGCGGTTGGACGATCCCTTTGAGCCGGAAATGATCCTGGTGCAAAGCACCGGTATGGCGCAGTGGCTACAGATGACCCTTGCACAGAAATTTGGTATCGCCGCCAACATCGATTTCCCACTACCCGCGAGTTTTATCTGGGATATGTTTGTGCGCGTGCTGCCGGATATCCCGAAAGAGAGCGCGTTCAGCAAACAGAGCATGAGCTGGAAGTTAATGACTCTGCTGCCGCAATTGCTGGATAACGATGACTTCGCACTGCTGCGACACTATCTGACGGACGACACCGATAAACGTAAGCTGTTTCAACTCTCCTCACGCGCGGCGGACCTTTTCGATCAGTATTTAGTTTATCGCCCTGACTGGTTAACGCAGTGGGAAGCGGGGCGCCAGATTGAAGGACTCGGCGAGGCTCAGGCATGGCAGGCGCCGTTGTGGAAAGCGCTGGTGGAATACACCGCAGAACTGGGTCAACCGCGCTGGCATCGCGCCAATTTATATCAGCGATTTATTCACACTCTGGAAAATGCGTCTGAATGTCCGCAGGGGCTGCCTTCTCGCGTCTTTATTTGCGGAATTTCGGCGCTACCGCCGGTTTACCTGCAGGCCTTGCAGGCGTTGGGTAAGCACATTGATATTCATCTGCTGTTTACCAACCCTTGTCGCTACTATTGGGGCGACATTAAAGATCCCGCCTGGCTGGCAAAGTTGCTGGCGCGTCAGCGTCGGCACAGTTTTGAAGAACGTCACCTGCCGCTGTTTCGTGATACTCAGAATGCGGCAGGATTGTTTAACAGTGATGGTGAGCAGGATGTAGGCAACCCGATGCTGGCCTCGTGGGGTAAGTTGGGACGTGATTATATTTATCTGCTTTCAGAACTGGAAAACAGCCAGGAGCTGGATGCGTTTGTCGATATAACCCCAGACAATCTTTTGCATAACATTCAGTCGGATATTCTCGAGTTACAAAGCCGGGCCGTGGCGGGCGTTACGCTGGACGAGTATTCCCGGAGCGACAACAAACGACTGCTTGATGTGAACGACACCAGCGTGACTTTCCATGTCTGCCATAGCCCTCAGCGTGAAGTGGAAATTCTTCATGACCGACTGCTGGCAATGCTGGAAGCAGATCCCACGCTGACGCCGCGCGACATTATCGTGATGGTGGCGGATATCGACAGCTATAGCCCGTTCATTCAGGCGGTTTTTGGCAGCGCGCCAGCCGACCGTTACTTACCCTATGCGATTTCCGACCGTCGGGCGCGTCAGTCTCATCCCGTCTTGCAGGCCTTTATCAGTCTGCTGTCGCTGCCGGATAGCCGTTTTGTCTCTGAGGATGTGCTGGCATTACTGGATGTCCCCGTGCTGGCGGCACGTTTCAACATTGATGAAGATGGTCTGCGCTATCTTCGTTTGTGGGTCAATGAATCAGGTATTCGCTGGGGAATTGACGACGATAACGTGCGTGAACTGGAACTTCCGCCAACGGGTCAACATACCTGGCAATTTGGTTTAACGCGCATGCTGCTCGGCTATGCGATGGAAAGCGCCCAGGGCGAGTGGCAATCGGTATTGCCCTACGATGAGTCGAGCGGTTTGATTGCCGAACTGGTAGGGCATCTGGCCTCGTTGCTGATGCAGCTTAATCTCTGGCGTCGAGGACTGGCGCAGGAGCGCCCGCTGGAAGAGTGGCTGCCTGTTTGTCGGGACATGCTTAATGATTTCTTCCTGCCGGATGCGGATACCGAAGCGGCGATGACGCTGATTGAACAGCAGTGGCAGGCCATTATTACTGAAGGACTGGGGGCTGAGTATGGCGATGCCGTACCGCTTTCCTTGCTACGTGATGAGCTGGCGCAGCGTCTCGACCAGGAACGCATTAGCCAGCGCTTCCTGGCAGGGCCCGTTAACATTTGTACGCTGATGCCGATGCGCTCTATTCCTTTTAAGGTTGTATGCCTGCTGGGCATGAACGATGGCGTTTATCCGCGTCAGCTTGCGCCGCTGGGCTTTGATCTGATGAGTCAAAAACCGATGCGGGGCGATCGCAGCCGTCGCGATGATGACCGTTATCTGTTCCTCGAAGCATTAATTTCGGCGCAGCAAACGCTCTACATCAGCTACATTGGCCGCTCAATTCAGGATAACAGCGAACGCTTCCCGTCGGTATTGGTGCAGGAACTGATGGATTACATCGGGCAAAGCCACTATTTGCCGGGCGACGAATCGTTGACCTGCGATCAAAGCGAGGCCCGGGTAAAAGCGCACATTACCCGTCTGCATACCCGCATGCCTTTTGACGCACAAAACTATCAGCCCGGCGAACAGCAAAGCTACGCCCGGGAGTGGCTGCCTGCGGCGAGCCTGTCAGGAAAAGCGCACACGGATTTTGTGCAGCCTCTCCCCTTTGAAATGCCAGCCACGTTAACGCTGGAAACGTTACAGCGATTTTGGGCTCATCCGGTACGGGCCTTTTTTCAGATGCGTTTGCAGGTCAACTTTCGTTCTGAAGAAAGTGAGATCCCGGAAACTGAACCTTTTGTTCTGGAAGGATTAACTCGCTATCAGCTTAATCAGCAATTGCTTAACACGCTGGTTGAAGAGAACGATGCTGAACGATTGTTTCGCCGTTTTCGTGCGGCAGGCGTGCTGCCCTATGGGTCATTTGGCGAAATTCTGTGGGATACGCAGCGTCAGGAGATGCAGTCGCTGGCTGAACGCATTATCGCCTGTCGTCAGCCTTGCCAGAGCATGGAGATTGATCTCATCTGTAACGGTGTGCAAATCACCGGTTGGTTGCCGCAGGTGCAAGAGGACGGTTTGTTGCGCTGGCGCCCATCTTTGATAAGCATTGCCCAGGGGGTGCAACTTTGGCTGGAACATCTTGTCTATTGTGCCAGTGGCGGTACGGGAGAGAGTCGGTTGTTCCTGCGCAAAGACGGGGAATGGCGTTTCCCTCCACTGGCGGCAGAACAGGCGCTGCTGTATTTGTCGCAGCTCATTGAGGGATATCGGGAAGGCATGTCGTCGCCATTGCTGGTATTACCGGAAAGCGGCGGCGCATGGATAAAAACCTGTTATGACGCTGCAAATGATGCCATGTTAGAGGACGACGATACGTTGCAAAAAGCGCGCAGTAAGTTTTTGCAGGCTTATGAAGGCAACATGATGGTTCGTGGCGAAGGCGATGATATCTGGTATCAACGCCTGTGGCGTCAACTGGATGCCGAGACGCTGGAACGCATTGTTTTACAGTCACAGCGCTATCTGTTACCGATTTTTCGCTTTAACCAGTCCTGATGGTTGTATAAAAATTGCGCAATTTGATGGCTTCCACTATGATGCGCATTCTGTCACGGACTGATTCTTAAAAAGAGAAGATGCTGACTTGTTCAGCACGAAGTCTTGCCCTGTTCATGCCACGTATTGATACGTGGTTTGCAGTGAACAGGTGAATACGTTAATGATGAGGTTTGTGAATGCCCCGCAGCACCTGGTTCAGCGCATTACTGTTGTTCGTCGCCCTTTGGGTTCCCGTAAGTCAGGCAGATACCGGTTGGCAGCCTTTAGCTGAAACCATCCGTAAAAGCGATAAAGATACCCGCCAGTATCAGGCCGTGCGCCTTGATAACGGCATGGTCGTGTTGCTGGTATCCGATCCGCAGGCCGTGAAATCCCTTTCTGCACTGGTGGTGCCTGTTGGCTCGCTGGAAGATCCGGACGATCATCAGGGGCTGGCGCATTATCTCGAACACATGTGTCTGATGGGCTCGAAAAAATACCCGCAGCCCGACAGCCTGGCTGAATTCCTGAAAATGCATGGCGGCAGCCACAATGCCAGCACAGCGCCTTACCGTACGGCTTTTTATCTTGAAGTCGAAAACGACGCGCTGGTGGGGGCAGTGGATAGACTGGCGGACGCGATCGCCGATCCGTTGCTGGATAAAAAATATGCCGATCGCGAGCGTAACGCGGTGAACTCCGAGCTGACGCTGGCGCGTACCCGGGATGGGATGCGTATGGCGCAGGTCAGCGCTGAGACGATCAACCCGGCGCACCCTGGCTCGCGTTTCTCCGGCGGAAATCTGGAGACATTAAGCGATAAACCGGGTAACCCGGTGGTGCTGGCTTTACAAAAATTTCATGAAAAGTACTACTCCGCGAACCTGATGAAGGCGGTGATTTATAGTAATAAACCACTGCCAGAGTTGGCGCGGATAGCCGCTGATACTTTCGGCCGCGTACCGAACAGAAATATCGAAAAACCGGAAATCACCGTACCGGTTGTCACCGACGCGCAGAAAGGCATCATCATCCACTATGTGCCGGCAATGCCGCGCAAAGTCCTGCGCGTCGAGTTTCGTATCGATAACAACAGCGCAAAGTTCCGCAGTAAAACTGATGAACTGATAACCTACCTGATTGGCAATCGTAGTCCTGGTACGCTGTCCGACTGGCTGCAAAAACAGGGGCTGGTGGAGGGCATTCGCGCCGATTCCGATCCGGTGGTTAATGGCAACAGCGGGGTATTAGCCATTTCTGCGACGTTAACCGACAAAGGGTTGGCGAACCGCGATGAAGTTGTTGCGGCCATCTTTAGCTATCTCAATCTGTTACGTGAGAAAGGCGTCGATAAACGCTACTTTAACGAACTGGCACACGTGCTGGATCTCGATTTCCGTTATCCTTCAATCACTCGTGATATGGACTACGTGGAATGGCTGGCTGATACCATGATCCGCGTTCCCGTCGAGCATACGTTGGATGCGGTGAATATTGCCGACCAATATGATGCGCAAGCCATTGCGCAACGTCTGGCAATGATGACGCCGCAGAATGCGCGTATCTGGTATATCAGCGCGAAAGAACCGCATAATAAAACCGCTTATTTTGTCGATGCGCCTTATCAGGTGGACAAAATCAGCGACAAAACCTTTGCTGACTGGCAGCAAAAAGCACAGGGCATTGCGCTGTCTTTGCCAGAGCTGAACCCCTACATTCCGGATGATTTCACGCTGATCAAAGCGGATAAAAAATACGCTCACCCGGAACTGATCGTCGATGAGCCGGATTTGCGCGTGGTGTATGCGCCGAGCCAGTATTTTGCCAGCGAGCCGAAGGCTGATGTCAGCGTGATCCTGCGTAACCCGAAAGCGATGGATAGCGCGCGCAACCAGGTATTATTCGCCCTGAACGATTACCTGGCGGGAATCGCGCTCGATCAGTTAAGCAACCAGGCATCGGTGGGGGGAATAGGTTTTTCTACCAACGCAAACAATGGTCTGATGCTTAACGCTAACGGCTACACTCAACGTCTGCCGCAGCTTTTTCAGGCGTTATTGAGCGGTTATTTCAGCTACACCTCAACGGATGAACAACTGGCACAGGCGAAATCCTGGTACGCCCAGATGATGGACTCTGCGGAAAAAGGTAAAGCCTACGATCAGGCGATTATGCCGGTGCAAATGCTGTCTCAGGTGCCCTATTTCTCACGCGATGAACGTCGCGCGCTATTGCCATCCATTACGTTGCAAGAGGTGATGTCCTACCGCGATGCGTTAAAAGCGGGGGCGCGGCCTGAGTTCCTGGTGGTGGGTAATATGAGCAAAGCTCAGGCTACAACCATGGCGCAGGATATCCAGAAACAGCTTGGCGCGAAGGGTTCGCAGTGGTGCCGGAACAAAGAAGTGGTCGTGGACAAGAAGCAGTCCGTCATCTTTGAGAAAGCGGGTAGTAGCACGGATTCTGCGCTGGCGGCGGTATTTGTGCCAACTGGCTATGACGAATACAGCAGTTCAGCCTACAGCGCCATGTTAGGGCAAATTGTTCAGCCGTGGTTCTACAATCAACTGCGTACTGAAGAGCAGTTAGGCTATGCCGTATTTGCTTTCCCGATGAGCGTTGGGCGTCAGTGGGGGATGGGGTTCCTGTTACAAAGCAGTGATAAGCAACCGTCTTACCTCTGGGAGCGTTATAAAGCATTTTTCCCGACGGCGGAAGCGAAGCTGCGGGCAATGAAACCTGAAGAGTTTGCACAAATTCAGCAGGCGATCATTGCGCAAATGCTACAGGCGCCGCAAACGCTGGGGGAAGAAGCCTCACAGTTAAGCAAAGATTTTGATCGCGGCAATATGCGCTTCGATTCACGTGATAAAATAGTGGCTCAGATTAAACTGCTGACGCCGCAAAAACTTGCCGACTTCTTCCATCAGGCGGTGGTTGAGCCGCAAGGCATGGCTATACTGTCACAGGTTTCCGGCAGTCAGAACGGGAAAGCAGAATACGTGCGCCCGGAAGGCTGGAAAGTGTGGCAGACCGTCAGCGCGTTGCAGCAAACCTTACCCCTGATGAGTGACAAGAATGAATGATGCCGCTGAGTCCCTTGATCCACTGCGCTTGCCCCTGACGGGCGAGCGCCTGATTGAAGCCTCTGCGGGCACCGGTAAAACTTTTACCATCGCCGCCCTGTATTTACGTTTACTGCTTGGACTGGGCGGCTCTGCCGCCTTTCCACGTCCTCTGACCGTTGAAGAACTGTTAGTGGTCACCTTTACCGAGGCGGCCACAGAGGAACTGCGTGGCCGAATTCGTAGCAACATTCATGAGCTGCGCATTGCCTGCCTGCGTGAAACCACCGACAACCCGCTATATGCCCGTTTGTTAGACGAAATAGCCGATAAAAAACAGGCCGCCCAGTGGCTGCTATTGGCTGAAAGACAGATGGATGAAGCGGCGGTGTTTACCATTCATGGTTTTTGTCAGCGCATGCTGAGCCTCAACGCCTTTGAGTCAGGCATGCTGTTTGAACAGCAACTGATTGAAGACGAATCACTGCTGCGTTATCAGGCGTGCGCGGACTTCTGGCGGCGGCATTGCTATCCGTTGTCCCGCGACATTGCGCAGGCCATTTTTGAAACGTGGAAAGGTCCTCAGGCGCTATTGAGGGATATCGATCGCTATCTGCAGGGCGAAGCGCCGGTGATCAAGGCTCCCCCGTCCGATGACGAAACGCTGGCCTCCCGACACGAACAAATTCTCGCCCGCATTAACCGGATTAAGCAGCAATGGCGCGGCTCTGTTGATGAGCTGGACGGTCTGCTGGAAGCCTCAGGGATCGACCGACGTAAATTCAATCGCGGTAACCAGAGCAAGTGGATCGAAAAGATCAGCGCATGGGCACAGGAAGAAACCCAGAGTTACCAGCTTCCTGACGCGCTGGAGAAATTCTCACAGCGTTTTCTGCAAGAGCGCACCAAAGCGGGGGGCGTAACGCCTCAGCACCCGCTTTTCGTCGCCATTGATGAACTACTTAGCGAACCGTTAACTCTCCGCGATCTGGTGATCACCCGGGCGCTGGCGGAAATCCGCACCGCGGTTGCCGAAGAGAAGCGTCGACGCGGCGAGCTTGGCTTTGACGATATGCTCAGCCGTCTGGATGCGGCGTTGCGCAGTGACAGCGGCGATGCGCTGGCGGCGGCTATCCGTACCCGTTTCCCGGTCGCGATGATCGATGAATTTCAGGATACCGATCCGCAGCAGTACCGCATATTCCGCCGGATCTGGCAGCATCAGCCGGAGACCGCGCTGTTGTTGATTGGCGATCCCAAACAGGCTATTTATGCGTTTCGCGGCGCGGATATTTTCACCTATATGAAGGCGCGCAGCGAAGTCAGCGCACACTATACGCTCGATACCAACTGGCGTTCTGCCCCCGGCATGGTCAATAGCGTGAATACGCTTTTCAGCCAGATGGACGACGCCTTTATGTTCCGCGAAATCCCCTTTAGCCCGGTAAAATTTGCAGAGAAAAACCAGTCGCTGCGGTTTGTTTTACATGGTGAAACGCAGCCCGCAATGAGTATGTGGCTGATGGAAGGGGAAAGTTGTGGCGTAGGCGACTACCAGAACTACATGGCGCAGGTGTGCGCGACGCAAATTCGCGACTGGCTGAAGGCCGGACACTCTGGTGATGCGCAACTGGTCAGCGGTAAAGCATCCAGGCCGGTACGCGCCTCAGACATCAGCGTACTGGTTCGTAGCCGCCAGGAGGCGGCGCTGGTCCGCGATGCCCTGACGCAACTGGCGATTCCCTCCGTCTACCTTTCCAACCGTGACAGCGTATTTGAAACGCTGGAAGCGCAGGAATTGCTGTGGATGCTGCAAGCGGTGATGACGCCGGAACGGGAAAACACACTGCGTAGCGCGTTGGCGACCTCAATGATGGGGCTGAATGCGCAGGATATTGAAGCATTAAATAACGACGAAAATGCCTGGGATGCGGTAGTTGAAGAATTCGACGGCTATCGTCAAATCTGGCATAAACGCGGCGTCATGCCGATGCTGCGTGCGCTGATGACAAACCGCCAGATTGCGGAAAACCTGCTGGCGACGGCAGGGGGCGAACGCCGTCTGACCGATATTTTACATATCAGCGAACTGCTCCAGGAAGCGGGATCGCAACTGGAAAGCGAGCATGCGCTGGTGCGCTGGTTGTCCCAGCATATTCTTGAACCGGACAGCAATGCGTCAAGCCAGCAGCTCAGACTGGAAAGCGACAAGCACCTGGTACAAATCGTGACTATTCATAAATCGAAAGGGCTGGAATACCCGCTGGTCTGGCTGCCGTTTATCACGAATTTCCGCGTCCAGGATCAGGCGTTCTACCACGATCGCAGCTCCTTTGAAGCGGTACTGGACCTCAGTGATG
Source organism: Citrobacter sp. wls708 (assembly GCF_005281255.1). Lineage (NCBI taxonomy): Bacteria > Pseudomonadati > Pseudomonadota > Gammaproteobacteria > Enterobacterales > Enterobacteriaceae > Citrobacter > Citrobacter sp. wls708. Next base: position 162,536 of record NZ_SZXE01000043.1, read on the forward strand.
CCAGGGAGAGCGTTGAGCTGGCAGAGGCTGAACGCCTGGCGGAAGACCTGCGCTTGCTCTACGTTGCGCTAACCCGTTCGGTATGGCACTGCAGCCTTGGCGTTGCGCCGTTGATACGTCGTCGGGGCGATAAAAAAGGGGATACCGATGTGCATCAGAGCGCCCTTGGTCGTCTGTTGCAAAAAGGTGAGCCAATGGATGCCGTGGGACTGCGTGGCGCGATTGACGCACTGGGTTGCGACGATATTGCCTGCCTGACGCCAGGTCAACCTGACGGTGAGCGCTGGCAGGTTGCGCAGCCGGTCAGCGCCACATTGAGTGCGAGAACATTGCAACGCACCCCCGGCGATGGCTGGCGCGTGACCAGTTATTCCGGCCTGCAACAGCGCGGACATGGAATCGCGCAGGATCTGATCCCGCGCCTGGATGTTGATGCCGCAGGCGTTGGCGAGGTCATTGCGGAGTCAGTACTCACCCCGCATCAATTTCCGCGCGGCGCCTCGCCGGGCACGTTTTTGCATAGCCTGTTTGAGGACCTTGATTTTACCCAACCGGTAGATCCGCATTGGGTCGAGGAAAAACTGGCCTTGGGCGGTTATGACGCGCATTGGACGCCGGTTTTGACCGCATGGCTGGACGCCATTTTGCAGGCGCCTCTTAACGAGACGGGCGTCAGTTTGAGCCAACTTTCCGCCCGTGAAAAACAGGTGGAGATGGAGTTTTATCTGCCGATTTCGCAGCCGCTGATGGCCAGCCGACTTGATGCGTTGATCCGTAAATACGATCCGCTCTCAGCGGGCTGCTCTGCGTTGGATTTTATGCAGGTACGCGGCATGCTAAAAGGGTTTATTGACCTGGTGTTTCGTCATCAGGGGCGTTATTACCTGCTTGATTACAAATCTAACTGGCTGGGTGAAGACAGCGCAGCCTACACGCAGCAGGCGATGGCCTCAGCCATGCAGGCGCATCGCTACGACCTGCAATATCAACTTTATACCCTGGCGCTGCATCGCTACTTACGCCATCGCATTGCTGATTATGACTATGAACGCCATTTTGGCGGCGTTATCTATCTTTTCCTGCGCGGCGTTGATGGCGAGGATCCGCAGCAGGGAATTTACGCCACCCGACCAGACGGAGAATTGATCGCTTTGATGGATGAGATGTTTGCCGGTGCGGAGCTGGAGGAGATGTCATGACAATCCAGAAACGATTGCTGGAAGCCGTTGAACAAAAACAGCTCCGGCCTCTGGATGCCCAGTTTGCGCTGGCAGTGGCCGGAAATGGTAATCCTGCGGTTGCGCTGGCTGCGGCATTGCTCAGCCGCGAAGCGGGAGAAGGGCACGTCTGCTTACCACTTTCGCGATTATCCTTACGCGAAGATGCTCATCCTTTGTTAAGCGCCTGGCTTGCTGAGATGGGCGAGCCTGAAGACTGGGCGGAATGTTTGCTGGCCTCCGGGGCAGTAAGCCATGGCGAGCAACCGACCCCGCTGGTGCTGTACGGCGATCGCCTGTATCTGAACCGCATGTGGCATAACGAACGCGCGGTGGCGCGTTTTTTCAGTGAAGTTAACCACGCCATTGAGGTGGATGAACAACGGCTGACTGACACGCTGGAGGCGCTGTTTCCATCATCGGAAGGCGTTAACTGGCAAAAGGTGGCCGCTGCTGTGGCGCTGACCCGCCGTATATCAGTGATCTCCGGCGGGCCGGGCACCGGAAAAACGACAACGGTCGCGAGACTTTTGGCGGCGTTGATCCAGATGGCGGACGGTGAACGCTGCCGTATTCGTCTGGCGGCGCCAACGGGAAAAGCGGCTGCGCGTCTGACCGCCTCGCTGGGAGCGGCGTTGCGAGAACTGCCGCTTACCGATGAGCAAAAGAAACGCATTCCCGATGATGCCAGTACGCTGCATCGGTTATTAGGCGCTCAGCCTGGCAGCCAGCGCCTGCGTCATCATGCGGGGAACCCGCTGCATGTGGATGTACTGGTGGTGGATGAAGCCTCGATGATTGATTTGCCGATGATGTCGCGCCTTATCGATGCCCTACCGCCGCACGGGCGGGTGATTTTTCTCGGCGATCGTGACCAGCTCGCCTCCGTCGAGGCGGGGGCGGTGCTCGGGGATATTTGTGCTTTTGTCAGCGAAGGATTTACCCCGGAACGCGCCCGGCAGCTTAGTCGCCTGACCGGTAGCGCTATTCCGGCGGGAACGGGTACTCAGGCGGCGGCGTTGCGTGACAGCTTGTGTCTGCTGCAAAAAAGCTATCGTTTCGGCAGTGATTCTGGGATCGGTCAATTGGCTGCTGCGATTAATCGCGGTGACAAAGCTGCGGTAAAAACGGTTTTCCAGCAGGGATTCAGCGATATCGAAAAACGTACGTTACGCAGCAGTGAAGATTACGCCGCGATGCTGGATGAGGCGCTGGCAGGTTATGGGCACTACCTGGATTTACTGCATGAGGGCGCCGCGCCGGATGCCATCATTCAGGCCTTCAATGAGTATCAACTGCTGTGCGCTTTGCGGGAAGGCCCGTTTGGCGTAGGCGGTTTGAATGAGCGCATTGAGCAGGTGATGGCGCAAAAACGTAAAATTCACCGTTCGACGCACAGTCGTTGGTATGAGGGAAGACCGGTGATGATTTCGCGCAATGACAGTTCGCTGGGATTATTTAACGGTGATATTGGCATTGCCCTCGATCGCGGACAAGGGCTGAGGGTGTGGTTTGCGCTGCCGGACGGTTCGATTAAGTCGGTGCAACCCAGCCGCTTGCCTGAGCATGAAACCACCTGGGCGATGACGGTACATAAATCGCAGGGCTCTGAGTTTGATCATGCGGCGCTGATTTTACCCAGCCAGCATTCCCCCGTGGTTACCCGCGAGCTGGTCTATACCGCCGTAACCCGCGCGCGCCGCCGTCTGTCGCTGTATGCCGATGAACGAATATTGGGCGGGGCAATTGTCATGCGTACCGAACGCCGCAGCGGGCTATCAGCATTATTTAATGACGGCATGATGTAGCTGTAGGCCGGATGCGGCTGTTATGCCGCATCCGGCAACCACGCCTAGGCCAAATCAGCCATCAGCACTTTTGATCGCCGCTGATAGTTGTACATCTCTTTCTTGCTTTCCGGCAGCAGGTCGATATCCACCGGCGTGAAGCCGCGCTCCTGGAACCAGTGGATGCTGCGGGTGGTTAGTACGAACAGCTTACTCAGCCCCATTTGCCGGGCCTGCGCGGCGATCCGCTCCAGCAATACTTCCCCACGTGACGAACTACGGTAATCCGGGTGTACCGCCACGCAGGCCATTTCGCCAATCCTCTCTTCCGGGAAAGGATACAGTGCGGCGCAGGCGATGGTCAGGTTATCGCGCTGAATAATGGTGAATTTGTCGATCTCCATTTCCAGTTGCTCGCGGGAGCGGCGGACCAGAATGCCTTGTTGTTCCAGCGGACGGATCAGCTCCAGAATGCCACCGATATCGTTAATGGTGGCGCGGCGAATTTGCTCCGCGCTTTCCATCACGATTTGCGTACCGATGCCATCGCGTGAGAACAGTTCCTGCAGCAACGCGCCATCTTCCTGATAGCTGATCAGGTGGCAGCGGCGTACGCCACTGCGACAGGCTTTCACCGCACCACGCAGGAAGCGCACCGTACCTGAGCTGTAGTCACCTTTCTCTTCCTGTGACTCGACGCGCGCCTGGGCTTCGTTAGGGAACAATTCGGAAATAATATCGCCATCATCGTTGGTGACCCCTTGGGAGGAGCAAAAGCCAATCATTTTCTCCGCCTTCAGTTTGATAGCCAACTGCGTGGCGACCTCTTCTGACGTCAGATTGAAACTTTCACCGGTAACGGAAACGGCGACTGGCCCCATCAGGACTATCGCGCCACTGTCCAGTTGACGGTGAATGGCCTCTTCATCAATACGACGAATACGCCCGCTATGGCAGTAGTCCACACCGTCATCAACGCCCAGCGGCTGGGAGATAATAAAATTACCGCTGACCACATTGATATGCGCACCCTGCAATGGCGTATTATTCAGGCTCATTGACAGGCGGGCGGTAATATCAAGCTGGAGCAATCCCGCAGCCTGTTTGACCAGCTCCAGGGTTTTAGCGTCGGTGACGCGCGTATTTTTGTGGTACACCGGCTCATAATGATGCGCCGCAAGATTGGCATCAATCTGCGGTCGTGCGCCATAGACCACGACAAGGCGGATGCCGAGGCTATGAAGAAGCCCAATGTCATTGACGATACTGGAAAAGTTTTCATGCTCGATGGCTTCGCCGCCCAGCATAATGACAAACGTTTTTCCCCGATGGGTATTGATATAGGGAACAGAATGGCGGAATCCCTGTACCAGTTCGGTTCTACGCTCCTTCACCACGGCACACCCTCATTGCATGATTATTCGTAATTTGTGTATTTTTATTCTGTTTTGGTGCTGTGCGCAAGCGTAATTTTTACTCATGCCGAAGATTTTTTTCAGTAATGCCGTGAATATAAAAAGAATGTTTACCCTTTTATAGATGACAGATTATGCGTCATTCGTTAAAGTTTCCGGTCAATTCGGACGTTTTACGTATTACTTCAATAAAGATTTCTTTTGCTCGGGAGAAGCATGTCGGGATCCAATTCAGCAATCAGTCGCCGTCGTTTACTGCAAGGTGCGGGTGCTATGTGGCTTTTGAGCGTCAGTCAGGTTGGTCTGGCTGCCGTGAGTCAGGTCGTTGCCGTTCGTATCTGGCCTGCGTCCAGTTATACCCGCGTCACGGTGGAATCCAACCGTTTGCTGAAATACAAACAGTTTGCCCTGAGTAATCCTGAGCGTGTGGTTGTCGATATTGAAGGCGTTAATTTGAACTCGGTGCTTAAGGGCATCGGCGCGCAGATTCGTCCTGACGATCCCTATATTAAGTCGGCGAGAGTCGGGCAATTTGACCCGCAGACCGTGCGGATGGTGTTCGAGCTGAAACAGAATGTGAAGCCGCAACTCTTTGCCCTGGCCCCCGTCGCCGGTTTTAAAGAGCGTCTGGTCATGGATCTTTATCCTGCCAATGCGCAGGATGTTCAGGATCCGCTGCTGGCGCTGCTTGAAGATTACAACAAGGGCGATCTGGATAAACAGGTGCCGCCTGCGCAAAGTGGTCCGCAGCCGGGTAAAGCGGGGCGCGATCGTCCGATTGTCATTATGCTGGATCCCGGGCACGGTGGAGAAGACTCCGGTGCGGTGGGGAAATACAAGACGCGTGAAAAAGATGTGGTACTGCAAATTGCCCGTCGCCTGCGAGCCCTTATTGAGAAAGAGGGCAACATGAAGGTCTTTATGACGCGTAATGAAGATATATTCATTCCGCTAAAAGTGCGTGTGGCGAAAGCGCAGAAACAGCGTGCAGACCTGTTTGTCTCTATTCACGCCGATGCCTTTACCAGCCGGCAACCCAGCGGCTCATCGGTGTTTGCGCTCTCGACTAAAGGGGCGACCAGTACCGCGGCAAAATATCTGGCCCAAACCCAGAACGCCTCGGATCTCATCGGTGGCGTCAGCAAAAGCGGTGACCGTTATGTCGACCACACCATGTTCGATATGGTGCAATCGCTGACCATCGCCGACAGCCTGAAGTTTGGCAAAGCGGTGCTGAATAAGCTTGGTAAAATCAACAACCTGCATAAGAATCAGGTTGAGCAAGCCGGGTTCGCGGTGCTGAAAGCGCCGGATATTCCCTCTATCCTCGTGGAAACGGCATTTATCAGTAACGTCGAAGAAGAACGTAAGCTAAAGACGGCGACCTTCCAGCAGGAAGTGGCGGAGTCGATTCTGGCAGGGATTAAAGCTTACTTTGCCGATGGTGCGACGCTGGCGAGAAGGGGATAACAAAAAAGCGCTGAAAAGCGCTTTTTTTACGAACGACAGATACAAAAAAACACCCGTTAAGGTGCTTAATGTGTTGGTTGCGGGGGCCGGATTTGAACCGACGACCTTCGGGTTATGAGCCCGACGAGCTACCAGGCTGCTCCACCCCGCGTCCGTCTTTTTGCTTCGTATTTCAAACCACATCTGCGTTGGCTTTCCTCGTTCACCTCAGTCACTTACTGGAGTAAGCCCCTAAGGATTCACTGCGTCGCCGCCTTGCTGTGATTCGAACTACTTTGCAAAAATATTGCAGCAAATATGATTGGTTGCGGGGGCCGGATTTGAACCGACGACCTTCGGGTTATGAGCCCGACGAGCTACCAGGCTGCTCCACCCCGCGTCCGTCATTACTCTTCCATCGAGTAACGTTACTGCTTCTGATTTTAATTGGTTGCGGGGGCCAGATTTGAACTGACGACCTTCGGGTTATGAGCCCGACGAGCTACCAGGCTGCTCCACCCCGCGTCCGTCATTACTCTTCCATCGAGTAACGTTACTGCTTCTGATTTTAATTGGTTGCGGGGGCCAGATTTGAACTGACGACCTTCGGGTTATGAGCCCGACGAGCTACCAGGCTGCTCCACCCCGCGTCCGTGGATGCGCACTATACTCTGCTCGCATTTTCATGCAACCCTTTTTTCACCTTGATCACGTTTTAAGGGTGAAAATGAACAAAAACAACGTATTCTGGATTATTTTTTGCGCAAAATTTGCGTTCGGGTATGCATACGCATTTCATTAGGTACGGGGGTTTGTTATCTTCGTCTCGCATTCAGGCAACATAAGACGAGAACAATGAAAGGACGTTGGGCAAAATATCTTCTGGCGGGAGCAGTCGTTGCGATGCTCGCCGCGTGTTCCTCAAAACCCACCGATCGTGGGCAGCAGTATAAAGACGGGAAATTTACCCAGCCTTTCTCACTGGTGAACCAGCCTGATGCGGTTGGCGCGCCAATCAATGCCGGTGATTTCGCCGAGCAGGTTAATCAAATTCGCAGCGCTTCGCCGCGTTTGTACGGTAACCAGAGCAACGTCTACAACGCTATCCAGCAATGGTTACGTGCGGGCGGTGATACGCGCAGCATGCGTCAGTTTGGTATTGACGCGTGGCAAATGGAAGGGGCGGACAACTACGGTAACGTCCAGTTTACGGGTTATTACACGCCGGTTATTCAGGCGCGCCACACGCGTCAGGGCGAGTTCCAGTATCCTATCTATCGCATGCCGCCAAAACGCGGACGTTTACCCTCTCGTGCCGAGATCTACGCAGGCGCGCTAAGCGATAATTATATTCTGGCGTACAGCAACTCCCTGATGGACAACTTTATTATGGATGTTCAGGGCAGTGGCTATATCGATTTTGGCGACGGCAGCCCGCTAAACTTCTTTAGCTATGCCGGGAAAAACGGCCATGCCTATCGCAGTATCGGTAAGGTGTTGATTGATCGTGGCGAAGTGAAAAAAGAAGATATGTCGATGCAGGCCATTCGCCACTGGGGAGAGACGCACAGCGAGGCCGAAGTGCGTGAGCTGCTGGAGCAGAACCCATCGTTTGTCTTCTTTAAGCCGCAATCTTTTGCGCCGGTGAAAGGGGCCAGCGCGGTACCGCTGATTGGCCGCGCATCCGTGGCTTCTGACCGCAGTATCATTCCTGCGGGCACCACGTTACTGGCGGAAGTCCCCTTGCTGGACAATAACGGTAAGTTCACCGGTCAATATGAACTGCGCCTGATGGTGGCGCTGGATGTGGGCGGTGCGATTAAAGGCCAGCACTTTGATATCTATCAGGGCATTGGCGCTGACGCCGGACATCGTGCCGGGTGGTATAATCACTACGGTCGCGTATGGGTGCTGAAAACAGCGGCCAACGCGGGTAACGTATTTAGCGGTTAATTGCCGGATGGCGCTTCGCTTATCCGGCCTACATTACTGAGTAGGCCTGATAAGGCGTAGCCGCCATCAGGCAGTGATGCAGTCATCAAGGGCGGTATTTGTCCGCTCTTTTTGTTTTCTATATTTGAGGTTCTATGTCTGTGGTTATCAGTGATGCCTGGCGTCAGCGTTTTGGCGGCACGGCGCGGCTGTATGGCGAAAATGCGCTGCAGTTATTTGCCGGCGCGCATGTTTGCGTGGTCGGGATTGGCGGTGTGGGATCGTGGGCGGCGGAAGCGCTGGCGCGTACCGGCATTGGCGCGATTACGCTCATCGATATGGATGATGTTTGCGTTACCAATACTAACCGTCAGATCCATGCGCTGCGCGATAACGTTGGTTTAGCAAAAGCTGAGGTGATGGCGGAACGTATCCGCCAGATTAACCCGGAGTGCCGGGTGAACGTGGTCGATGATTTTGTTACGCCAGATAACGTTGCGGAGTATATGAATGCGGGTTATTCGTATGTCATCGATGCGATTGACAGCGTGCGCCCGAAAGCGGCGCTCATTGCGTACTGTCGGCGTAATAAGATTCCGCTGGTAACCACCGGCGGTGCGGGCGGGCAGATCGATCCGACGCAGATTCAGGTGGTTGATCTGGCAAAAACCATTCAGGATCCGCTGGCGGCCAAGCTGCGTGAGCGGCTGAAGAGTGATTTTGGCGTGGTGAAAAACAGTAAAGGCAAGCTGGGCGTGGATTGCGTGTTCTCGACCGAGGCGCTGGTTTACCCGCAGGCAGATGGCTCGGTGTGTGCCATGAAGGCGACGGCGGAAGGGCCGAAACGTATGGATTGCGCCTCAGGGTTTGGCGCCGCCACCATGGTGACGGCTACCTTTGGCTTTGTAGCCGTTTCCCATGCGCTGAAGAAGATGATGGCGAAAGCGGCGCGCCAGAGTTGATTGTGTCGGATGGCGTTATGCTTATCCGACCTACAGTTCGTGCGGTGTTATAGGCCGGATAAGACGCATCAGCCGTCGTCATCCGGCTTGCCGGGCAGCCTCAAGAATCGCCTCGTTCAACGCATGCAGGCCCTGGCTTCGCGAGGCGCTGAGTTGCGCGCTTAACCCTAACTCGTCAAATAGCGCCATGGGTGAATGCGCCCGTAACTCGGCTGCGGTTTTACCTTCAACGGCGGTGAGCAATACCGCCAACAGCCCGCGCACAATGCGGCCTTCGCTGTCGCCGAAGAAATGCAGGGTGCCATTCTCGTGCAGGGTATATCCCAGCCAGACGCGGTTTTCACATCCCGCAATCTCTTTTGCCTGCGCCCTTAGCGCCTCCGGCAGCGCCGGAAGCTGCTTACCCAGCAGAATTAGCTGACGATATTTATCCTCCCACTGGCTGAGCGGGGCAAACGTAGTACGCAACGTCTCTTCCGTTACGGTTGTGCCAAACGGGTGTCCGGCGAATAAAGGGCTTGTCATTAATCCACCAATATTTCCAGCGCGCGGTCAACGGCTGCGACCAACGCATCCACATCACTTTGCGTATTATAGGGCGCAAAAGAGGCGCGTAGGGTCCCGGATACGCCCAGCTCCGCCAGCAGTGGTTGTGCGCAGTGTTGCCCTGCGCGCAGCGCAATGCCATATTCGGCCAGCAGCGTCACCATATCACTGTGATGAACGCCAGCGAAATCAAAGGCTAACAGACTGGAGTCCTGACAACGGAAGGAACGAAAACCGGGACGTTTCGCCAGGGCGTCTTCTGCCAGCGTCGCCAGACCCCGGCTCCAGTTTTCGGCCTGCGCAACATCAATGTCCGCCAGCCACTCGAGCGCCGCGCTTAGCCCGATGACGCCAGCTACGTTAGGCGTACCGGCCTCAAGCTTCCAGGGGGCCGCCTGGGTGGTGAAACCGTCAAAGCTGACTTCGCTAATCATCTTGCCGCCGCCGAGCCACGGTGACATGGCTTCCAGTAATTCTGGCTTACCATACAGTACGCCAATACCGGTAGGGCCATACAACTTGTGGCCCGAGAAGGCATAGAAATCAATATCTAACTGCTGCACGTTAGCGGGAAAATGCACAATTCCCTGCGCGCCATCAACCATCACCACCATGCCAGCCGCATGGGCGAGCGTAATGGCGCGGGCTAAATCCGGGCAACCGCCGGTGACGTTCGACATCTGCCCCAGCGCCAGAATGCGACTGCGCGGAGTGATGAGCTCAACCAGACGCTCGACGTCCGGTAGCAAATGGGCGTTGAGCGGGAGTTTGACTACCTTAGCGCCCGTTTGCTCTGCCACCATCAGCCACGGAACGAGATTGGCATGATGTTCCGCCACGCTGACGATAATCTCATCGCCCGGCCGTAAGCGCGGACGCGCATAGCTTTGGGCAACCATGTTGACAGCTTCCGTTGTGCCACGGGTCCAGACTATCGTTTTGTCATCCGGGGCGTTGATCAGGCGCGCGGCCTTTTCCCGTGCGGCCTCATAGCGCGCGGTCAGGCGTTGCGCTTCGGCAAACTGGCTGCGATGCACGTTCCCGGCGCTCAGGCTATAAAATTGCTGGGTCGCCTCAATCACGGATTGCGGCTTCAGTGCAGTAGCAGCGCTGTCGAGGTAGACGCCGGCATCGTTGAGTGCGGGAAATTGTGCGCGAAACTGCGCGGGATTAAATGCGTTCATGGTCATCCTCAGTTCAATAAACCGATCGTCGCGCAAAACAGGCGCTGACACAAGGGTTGTGCTAACCATCGGAATACTCTGGATATCCTGGCAAAGTCCTCACAGTGTCTTATGCTAAATAGCGTTAGGCGAGCAATTTTGCCTGTTACGGAGTGTGTTTTTAATAGCATAAATCGCTTTAAGGAGAAGAAGATGAAAAAGACTGCCGCAATTATCTCTGCCTGTATGCTGACTTTTGCCCTGAGCGCCTGTTCTGGATCGAATTACGTGATGCACACCAACGATGGTCGATCAATCGTATCTGATGGCAAGCCACAGACCGACAATGAAACGGGAATGATTTCGTATAAAGACGCTAACGGCAACAAACAGCAGATCAACCGTACCGATGTGAAAGAGATGGTAGAACTGGATAACTAACCGGTCGCCATTGACATAAAGTCGGACAAAAAAAAGCACCGCAATTTGGCGGTGCTACATTAATCACTATGGACAGACAGGGTAAATGTACAGGAAGTGAAAAAGGGTAGCTTTGCTACCATGGTCTGAATCGCAGACCAATTGCAAACACAACAACACAACATCACAACCGTAAGCCAAAAGCCCACCAGAACACGCATTCCGATAAAACTTTTCGTTCCGGCTTCAGGAAGTGCCGCCACTATAGGTATTTGCTGGTAGAACCTCAACGGACAATTTATAATGGCTCAGATAAAAAAAACTAATAGGTTACATCCTGTTAGATAATTGTTAAATTCATTTAACATCAAAGCCTAAAAGTCATGTCAAAACGATTACCACCCCTAAATGCATTGCGTGTTTTTGATGCCGCAGCGCGCCATTTGAGCTTTACCCGCGCAGCGGAAGAGCTTTTTGTGACGCAGGCCGCAGTAAGTCATCAAATCAAGTCACTTGAGGATTTCCTGGGGCTGAAGCTGTTTCGTCGACGCAATCGATCTCTGCTGTTAACAGAAGAGGGTCAAAGCTATTTCCTCGACATCAAAGAGATTTTTTCGCAATTAACTGACGCGACGCGTAAACTTCAGGCACGCAGTGCAAAAGGTGCGCTTACCGTTAGTTTATTGCCCAGTTTCGCGATCCAATGGCTGGTGCCCAGACTCTCTAGCTTTAACTCAGCTTATCCGGGAATCGATGTCAGGATCCAGGCGGTGGACCGTCAGGAAGACAAACTGGCTGACGATGTTGATGTGGCGATTTTCTACGGACGCGGCAACTGGCCGGGTCTGCGCGTTGAAAAATTGTACGCAGAATATTTATTGCCGGTCTGCTCGCCGCTGTTACTTACTGGTGATAAGCCCCTGAAGACGCCGGATGATCTGGCAAAACACACATTGTTGCACGATGCGTCGCGGCGTGACTGGCAAGCCTATACGCGCCAGCTTGGCCTGAATCATATCAACGTACAGCAAGGACCTATCTTCAGCCATAGCGCCATGGTGCTACAGGCTGCTATCCATGGACAGGGGATTGCGCTGGCGAATAACGTTATGGCGCAGTCCGAAATTGAAGCCGGACGTCTGGTCTGTCCGTTTAACGATGTTCTGGTCAGCAAAAACGCGTTTTATCTGGTTTGTCATGACAGTCAGGCAGAACTGGGTAAAATAGCCGCCTTCCGTCAGTGGATACTGGCGAAAGCGGCCTCGGAACAAGAAAAATTCCGCTTTCGTTATGAACAATAAATTACGTAGGGTATTAACATGACCAGCCGTTTTATGCTGATTTTTGCCGCCGTAAGTGGTTTTATCTTTGTGGCGTTGGGCGCCTTTGGGGCACATGTTCTGAGTAAAACCCTGGGTGTCGTAGAAATGGGTTGGATCCAGACTGGCCTTGAGTATCAGGCGTTTCATACGCTGGCTATCTTCGGCCTGGCCGTCGCCATGCAGCGACGCATTAGCATTTGGTTTTACTGGAGTAGCGTGTTTCTGGCATTAGGAACGGTGCTGTTTAGCGGTAGCCTGTATTGCCTCGCGCTCTCCCATTTACGCCTGTGGGCGTTTGTTACCCCCGTCGGTGGTTTCAGCTTCCTTGTGGGCTGGGCGCTGATGTTAGTGGGCGCTATTCGATTGAAACGTAAGGGCGTTAGCCATGAATAAGGTTGTATTGTTGTGTCGCCCGGGTTTTGAAAAAGAGTGCGCCGCAGAAATTACGGATAAAGCAGGACGTCGGGAAATCTTCGGTTTCGCCCGTGTAAAAGACAATGCGGGCTATGTGATCTTCGAATGCTATCAGCAGGACGATGCCGAAAAGTTAGTGAAAGAGCTGCCGTTTAGCTCGTTGATTTTTGCCCGTCAAATGTTTGTGGTGGGCGAACTGCTGCAATATTTACCGCCGGAAGACCGTATTACGCCAATTGTCGGCATGTTGCAGGGCGTGGTGGAAAAAGGCGGCGATCTGCGAGTCGAAGTCGCCGACACCAATGAAAGCAAAGAGCTGGTTAAGTTCTGCCGTAAATTTACCGTACCGCTGCGCGCGGCGCTGCGCGAAGCGGGCGTACTGGCAAAATATGAAACGCCGAAACGTCCGGTGGTTCATGTTTTCTTTATCGCCCCTGGCTGTTGTTATACCGGTTATTCCTGGCCTGACAATAACTCCCCGTTCTACATGGGTATTCCGCGCCTGAAGTTCCCGGCCGATGCGCCGAGCCGCTCAACGCTGAAGCTGGAAGAGGCGCTGCATGTGTTCATTCCAGAAGATGAGTGGGACGAGCGTCTGGCCAATGGCATGTATGCCGTGGATTTAGGCGCATGTCCGGGCGGTTGGACCTATCAACTGGTTAAACGCAACATGTGGGTTTATTCCGTGGATAATGGTCCGATGGCGCAAAGCCTGATGGATACAGGGCAGGTCACCTGGCTGCGCGAAGACGGATTTAAGTATCGCCCGAATCGTAACAACATCTCGTGGATGGTGTGCGACATGGTGGAGAAACCGGCGAAGGTTGCCGCGCTGATGGCGCAGTGGCTGGTCAACGGCTGGTGTCGCGAGACGATCTTCAACCTCAAGCTGCCGATGAAAAAACGTTATGAAGAGGTATCGCAGAATCTGGCCTATATCCAGGCACAGCTTGATGAGCATGGCGTCAATGCCCAGATGCAGGCGCGTCAGTTGTATCATGATCGGGAAGAAGTGACCGTACACGTGCGTCGTCTGTGGGCGGCCGTCGGCGGTCGCCGGGACGAGCGATAACGCTAAACATAGACCGGATGGCGGCGTAAACGTCTTATCCGGTCTATGTTGTTTCAATCAGCTGCGTATCTGACACGATATGCGTCACACCATCCAGACGCCCAATCCGGGCCTCCCCGGAACGATTAAACTTACTTTTATCGATCAGCAATAATGATTGCGATGCGCGCTTAAGCAGAATGGATTTGAAGTCTGCGTTGGTGGCATTGGAGTCCCAGAGCGTGCCGTCGCTGTCGATCCCTTCGCAGGAAAAAATAAACAGGTCGATATCGAGGGATTTTAGCTGCGAGATGAGCGCGGGATTAACATAACAGCCGTATTTACGTTCAAGGCGGCCGCCAGAGCTGATGAGCTGAATGTGTTCGCGTTTTGCCAATTCCTGGCAAATGGGTTGGCTGTTGGTAAAAACCTGAATGTCGATGTCCGGTAGCTGACGCGCCAGATACCAGCAGGTTGAGCTGGCGTCTAAGGCGATCACCATTCCTTCTTCAATCCATGCCAGCGCTTCCCGCGCAATATCCGCTTTGTGCGCATAGTGGCTTTTGAGTCGAATATGAAACGGGTCGCCACTGTCCTGATTTTTCCGGTGAATGGCCTTGGCCCGTCCGTGATTGCGTAGCACTTTTCCCTGGGTTTGTAATTCACTGAGATCGCGGCGGATGGTCTCTTTGCTGACGTTAAGCTGAAATGACAGGGCTTCGGTTGTCAGGCTTTTGTGGTGGGTAAGCAGATCTACGATGGCCTGCTGGCGCGCCGCTTTCATGTTCTGATCCTCATTTTATGCAGAATGCCCGTACCAGACGGGCATGCTGACCAGAGATTATGGCGTTACCCCTTTTTTTAAAAGAATATTCCCGTACTTTGCCCGTTCTCCTGTGATAACGATCGCAAACGCCTTTTGCGCGCGTTCGTAAAAGGCATAACGGTCAATACGCGTGATGTCTGGGCAGGGGGTCTGTAAGGAAAGCGCCTGGCGATAGCGAGCCTCGACGTCAGGATCGAGAGCGTCGCCTTCTACTGCCGCCATCATCACCAGCGGCGGGGCGTAGCTGTCCAGTTCAAAAAGCGGAATAATCGCCTGCAGCAGATCGCTGACCAGCAGACCGTCGGCGCGAATCACCTGCGGTCCCATGCTGTGAGCCGGAAAATGGGCATCGGAAAAGATAATCTCATCGCCGTGACCCATTTCAGCCAGCACCTTCAGCAGGTCGGGAGAAATTAAGGGTGATATCGTTTTGAGCATGTTACTCGACTCCTGTCAGTTCAGATTCGGTTTGCGGATAGAAGTAACGGTACTGGTAGCTCACCTGGGCACGAGCCTGTTCCGGGGTGGTAAATTCACCCATACCTGACCAGGCAAACATTGCGGCGCCTGCCACGGTGGTTTCGGCGTCATCCAGCACTTTGACAGGGATCCCGAGAACGTTAGCTTTAATCTGGTTCCACAATGCGTTACGGCTGCCCCCGCCAACCAATAACAATTCAGAGGCCTGGAAATGACCGATTTTTTCCAGCGTGTGCAAATTCTGCTGCAACTGTTCTGTCAGTCCTTCCAGCGCGGCGCGATAAAAATGCCCGCGGGTGGTATTGAGCGTAACCCCTTGCCAGCCCGCATTCTGAGAGGCCAGCAGGTTGCAGTGCATCTTGACGCCGTCTGCGCCAGCAGGAATGGACCGGGCTTCGTCAATCAGCGTCTGCCAGGGCGTTTCGGCAGTCCAAAACAGCTTACGCACCCATTCGAGTACGCCGGAGGCCAGCCACTGCATGCCGGGATTGTACAGTCCGGCCTGGCTGTCTAATTCACAAGTGGAACCCGCATAACGGCTGAGCAGAGAGGTGTTCACCTGCGCACTGCGCACCATCAGAATTTCCCATGTACCGGAAGAGAGCACCGGTTCGTCTGGCTGAGCCCCCGCGCCAAACAGCGCAAACTGCGTGTCGTGCCCGGCAGATATCACCGGAATACCCACTGAAAGCCCGAGCAGGATGGCGGCCTCGTGTTGCAGTGCCCCAATCTGTTCGCCCGCTTCCACCAGACGTGGAAACAGTCGGCGCGGTATGCCTGTTGCCTGCAAAATGTCATCACTGAAATCGCGCTGCTGGATGTTCAGCATCTGGCTGGTGCCCGCCATAGTGATATCTGTGGTGAACTCGCCGGTTAAACGGTGGTTGATAAGCGACGAAATAAACAGCCAGGCGTGTGCCTGTTCGAGCAATTGTGGGTGGTTTTCTTTCAGCCACACCAGTTTATACAGGGTATTGAAGCTGAACGCGCCGACGCCGGAGATTTCCTGCAGTTGCTGGGGCGACATGTAGCGATGGATATTTTCCATCACTGCTGCGGTGCGCGGGCATTTCCAACTGATTACCGGATATAACTGTTTGCCGTGTTGATCGACCAGCGTACCGTCTACGCCGAAGGTGGTGACGGCGATCCCACAGATACGGCAATTGGCCAGTTGCGTAGAGAGCCGCTGACAGCAGTCGGCGAAACGTTGCAAAATGGCCTCCAGCGACCACTGATGCCAGGCCCCGTTCTCTGCGGCAATATCACTGGCGTTGGGCGTTGAGGCGCGGGCGATAATTTTTCCCTGTCGGTCAACGGCAATGGCCCGCACGTTGGTCGCGCCGCAGTCAAGTACCAGGATAACGTCTTGTTTCATAACAACTCCTGAAACGCTACCGGATGGCGCTACGCTTATCCGGCCTACGGTTCACTCGTCCGTAGGCCCGGTAAGCTTGCGCCACCGGGCAAAGCCACATTAACGTTTATACAGCGGGCCGTAGTTTTGGCAGGCACGATAATCCTGGCCTTCGCTATCCATACCGTGGGCTGCCCAGGCTGAAGGACGATAGATTTTTTCGTCTTCCACGTTGTGCATACAAACCGGAATACGCAGCATGGCGGCAAGGGTAATAAAATCCGCGCCGACGTGGCCTATCGTCAGCACACCGTGGTTTGCGCCCCAGTTAGCCATGACGGAATAGACATCGCTGAATGGACCTTTACCGGTTAAGCGCGGCGCAAACCAGGTGGTCGGCCAGGTCGAGTTGGTACGCGCATCAAGCTGAGCATGCACCTCTTTTGGTAACTCCACGCTCCAGCCTTCGGCGATTTGCAGCACCGGTCCTAACCCTTTGATAATATTGATACGAGTCATGGTGAATGGCACACCGCCCTCGGTCAGGAAGCGAGAGGAGTAACCGCCGCCGCGGAAGTATTCGTGAATAGCCGGACACCATTCGGTCGCCGCCAGACAATCATCGGCCTCTTTCTGCGAAATTTCCCAGTGCGGCTTCATGGTTGGTTTCCCTGCGCCATCTCGCTGTTTGCAGGAACCATCCAGGGCTGCCGATCCAGAGTTGATCAGGTGAATAATGCCGTGCTCAGCCAGCCCGGTCAGCGGTTTACCCGTGACACGCTCCACCGCCTCTGGCGACCAGTAGGTGCGCACATCAGCAAAAACCTGTGCTGTACCGGTGAGTTGGTGACCAAACAGCATCGCTACGCCGTTGAGACTGTCGTTTTCAGTCGCGACAACGAACGGCTCACGCACACCATTCCAGTCGAAGGAGCTATTCAGCAGTGCTTCGGCAGTGTCGCCGTTTGGATATTGATCTGTCCAGTGACGCTGGCCCTGGAAGCCCGCGGCAATCGCGTTGTAACCCAGCGATTCTTCAACACGACCTTTGTCTGCCAGTTTCTGATTGCCTTGCATCATGTCGCGGATGCACATCGCCATCAGCAGGCTTTCTTTCAGTACCGCGCGGCTCTGCTCTTCGTTACGCTTATACTGTTGCGCGTTCTGATCTTCGCCGTAGCGGAAATGCTTGTCTGCCCACGCCAGTGCGATATCCAGTTCAGCTTCGTCATAAATTTTCTGATCAATTCGACGGCGAAGTTCAGTCATATCAACAGGTTGAACCTTCATTCCCAGCCAGGATTCAAAGAAGTTATGATCGACAATAGAACCGGCGATGCCCATAGAAACGCCGCCTACGGATAAATAGCTTTTACCTTTCATACTGGCAACGGCTAAGCCCGCCCGGGTGAAACGCAGCAGTTTTTCTTCGACGTCGGCGGGGATGGTGGTGTCGCCGGCATCCTGTACGTCGTGACCGTAAATGGAGAACGCGGGCAGACCTTTTTGATTATGCGCAGCCAGCGCGGCAGCAAGATAAACGGCGCCAGGGCGTTCTGTGCCGTTAAAGCCCCAGATAGCTTTCGGACGCATCGGATCCATGTCGATGGTTTCGCTGCCGTAACACCAGCAGGGGGTAACGGTAATCGTTACGCCAACATTTTGGCTGCTGAACTTTTCTTCACAGGCTGCGGATTCCGCCAGACCGGCAATACAGGTGTCGGCAATTACACATTCAATTTGTGCGCCACAGGCATGGCGAAGTTTTTCCGTAATAAGCGCGGCGGTGGCTTTCGCCATATTCATGGTTTGCTCTTCAAGCGACTCACGTACCCCCATACGACGGCCATCAATAACCGGGCGGATACCAATCTTCGGTAAGCTATTTTTTCTCATTCGAGGTTCCTCATCTCACTTTGTGCCGTGCTGCAAAAGCGGATGTTGAACACCACTGTCGCAGTTGGCTGAATTACCCATTTTTGCTAACTCGAGTTAGCTTAGGTATTGGAGAGTTTTTTACACAACTTTTTTGTTATGGAACTGTGAGAGGCTTCACGAGAAGTGGTTAAAATTCGATCTGCGTCAAATAAACAAATACGTAGATTTTTAATAAAAACCTTTTAAATCATAAATATACAATAAATTGTCTGTTCAGCATCACAGTTTTAAACCAAATGATTTGGCTAATTTGAGTAGCTAAAATAGCTTTAAAAGGCACTTCGCTAACTCGAGTTAGCATAATTGATAAAACGCATATGAACTTGTAAGTAGTATTCGCATTAACGGTGACGATGGCCCTCTGGAATCTTGTTTTCGCCTGATTCACTGACTGCAGTTTCTGTATATTGAGGAAAGCAGCAATGTCTGAAACATTTTTACAGATGAGTCATATTACGAAACGTTTTCCCGGCGTATTAGCGTTGAGTAATGTGGATTTTGCTTTACACAAAGGTGAGGTTCATGCGCTGCTGGGTGAGAATGGCGCAGGAAAATCTACGTTGATGAAGATCTTATCCGGTGTTTATCAGCCTGATGAAGGGGAGATTATTTTTGAGGGGCAGCCGGTTACTTTCGCTAACCCGTTAAGTGCGCAAAGTGCAGGTATCACGATTATTCATCAGGAATTTAACCTATTCCCTGAACTCACCGTTGAAGAAAATATATTTATTGGCAGGGAGTTTTGCAAAAATAATCGCTGGCGTCTGGATGAAAAACAACAGCGACAGGCTGCGATCGATATTTTGCAAAAGTTAAACCTGAATATCGCCCCAGACACGTTGGTTGCCGATCTGACCGTTGCTCAACAACAAATGGTTGAGATAGCTAAAGCGATATCGGTCAATGCCAAGATTCTTATTATGGATGAACCTACGGCGGCACTGACGGAAACGGAAATCGACAGCTTGTTTCAGGTAACCCGTTTATTGAAAGAACAGGGGACTGGCATTGTTTACATTTCGCACCGACTGGAGGAGCTGGCGCTGATAGCCGATCGCGCTACGGTAATGCGCGATGGGCAGTTTATTGCCACCGTGGATTATGATGCGGTCAAAATTAGCGACCTGATTGCCATGATGGTCGGGCGTGACCTCGGTAATATTTATCCTCGCCGTGAACCTTTGGCTCAACGTAAGCCTGTGTTGGAAGTGAGTGGGCTGACGCGTAATGGTGTATTGAACAATATTGATTTCACGCTTTACCAAGGAGAAATCCTGGGCTTCGCCGGTCTGATGGGCGCAGGGCGTACTGAGCTGGCGCGGGCGATTTTTGGCGCGGATCCCATTGATGGTGGAACCCTTAAGCTGAACGGTAAAGTTACGGTGATTAAAGATATTCCTGATGCTATCCAACAGGGTATCAGCTATTTAACCGAGGACCGGAAAAAAGAGGGACTGGCATTAGGACTGTCCGTTGAGCGCAATATTATGTTGGGCAATTACCCTGAGTATTCCGATCGTTTTGGCAATGTGGACAGCAAACGTTGCCAGAAAACCAGCGAGGAACAGGTTAAAGCCCTACGTATTAAAACACCACATTTAGAGCAAGCCGCCTTGAATTTAAGTGGTGGTAATCAGCAGAAAATTATTATTGCCCGATGGGTGTGTAAAGACACCGATATTCTCATCTTTGATGAACCCACTCGCGGGATTGATGTGGGGGCCAAGCTTGAAATTTATGAATTAATGAATCGGCTGGTGGCAAAAGGGAAATCAATTATCATGATCTCCTCTGAATTACCGGAAGTGCTGGGTATGTGCGATCGCATTTTAGTGATGCGTAATGGGCGTATTACCGGGGAGCTAGCTTCTGATGACGCCACACAAGAAAAAATCATGCAATATGCGACGTTAGAGGACTAACTTATGACTATCTCTGTAACCTCTTCAGACAGCAATAATAAGAAAATAAAAATTAACAAAGAACTTTTAATGCGCCTTGCGCCACTTTTAAGTCTGATTATTTTGGTAATATTTTTTAGTTTTGGTTCGCCATTTTTCTTTAACACTGAAAACATTATGACAATTGCCCTGCAAACCTCGGTGATTGGCATTATGGCGATTGGCGTTACCTTCGTCATTATCACTTCAGGGATCGACCTTTCTCTCGGTTCAGTCGTGGCATTTTCTGGTGTCGCGGTAGGTATCTGCGCCACGCTAGGTCTGCCTCTGCCCGTCTGTATTTTTGCGGGTGTACTGGCTGGAGGATTATGCGGCTATATCAATGGTCTGCTGGTCACCAAAATGACTATCCCGCCTTTTATCGCCACGCTGGGTCTGATGATGTCCGTCAGAGGTATCAATATGGTGATGACCGATGGCCGCGCGATTTACTTCGCTGATTACCCCACCTTCAAAATGCTGGCCCAGGGACGGTTGTTTGATGTGCTGCCCTATCCCGTTTTTTACCTGGTGGTGGTGGCGCTCATCGCCGCGTACATCCTGAAGAAAACGGTGATAGGCCGCTATGTTTACGCGGTGGGCAGTAATGAGGTGGCGGCACATCTTTCCGGGATTAAAGTGCAGCGCGTGAAAATTTTCGTCTACGCCTTTTGTGGTCTGCTGACCGGGATTGCCGGGGTCATTCTGGCCTCACGTTTAAACTCCGGGCAGCCGACGGTCGGTGTGGGTTATGAGCTGGAAGCCATCGCGGCGGTCGTTATTGGCGGTACCAGTCTGATGGGCGGGATTGGCACCATCGGCGGCACCATCATTGGCGCATTCATTATGAGCGTGTTGAAAAATGGTCTGAACCTGATGGGTGTTTCCCAGTTCTGGCAAATGGTGGCCATGGGGGTAGTGGTCATTGCTGCGGTTTATCTCGACACATTACGCAAAAAAATTCGTTGATTTACGCTCCCGGAAGTCACGGGACATCATAACCCTGACGTTTAGGGTGACTCACTCAGAACGGAGTAAAACAATGAGAACCAGGAATTTTGTCTATGCGTTATCCCTGCTGGCCTGTATGACATCCAGCGTTTTGGCTAAAGATATGAATCTTCCCGTGGTCAGTAAAGGTTTCCAGCATGAATTCTGGCAAACCGTAAAAATGGGGACGGAAGCGGCAGCAAAAGAGTTGGGTGACAAAACCAGCTATGTGGGCCCGGCGGATGAAACTCAGATTGCCGAGCAGATTCAGTTAGTTGAAAACGCGATGGCGCAAAAACCTAATGGACTATTACTGGCCGCGTTAGATGCCAATGCGCTGGCGCCATTAGTTGAGACCGCAAATTCACGCGGCATTAAAGTTGTGACCTTTGACTCCGGTGTGAATTCTGATATTCCGGTCAGTTTTGTCGCCACGAATAACCGTAAAGCCGGGGCTGAAGCGGCAGACGCGCTGGCAGCGGAAGTGGGCAACAAAGGAAAAGTGGGCATTATTGCGCACGTAGCAGGGACCTCCTCAGCGATTGAGCGTTCAGAAGGGTTTATTGCCCGCATGAAGGAGAAATATCCGGATATCCAGGTGCTACCGGTCCAGTATAGCGATGGCGATCCGCAAAAAGCGATGGATAAAACCATCGATATGATTCAGGCCAACCCGGATATTGCAGGGATTTATGGCACGAATGAAGGCTCAACGCTCGGCGTAGCAAACGCAATTGATAGTCAAAACCTGAAAGGCAAAGTGAAGGTGATTGGTTTTGACAGCACCGAGGCCATTATTGCCTTCCTGAAGTCCGGGGTGATTCAGGGCTTTGTTGTGCAGGACGCCTACCAGATTGGCTATCAGGGTATCAAGACGCTGAATGCGGCGGTATCCGGTCAGTCTGTACCAAAAGAGATTGATATTCCGGTGAAATTCGTTAGTGCGAAGAACATTGATACCCCAGAAATTGACAAGCTGTTACACCCATTCGGTAAAAAATAAGAGCGTTGGGGCGAGGTACTCGCCCCACTATTAGCTAACGTCAGGGAGTTACTATGAGCAGTGGATATTTCCTCGGTGTGGATGTCGGCTCTGCCAGTGTCAGGGCGGGTGTGTTCGATGCCAGCGGCAAACGTCTGGCCTTTGCGACACGCCCTATCTCGCAGTTTCGACCCGGCCCCGATCGGGTTGAGCAGTCATCTGCAGAAATCTGGCAGCAGGTTTGCGATGCGGTTAAGGGGGCAGTATCGTCATCCGGGATCTGCATTGAGGATATCCGTTCACTGGGATTCGATGCCACTTGTTCATTGGTGGCTCTCGACGAGCAGGGGCAGGGCCTGGCGGTTTCACCTGGCGAACCATCAGACCATAACATCATCATGTGGATGGATCATCGCGCGGTGCAGGAAGCTCAGCATATTAACGCTACGCAGGATCCGGCTCTACGTTACGTTGGCGGTGAAGTCAGCGTCGAAATGGAGCTTCCCAAGGTGCTGTGGCTAAAAAAACACTTTCCTGCAACCTGGCACAGTGCGCATCGTTTTTACGATTTGGCTGACTATCTTGTCTGTAAAGCCACCGGGAGTGACGTTGCCGGTCTGTGTACGCTGACCTGTAAATGGAACTATCTGGCCCATGAACAACGCTTTAGCCACTCTCTGCTCGACGCCGTAGAGTTAACGGATTTAACGGGCAAAATCCCGTCGCATATTCTTCCGCCAGGCGCCGCCGTGGGAACGCTTAGCGCCGATGCGGCCCAGGCGCTGGGGCTGACGACGGCTGTTGTCGTCGCCAGTGGGATGATTGATGCCCATGCAGGCGGTTTGGCGCTTGCTGGCGTTGAGCCTACGGGAACGTTAGCGTTGATTAGCGGAACGTCAAACTGCCATATGCTGTGCAGCAAACAGGAAATTTATACGCCGGGCGTATGGGGACCGTATTGGTCTGCCATGCTGCCTGGTTACTGGTTGACGGAGGGAGGGCAAAGCGCTGCTGGGGCATTGGTCGACTGGACGCTTCAGGAATCAGGCGCGAGTGCCGAGCTATTTCATAAGGCCGAGGCGCGGGGTTGCCATCCGATCGTTTTAGTCAACGAATGGGTTGCGGAACTTGAGAGGAAGGAGTCTGAACCTGGTCGTTATTTGCATGTGCTGGCCGATCACCATGGCAATCGCTCCCCCCGCGCGCGACCCGATGCACGGGGCAGCGTCTGCGGCTTGACTCTTGAGCGAGGCGAGATGCAGGTGGCTCGCCTGTACCTGGCGACGTTACAGGCGATTGCCTGCGGCACGCGGCACATTATGGAAGTGATGCGTGAAAACGGCCATACCATTTCCCGACTGGCGCTGTGCGGCGGCGCAACGCATAACCCGCT
Organism: Citrobacter sp. wls708; assembly: GCF_005281255.1. NCBI lineage: Bacteria > Pseudomonadati > Pseudomonadota > Gammaproteobacteria > Enterobacterales > Enterobacteriaceae > Citrobacter > Citrobacter sp. wls708. Next base: position 186,120 of record NZ_SZXE01000043.1, read on the forward strand.
GTGGATGCGGGAATATGCCGATGCTACCGGATGCGATATTCATCTTATGCAGGAGGAAGATGCAGTGACGTTAGGGGCAGCTATCACCGGCGCGGTAGCAAGCGGCGCGTGGGCGAATATTCCATCTGCATGCCAGGCGATGGTTCGCTCCGGCGAGATTATTAAGGCTAATCCGGCGCGGCGGGATTTCTATGACCGCAAATACCAGGCTTATCTGATGATGTGGGATCAGCAGCAGGCGATTAATCAACTTATGCAGTAAGACAAAAGTTTAAAATACTTTTATGATTGGAGATTGACGTTTTTGGATGTGGACTGGGGCATATAAATGGCTAAAACAGTAGAACAGATAGCCAGCGATCTGAATTTATCGGTTACGACCGTACGACTGGTGCTGAACGGGAAAGCAGAGCAATATCGAATCAGTGTCAAAACCCAAACGCGTATTAATGAATATGTTGAGCGCTATGGTTACGTCATAAACCATTCAGCCCGTAGCCTGAAATTGAATAAAACGGATACATTGGGACTGATTGTTCCCAATATTTCCAACGTTTTTTTTGCCACTCTCGCCGAGAAACTTGAGCAACGCTGTCGTCGCTCCGGTTATCAGTTAATGATTAGCTGTACCTATGATGATGTTGATTACGAAAATAAATTGACCAAAGCGTTAATCGCTCGCAATGTTGATGGCCTTTTTATTGTTCCCTCTACATTGGAGAATCAGCAACACCATTTACGCCAGGTCAGAAAACCGATGGTGTTACTGGACCGTGATTTTAAGTATACCGATAACGCATTGGTTGAAAGTCATAATATTTTAGGCGGCGAAAAGTTGACGCAAAGTTTGTTTGATGCCGGAAAGGCTCCAATCTGGTTTTTAGTCGGAGATACCGGATTACCCAGTATTGGCGATCGTCTGCAAGGTTACCTTAATTCTTTGAAGAATAATGGTATTCATCACCGTGATTGGGTGCGTGAAGGTCCTGACAACACTCCTGAAGGTGGCTTTCAACTGATGGATAGATTGATTGGTGAACAGGGGCGGCCACAGGCGTTTATAGCCTCATCATTACCCGTACTGGAAGGTGCTATTAACGCTATTCGCCATCGTTTCGGCACAATTCCACCTGATATTAATATTGGCACATTCGATGAACATCCGATGCTGGGATTCCTCGCCAATAATGTCTGGTCAATGCAGCAGGATGAAAATGTTTGGGCGGAAAAAGCATTCGATATGATGATGAGTGCTATAGACGACCAACCTATTAAAGAAACTGTAAAAGTACCGATGAAACTTATTAAGCGCGTAAGACAACAATAATACGTTGCTATAAATAAATCGGCCAACTGGATCTGAGTAAATACATTCAGTGGCTGCCCATATCTGAAACCTGCCCCGTCTTACTCTGCGGCTACATTTTTCGCAATTAAAGACGAGGAGAAACTGTACCCGGAGAATCATTATGGAAAGAATGCGTTTGTCACGAGAAATCATTGAAACCTGTCTTGAAATGACCAGCCTTGGATTAAATCAGGGGACGGCGGGAAATGTGAGTGCGCGATATGAGAATGGGATGTTGATCACGCCCAGCGGTATTCCTTATGAAAGACTTACTGAAAACATGATCGTGTATGTAGATAACGACGGAAAATATGATAAAGGTCAGTTACCCTCCAGCGAATGGCGTTTTCACCTGGCGGCTTACCAGACGCGTCCGGACGCCAATGCGGTCGTCCATAACCATGCTGTGCATTGTACGGCCGTTTCGATTCTCAACCGTCCAATTCCGGCAATCCATTACATGATTGCGGCGGCGGGGGGAAACTCTATTCCGTGTGCGCCTTATGCGACGTTTGGTACACGAGAGCTGTCAGAGCATGTGAGCGTCGCCCTGAAAAACCGTAAGGCAACGCTTTTACAGCACCATGGGCTGATTGCTTGTGAAGCGAATCTGGAAAAAGCACTGTGGTTGGCGCATGAAGTGGAAGTTCTGGCGCGCCTTTATCTGAGCACCCTGGCCATTGTTGATCCGGTTCCGGTGTTGGACGATGAGGAGATCGCTATTGTGCTGGAGAAATTCAAATCTTACGGATTACGAATTGAAGAGTAATTTCGCATAGCGAAAAGGAGAAATACGATGGCGAACAGAATGATTCTGAACGAAACGGCATGGTTTGGCCGGGGAGCTGTTGGTGCATTGACCGATGAAGTCATCCGTCGTGGTTATCGCAAGGCGCTGATTGTGACCGACGAAAACCTGGTGCGGTGCGGTGTTGTCGAGAAGGTGACATCCCGGATGGATGACGCGGGTCTGGCGTGGGACATCTATTCAGGCGTTATTCCTAACCCAACCATTGCGGTGGTGCAGGAAGGATTGGAGGTCTTTGAGCAAAGTGGCGCAGACTATCTGATAGCCATTGGCGGAGGCTCCCCGCAGGATACCTGTAAAGCGATTGGTATTATCAATAATAACCCTGAGTTTGCGGATGTACGCAGCCTCGAAGGGTTATCCCCGACGCGCTGCCCGAGCGTGCCGGTTATGGCTATCCCAACCACAGCAGGGACGGCGGCGGAAGTGACCATTAACTACGTGATCACGGATGAAGAAAACCGGCGTAAGTTTGTTTGTGTCGATCCACACGATATTCCGCAGGTGGCGTTTATCGATGCTGACATGATGGACGGTATGCCTGCGGCGTTAAAAGCGGCCACGGGTGTGGATGCCCTGACCCATGCCATTGAAGGGTACATCACGCGCGCGGCGTGGGCGCTTACCGATGCGCTGCACATTAAAGCGATTGAAATTATTGCCGGGGCTTTACGCGGATCGGTCGCGGGCGACAGTCAGGCGGGGGAAGCGATGGCGCTGGGCCAGTATGTGGCGGGAATGGGTTTTTCCAACGTTGGTCTGGGATTAGTACATGGCATGGCGCACCCGCTGGGCGCGTTTTATAACACCCCGCACGGCGTCGCAAATGCCATTTTGCTGCCGCATGTGATGCACTATAACGCCGAATACACCGGGGAGAAATTCCGCGATATCGCCCGGGTAATGGGGGTGAAGGTTGAAGGACTGACGCTGGCAGAAGCACGGAAAGCGGCAGTGGATGCGGTATTTGCCCTTAACCACGATGTTGGGATCCCGCGGCACCTGCGCGATGTTGGTGTACGCAAAGAGGATATTCCTGCGCTGGCGCAGGCTGCATTTGATGATGTCTGTACCGGGGGAAATCCGCGTGAAGCGAGCCTGGGCGATATCGTTGAGCTGTACCATACCGCCTGGTAATCACCCGGCGTTTATCCGGCCTACAGGGTTGTACGATAAGTAGGCCGGATAAGGTGTTTACACCGTCATCCGGCAATAACACTACCGAGCCAGCCTTAGCTGCTGTAAATTCCCGTCGATATGTAAGTCCGTCTGCAGTCGTGCGATATCGCGACACAGATACGCCATTTCTTTATGCATCTCAAGCTTCTTGCGCCACTTTTCCGGCACCTCATCAAGATGCGCGTAAATCCCTTCCAGCGTTGGAAACAGCGTCAGCAATTGTGTGGCGCTTTTGGGGCCAATACCTGCCACGCCAGGAACCTTTGAACTACCGATCCCGGCCAGCCCCCAGTAATCGGGCAGTTGTTGCGGCAGCACGCCAAATTCTTTCTCAATGAACGGTGCATCCAGCCAGCGCTTCTGAAAATAGTCGCGAATACGCAGCGTCGGGGAGAGCAACTGACAGTAGCCTTTATCGGTGGAGACGATGGTGGCCTGGTGTCCCGCCTGGCAAACTTTAACCGCCAGCGTAGCGGCTAAATCGTCGGCTTCATTACCGCTGGAGACCCAGCAGCTGACGCCGCGCTGTTCAAAAGCGGCGCGTAAGGCGGGCATTTCCTGATGCAAGTCATCTGGCATCGGTGGACGACCGGCTTTGTAATCAGGCAGTCTTTGGTGACGCCAGCCGCTATTGCGCGCTTCATCATCAAATACCGCCACGGCGTGCGTGGGCTGACTGTGCACAATTAATTGATCGAGCGCGTGCTGGCACGTCTCCACGCAGGGAGATCCCTGTACGGCGTGAATGCGGCGGATAAGATTCAGTGCATCGACAATAAGTAAGTGGACGGCCACGGTGTTCTCCCTAACAAATCAGGCTGTAGGGTAACATTCACGGCGGGGGGAGGCGAGCATTGCGAAATAGTGCTATCCGTAGGCCTGATAAGCGAAGCGCCATCAGGCAATAAAAGCCGGATGGCGGCGAGCGCCTTATCCGGCCTACAGATCCTAAAATGTGCTGAGAATTAATCGCAGGAGACAATCTTCATCGCCAGACCGCCGCGAGAGGTTTCGCGGTATTTGGCATTCATGTCTTTCCCGGTTTCGTACATGGTCTCGATGACTTTATCGAGGCACACGCGCGGTTCGCTGGTACGGCGCAGCGCCATACGCGCGGCGTTAACCGCTTTGACCGAAGCAATGGCATTACGCTCAATGCACGGTACCTGAACCTGGCCGGCAACCGGATCGCAGGTCAGACCCAGGTTGTGTTCCATACCGATTTCCGCCGCGATGCATACCTGCGTTGGGCTACCGCCCAGCAGTTCAGCCAGACCGGCCGCTGCCATGGAGCAGGCTACGCCAACCTCTCCCTGACAGCCGACTTCGGCGCCAGAGATAGAGGCGTTCATCTTGTACAGTGAACCGATGGCGCTCGCGACCAGCATGTAGCGTGCCAGCGAGTTAGCGTTCACTTCGCGGATAAACTTGTCGTAGTAAGCCAGCACGGCAGGAACGATCCCGCATGCGCCGTTGGTTGGCGCGGTAACCACACGTCCACCGGCAGCGTTTTCTTCATTCACGGCCAGCGCGAACATGTTGATCCAGTCAACAACCGCCATCGGGTCAGTGGTGGTTTTGTCCTGGCTTACCAGCATACGACGTAGCGCCGCCGCACGACGCGGAACGCGCAGTTTACCCGGCAATACGCCTTCGGTGGTGATACCGCGCTCAATCCCGCTACGCATCACTTCCCAGACGTTGGCAAAGTGCTGTTCCAGCTCTTCTTTGCTGTGCAGCGCCAGTTCGTTTTGCATCATCAGGCCGGAAAGCGACAGGCCGGTTTCCTGGCAATGACGTTGCAAATCCGCCGCAGATTTATATGGATACGGTACGTTTACCGGAGCGCTGTTCGGTAAACCAAAGTGTTCTTCATCAACGATGAACCCACCGCCAATGGAATAGTAAGTCTGGCTGTAAACGGCTTTTTCGCCCGCCAGTGCGGTAATACGCATCCCGTTTTCGTGCAGGGACAGATTGTCCGTATGGAAATTCATGCACTTGTCGACCGGGAATTCGACCTCATGTTGACCGTCCGCCAACAGCAAACGCCCATGAGTGTTCACATCCTGGATAAAGGCCGGGATGGCATCAATGTCTACGGTATCCGGCAGATTACCCGCCAGACCCATAATAATTGCGATATCGGTATGGTGACCTTTCCCCGTCAGGGACAAAGAACCATAAACATCAACCACTACGCGGGTTACGTCAGTGAGAATTCCGCGTGCAATCAGGTCATCCGTGAATTGTTTGCCTGCTTTCATCGGGCCAACAGTATGGGAGCTGGAAGGGCCAATGCCGATTTTGAAAATATCGAATACGCTAATCATGAGGCGTCCATTGTGTATCGAGGTGCGCCGCCCCGGGGAGCGGCGCAGGGGAATTAACTGAACAGAGAGTAGGAAATTGCGGAGATAGCGATCAGGCCCATAATTACAACGAAGACGTTGCTGATATGGCCGCTGTATTTACGCATTGCCGGTACTTTCTGAATGGCATACATCGGCATCAGGAACAGAATCATCGCGATGATTGGGCCGCCCAGGGTCTCAATCATACCGAGGATGCTTGGGTTCAGCGTCGCCACAATCCAGGTGGTGACCAGCATGAACAGCGCAGTGATTTTGTTCAGTTTGTTGATTTCGATGGTTTTGCCTTTGCCGCGCAGAGACTTAATCACCATACCGTTGAAACCTTCACGTGCGCCCAGGTAGTGGCCGAGGAAGGATTTGGTGATAGCGATCATCGCGATGATTGGCGCCATCCAGGCGATAATCGGCGCGTTGAAGTGGTTCGCCAGGTAAGACAGGATAGAGATGTTCTGCTCTTTTGCTGCAGCCAGATCCGCCGGGGTCAGGCTCAGTACACAGCTGAAAACGAAGAACATAACGGTCAGTACCATCATGATGTGAGCGAATGCCAGGATTTTGGAGCATTTCTTCTCAGCGTCATCACCGTACTCTTCACGCTTCGCCACGGCGAAGGAGGAGATGATCGGAGAGTGGTTGAAGGAGAACACCATTACCGGAATCGCCAGCCACAGAGTCATCCACAGACCGTTGCCGGTAGAAGCCGCAGAGTCAAAAGAGAGTGTTTCCAGCGCCGCGCCGCTCCACTGAGGGATCAGGTACAGAGCCAGCAGCATCAGGGCAGCAACAAACGGGAATACCAGGATGCTCATCGCCTTCACGATCATCTGCTCACCGAAGCGCACGATGGTCATCATGCCGACAATCAGGATCAGAGACAGGATGGCACGCGGCGGCGGAGTAATCGCCAGCTGGTGGGTCAGGAAGCTTTCAACGGTATTGGTGATTGCTACGCTGTAAACCAACAGAATCGGGTAGATTGCGAAGAAGTAGAGCAGGGTAATCAGTTTACCTGCGCCAACGCCAAAGTGTTCTTCTACAACTTCAGTAATGTCTTCACCCGGGTTTTTACCGGACAACACGAAGCGGGTCAGGCCACGGTGCGCAAAGAAGGTCATTGGGAAGGCAAGGATTGCCATGATGATCAGCGGGATCATACCGCCTACACCTGCGTTAATCGGCAGGAACAATACACCCGCGCCAATCGCCGTGCCGTAAAGGCCCAGCATCCACATGGTATCCGTCTTGCGCCATGCGCTGCGGGTCTGGCCCGTAACGATAGTGCTGGTTTGAGTGTTTTCCATCTATTTCTCCTGGAGGAAGCTTAAAAAGTCGGGTTTGGGGTCAATCCAATGAGAAAGAACCCGACTGTAAATCGAAATTCGTTGAGCGATTTTTTATATAATTTTTCGCCGTAATAATTTGCGGGCGGAAAGATACATTTTAGTAATGAATGTATCAGTGATCGCGATCCCAAATGCAATAATCCACCTTTTATGTGGATAAATTTGGACCATTAATCTGTTAAAAAATAGTCAAAGCGAATTTACGGGCGCAGAGGCTAACATTAACGACATATCTCATGAAAGCGAAGGCGCGAAGATACGAGCGTTGCGCTGTAAAAACTGTTGTTTTTAGAGGATTTTGGCGACTAATAATAATTTCCTAAGATAAATAACGGTTGGTTTTTGGAAGTAATCGTTTGCGTGGCGCGTGATTTTTAACGACATATCATTGGTATTTATATAATCGTCTGAGCTATGTGACTGGTATCACTAAAAAAAGCCGGGAGGCGACTGCGCCAAACCCGGCTTTGATATGGACAAAACTGTCACCACGAGAGCGTCTGCTATCGGGTGTTGAAGGTCAGGCGCAGATCTCGTAGCAAGGGATGTACGCGGAGCCTGGCAACTTCATACGATGCTGCGCAACGAATCCCTGCAGGAGATCGTCCATGCGGCGCATCATTTCGCGGTCACCGTGGATTTTGTACGGGCCAAACTCTTCGATGGCGCGAATGCCGACTTCCTTCACGTTACCGGCCACAATACCCGAGAATGCACGACGCAGGTCGGCCGCCAGAACTTCAACGGGTTGATCCGGATACAGTTTCAGGTTAGCCATGTTTTCATGGGACGGCTCGAACGGCATCTGTAAATCAGGTGCGATACGAATCGACCAGTTAAAGCTGTAGGCGTCTCCGGTGTCGCGACGGTTCTCTTTTACCAACGGCATCGCTTTTTTCATCAAGCGTGCAACTTCCGCCGCATCGTCAATGATAATGCGATAGTGTCGGCGGGCATCTTCCCCCAGCGTGTGCACGATAAACTCGTCCAGCACGCGGAAGTAATCGGCGCTCTCTTTTGGTCCGGTCAAAATCAGCGGTAGCACCTGATCTTTATTAGCCGGGTTCATCAGGATCCCCAGCAGATACAACAGCTCTTCCGCAGTCCCGACGCCACCCGGGAAGATGATAATACCGTGGGCGATGCGCACGAACGCTTCCAGACGTTTTTCAATGTCCGGCATGATGATCAGTTCGTTAACCAGCGGGTTAGGCGGCTCAGCGGCGATGATTGACGGTTCAGTCATACCAATAAAGCGGCTGTCTTTGTAACGCTGCTGGGCGTGACCGACCGCTGCGCCTTTCATTGGCGCTTCCATCGCTCCCGGACCGCAGCCGGTACAGATGTTCAACTCACGCAGGCCCAATTGGGTGCCGACGCGACGCGCATACAGGTATTCATTTTCGTTGATTGAGTGACCGCCCCAGCAGACGACCATGTTCGGCGCTTCACCGACATGTAGCGCTCGGGCGTTACGCAGGATCGAGAACACCAGGTTGGTAATATGCACTGAACTTTCGAGATCCAGATGCTGAAAACGACCCGCGTTATGGATCTGAGCATTGACGAACAGAATGTCGCGCAGCACGGCAAACAGGTTGGCCTGCAGCGCACGAATGATGCGCCCATCAACAAACGCATCTTCAGGCGGGTTAATCAGCTCCAGCTTCACGCCCCGTTCGCGGCGCAGCACGTTAATATCGAAATTTTCAAAGCGGGACAGCAGTTCTTTGCTGTTGTCGGTCAGACTACCGGAGTTCAGAACGGCAAGTGAACAGTTACGAAACAGTTGATACAGGTCGCTGCTGGCCGTGCGTTTAAGTAATTCGACTTCCAACTGCGACAACATGTCCATTGAGCCAAGTGGGCTAATATGTGTAATCAAGTAGACTCCTTATGGGACGCAAAACGTCATTCCCTGGTAGTTACAATAGCCCTGGCTGATGGCCTTTCACAACCTTGCGCGCGGAATCCGACACGCAAAATTGAGAAAAAAGATTACTGACGTACCAGTCGGCCCGTAGCTGGCGTAAAATCGGTATTGGTGCGCCATGGGTTAATGTCCAGACCGCCACGCCGCGTGTATCGCGCGTAGACGCTCAGTTTCTCCGGCTGGCAGAAGCGCAGAATGTCATTGAAAATACGCTCCACGCACTGCTCGTGAAATTCATTATGGTGGCGGAAGGAGACCAGATAACGCAGCAGCTTCTCCCGGTCGATTTTGCGTCCGCGATACTGAATTTGTATGGAGCCCCAGTCGGGCTGGTGGGTGATCAGACAGTTGGATTTCAGCAGATGGCTGACCAGCGTCTCTTCCACCGCTTTTTCGCCGCTCACGGCATTTTCCAGATATTCAGTGCTGAACTGGTAGTTATCAATGACGATATCCTGATTATCGATACAGGTGCCGTTAAAGTGGGCGATCGGTTGTCCTTCCAGTTCGTCAAGGCGGTATAGCGCCACGCTGACATCGCCCTGAGCACAGGCGCGCAGATCGTTTTCCAGCGTCTGGCGTACCGCCTCCCAGGAGTCAAAACGCGTCTGGTTAAAACTGTTCAGGTACAGCTTAAAGCTTTTCGATTCAATCAGATTTACGCTGGTGTAATCCAGCTCCACATGACCGACCGCAACCTGCGGTAAGCCGTTAGCATTCAGCCATGACAGTTCATACAGCGTCCAGATGTCGGCACCGTGGAAAGGCAAATTATCGGCCTTTAAATCCAGCGGGTCGCGGTTGAGGCTGCGCGGAACGCCCTGCAACAAACTGGCATCGTAATTGTCCCGGTAATCCGTTGATTTACCGAGAGTCAGGCCGTCAAGCGCCCGATGATTTTCATAAGAAGACATGTTTCACCGTCATAAACCAGATACACTATGCGACAAGTGTATCCTGGCTTTTGTGAAGAGAGAAATCAGTGGACGAATTGACAGCGCAGGCGTTGACAGCCTTTACGACGCGTTATTGCGACGCGTGGCATGACAAAAACAACAGCTGGCCGCTCAGCGAAGAGCTGTATGGCGTACCTTCACCATGCATCATTTCTTCCACTAACGATGCGGTTTACTGGCAACCTCAGCCTTTTGTCGGTGAAAAAAACGTCAATGCGGTTGAACGTGCCTTTGACATTGTGATACAACCTTCCGTTCATGCTTTTTACACCACCCAGTTTGCCGGGGATATGCACGCGCAGTTTGCGAATGAAAAGCTGACGTTGCTGCAAACCTGGAGTGAGGATGACTTCAGGCGCGTCCAGGAAAACCTGATTGGTCACCTGGTTACGCAAAAGCGACTCAAGCTCTCGCCTACGCTTTTTATTGCCACACAGGACAACGAACTTGATGTCATCTCGGTGTGCAATCTGTCCGGTGAAGTGTGCAAAGAAACGCTGGGAACCCGTCAACGAACGGTGCTGGCGGCCTCGCTTGCGGAATTCCTCACTCAACTTAAGCCAGTTCTGTAATCCAGTTTGCCCTCAATCGTGTGAGATATCTCTTACAAACCCTGTAGGACATTGCCAGGTAATAAGTGAAGACTTAATGAATTGAAAAACTAATAATTACTTATAATTCAATTTGTTAATATTTTATTGTCAACTTTCATATGAAAATTATCTTAAGGGTATGTCTGTAGGTATCTTGTAAGACAAAGCGAAACAGGCGATTCTATATCTGTCGACAAGGAGTCGCACAACGAAGTGAACATCAGGATGATGGCTCTTCGGCAGGACACACCAGGATGGTGTTGCAAGGACAGGCTTCAGGATGAAGCAAAGAGGAAAGCGCGGGATGCGTTAAAGGACACCTCCAGGATGGAGAATGAGAGCCGGTCAGGATGTTCGGCGGGTCAGGATGGCCAGGACGCTTCAGGATGAAGTTTTCACATCGGGGTGGTGTGAGCAGGATGCAAAAGTTCAGGATGAACAAGGTCGCAAGACCACAGGAAAAGTTGTCACGGATGAGCAGGGAGCACCAAAAGTAGCTGGAATGCTGCGAAACGAACCGGGAGCACTGTTTTTACAGTGCTCCCTTTTTTTATTTCCTCTTCACTAATGCTATTCTTCGCGCCAGATTTTTCATCATTGAGGTTAATTTCATGACGACTCATGACCGTGTGCGCCAGCAGTTACGCGCGCTTGAAGCGCTACTGCGTGAACATCATCACTGGCGGATGGACGAGCCAGCAGAGCATCTGTTTGCCAGCACGCAGCCTTTTTGTATGGATACCATGGAGCCGGTCGAATGGCTGCAGTGGGTGTTGATTCCCCGTATGCATACGCTGCTTGATAATGCGCAGCCGTTGCCGCAGGCTTTTGCCATCGCACCGTATTACGAAATGGCGCTGACGGCCGATCACCCGCAACGCGACATTCTCCTGACGGCATTGCAGGAACTGGATGCGCTATTTACAAGTGATAACGCCTGATGCTGGAGATCCTCTATCAGGACGAATGGCTGGTTGCGGTCAATAAACCTTCTGGTTGGCTGGTTCACCGCAGTTGGCTCGACCGCGATGAGAAAGTAGTGGTGATGCAAACGGTGCGCGACCAGATTGGTCAGCACGTGTTTACCGCCCACCGGCTCGACAGACCGACCTCCGGCGTGCTGCTGATGGGGCTGTCCAGCGAAGCCGGGCGGTTGCTGTCTCAGCAGTTTGAACATCATCAAATGCAGAAACGCTATCATGCGATTGTGCGTGGCTGGCTGATGGACGACGCCGTGCTGGATTACCCGCTGGTGGAAGAGCTGGATAAGATAGCCGATAAATTTGCCCGCGAGGATAAAGAGCCGCAGCCTGCGGTCACCCATTATCGCGGTCTGGCGACGGTTGAAATGCCGGTGGCGACCGGGCGCTATCCCACTACCCGTTACGGGCTGGTGGAACTGGAGCCTCAGACCGGTCGTAAGCACCAGCTCAGACGCCATTTGGCTCACTTGCGCCATCCGATTATTGGTGACAGCAAGCATGGTGATTTACGGCAAAACCGCAGCGCCGCAGAGCATTTCGGCTGTCAGCGCTTGATGCTGCATGCCAGCCAGCTTGAGTTGACTCATCCTTTCACTGGCGAGCCGTTGATTATTCGCGCCGGGCTGGATGAGGTCTGGATGCAGGCGCTGTCACAGTTTGGCTGGCGCGGACTTCTCCCGGAGAATGAAAGGGTTGAGTTCAGCGGGCTGTCAGGTCAGGATGAACAGATAGATTCTTAAGTCCCTGGAGATAAAGGTTATGGCGGAAATTGGAATTTTTGTCGGCACGATGTATGGAAACGCGCTGCTGGTTGCCGAAGAGGCCGAGGCGATTTTAACTGCGCAGGGCCATAAAGCCACGGTATTTGAAGACCCGGAGCTTACCGACTGGCAGGCATATCAGGATAAATATGCATTGGTGGTAACCTCAACGACCGGGCAGGGCGATCTGCCGGATAGCATCGTACCGCTGTTTCAGGGAATCAAAGAGAGTCTTGGTTTCCAGCCGAATCTGCGTTATGGCGTCATTGCGCTTGGCGACAGCAGCTACGTTAATTTTTGCAATGGCGGCAAGCAGTTTGATGCGCTGTTACAGGAACAAAGCGCGCAGCGCGTAGGTGAAATGCTGCTGATTGATGCCAGCGAGCATCCTGAACCGGAAAGCGAATCTAATCCCTGGGTAGAAAACTGGGGCACCTTGCTTAAATAATCCCTCGCCCGCACGGGCATACAACCCCCATTAGAAAACCGTAGGCCGGGTCAGGCGAAGCCGACACCCGGCAATAAAACCCCAATTACGTGAACTAACTTCCATTGCTTTGGGCTTATGCCCCAAACAACTTCTCACTGCCTCCCTAATGTTGTGTTCATGCACGGTGAGGGGAAGTGGCACTCCTTCATATACTTTTCCCGTCAGTTCCCGGAATGGCAGCGAGTCAGAATAAAACGGCCCTGAGCTGTACCAAAACTGCCACACACTAACCTCTCATTCTGATCACCCTACAGGTGCTGTACAGAATGAACTGGCGCAAGCCAGGATTCAGGAGTGCAACAATGAGTTCATTAAGTCAGGCGGCGAGCAGCGCGGAAAAACGCACTAACGCTCGCTACTGGATAGTGGTGATGCTGTTTATCGTCACATCCTTCAACTACGGCGATCGCGCCACCTTATCCATTGCCGGTTCGGAGATGGCCAAAGACATTGGCCTGGATGCGGTAGGCATGGGGTATGTATTCTCCGCTTTCTCATGGGCGTATGTCATCGGCCAGATCCCCGGCGGCTGGCTGCTCGATCGCTTCGGCTCCAAACGTGTTTATTTCTGGTCCATTTTTATCTGGTCCATGTTTACCCTGCTGCAGGGCTTCGTCGATATCTTTAGCGGCTTCGGTATTATCGTCGCGCTGTTTACCCTGCGCTTCCTCGTAGGGTTAGCCGAAGCCCCCTCTTTCCCCGGCAACAGTCGTATTGTGGCGGCGTGGTTCCCGGCGCAGGAAAGGGGCACGGCGGTCGCTATCTTTAACTCGGCGCAATACTTTGCCACCGTTATCTTCGCGCCAATCATGGGTTGGCTGACTCATGAAGTGGGTTGGTCACACGTGTTCTTCTTTATGGGCGGTCTCGGAATTGTTATCAGCTTTATCTGGTTGAAGGTGATTCATGAACCGAACCAGCATCCGGGCGTAAACCAAAAAGAGCTGGAGTACATTGCCGAAGGCGGGGCGCTGATCAATATGGATCAGGCGGCAGCCAAAGCTAAAGTACCGTTCAGCGTGAAGTGGGGGCAGATCAAACAACTGCTGGGTTCGCGAATGATGATCGGTATTTATATTGGCCAATACTGCATTAATGCGCTGACCTACTTCTTTATCACCTGGTTCCCGGTTTATCTGGTGCAGGCGCGCGGTATGTCCATTCTGAAAGCCGGCTTTGTTGCCTCGGTCCCGGCCATTTGCGGATTTGCGGGCGGCGTGCTCGGCGGCATTATTTCCGACTGGCTGATGCGCCGTACCGGTTCGCTGAATATCGCGCGTAAAACGCCAATCGTCATGGGGATGCTGTTATCGATGGTGATGGTGTTCTGTAACTACGTCAACGTCGAGTGGATGATCATCGGCTTTATGGCGCTGGCCTTCTTCGGCAAAGGCATCGGCGCGTTGGGATGGGCGGTGATGGCCGATACCGCGCCAAAAGAGATCAGCGGTCTGAGCGGCGGCCTGTTCAATATGTTTGGCAACATTTCCGGCATCGTCACGCCAATTGCCATTGGCTACATTGTGGGCACTACCGGCTCGTTTAACGGCGCGTTGATTTACGTAGGGGTACATGCGCTGATTGCTGTCGTCAGTTATCTGGTGCTGGTGGGGGATATTAAACGTATCGAATTGAAACCTGTCGCAGGACAATGACGATGACAACACAATCGAGTCCCGTTATTACCGATATGAAGGTCATCCCGGTGGCCGGGCATGACAGCATGCTGCTCAATATTGGCGGTGCGCATAACGCATATTTTACCCGCAATATCGTGGTGCTCACCGATAACGCCGGCAATACCGGGGTTGGTGAAGCGCCGGGCGGTGAAGTGATTTATCAGACGCTGGTGGATGCAATCCCACAGGTGTTGGGACAGGAAGTCGCGCGTCTGAATAAAGTGGTTCAGCAGGTGCATAAAGGCAACCAGGCCGCTGACTTTGACACTTTCGGCAAAGGCGCCTGGACCTTTGAACTGCGGGTTAATGCGGTGGCCACGCTTGAAGCCGCATTGCTCGATCTGCTGGGCAAGGCGCTGAACGTTCCGGTTTGTGAACTGTTAGGGCCAGGCAAGCAGCGCGATGCGGTCACTGTGCTCGGCTATCTGTTCTATGTCGGCGATCGCAGCAAAACCGATCTGCCGTATCTGGAGAGCACGCCGGGCCACCATGAGTGGTATCACTTGCGTCACCAGCAAGCGATGAACAGTGAAGCGGTGGTGCGCCTGGCAGAGGCTTCGCAAGATCGCTACGGCTTTAAAGATTTCAAACTCAAGGGGGGCGTACTGCCCGGCGAGCAAGAAATCGACACCGCTCGTGCGCTGAAAAAACGCTTCCCGGAGGCGCGTATTACGGTTGATCCCAACGGGGCCTGGCTGCTGGATGAAGCCATTTCCCTGTGTAAAGGGCTGAACGATGTTCTGACTTATGCTGAAGATCCGTGCGGTGCCGAACAGGGTTTTTCAGGCCGCGAAGTGATGGCCGAGTTCCGCCGTGCGACCGGTCTGCCGGTGGCGACCAATATGATCGCCACCAACTGGCGTGAAATGGGGCATGCGGTGATGCTGAATTCAGTAGATATTCCGCTGGCCGATCCGCACTTCTGGACCCTTTCCGGCGCGGTGCGCGTGGCACAGTTATGCGATGACTGGGGCCTGACCTGGGGCTGCCATTCCAACAACCATTTTGATATTTCGTTGGCGATGTTTACCCACGTTGGCGCCGCGGCACCGGGCAACCCGACGGCTATCGACACCCACTGGATCTGGCAGGAGGGCGATTGCCGTCTGACCAAAAATCCGCTGGAGATTAAAAACGGAAAAATTGCGGTACCCGATGCGCCCGGTCTGGGCGTGGAGCTGGACTGGGAGCAGATACAGAAAGCCCATGAGGCCTATAAGGCGCTGCCCGGCGGCGCGCGTAATGACGCAGGCCCGATGCAGTACCTGATTCCCGGATGGACTTTTGACCGTAAACGTCCCGTTTTCGGCCGCCACTAATTTTGAATAAGGATTTAAATATGAGCGCACAATTTACTACCCCCGTCGTGACCTCTATGCAGGTGATCCCGGTTGCGGGCCATGACAGCATGCTGATGAACCTGAGCGGTGCTCATGCCCCGTTCTTTACACGTAATATTGTGATTATTAAAGATAACTCTGGCCATACCGGGGTAGGGGAAATTCCTGGCGGCGAAAAAATTCGTCAGACCCTGGAAGATGCCATTCCGCTGGTGGTGGGTAAAACGCTGGGTGAGTATAAAAACGTACTGAACGCGGTACGTAATACGTTTGCCGATCGTGATGCCGGTGGCCGTGGTTTGCAGACTTTCGATTTACGTACCACTATTCATGTGGTTACCGGGATCGAAGCGGCGATGTTGGATCTGTTAGGTCAGCATCTGGGCGTCAACGTCGCATCTCTGCTGGGCGATGGTCAGCAGCGTAGCGAAGTCGAAATGCTTGGCTATCTGTTCTTCGTTGGTAACCGTAAAGCGACGCCGCTGCCGTATCAAAGCCAACCGGATGAAAAATGCGACTGGTATCGCCTGCGTCATGAAGAGGCGATGACCCCGGATGCGGTAGTGCGTCTGGCGGAAGCAGCGTATGAGAAATATGGTTTCAACGACTTCAAACTGAAAGGCGGCGTACTGGCCGGGGAAGAAGAAGCGGAATCTATTGTGGCGCTGGCGAAACGCTTTCCACAGGCGCGCGTCACGCTCGATCCCAACGGCGCATGGTCGTTGAATGAAGCGATTAAAATTGGTAAGTACCTGAAAGGATCGCTGGCTTATGCGGAAGATCCGTGCGGCGCAGAGCAGGGCTTCTCCGGTCGTGAAGTGATGGCGGAATTCCGTCGAGCTACCGGGCTGCCGACGGCGACCAATATGATCGCTACCGACTGGCGTCAGATGGGGCATACCCTGTCGTTGCAGTCCGTGGATATCCCGCTGGCGGATCCGCACTTCTGGACGATGCAGGGTTCTGTTCGCGTGGCGCAGATGTGCCATGAGTTCGGGCTGACCTGGGGCTCGCACTCTAACAACCACTTTGATATTTCGCTGGCGATGTTTACTCATGTCGCGGCGGCGGCGCCTGGGAAAATTACCGCTATCGATACCCATTGGATCTGGCAGGAAGGTAACCAGCGGCTGACCAAAGAACCTTTTGCAATCAAGGGCGGTATGGTGCAGGTTCCGGCGAAACCGGGCCTGGGCGTGGAGCTGGATATGGATCAGGTGATGAAAGCGCATGAGCTGTATCAGCAACATGGACTGGGTGCACGTGATGATGCGATGGGAATGCAGTATCTGATCCCGAACTGGACATTTGATAATAAGCGCCCGTGCATGGTACGCTAAGCGAACTGGGACCGCTCCCATAAATGGAGCGGTTTTCCTCCTGGTGTATGCTTAACACAGTCAACATGCGTAAGGATGCTTTATGAAAATAGTGATCGCACCGGATTCCTATAAGGAAAGTTTGAGTGCGCTTGAAGTCGCAACGGCGATTGAACTGGGATTCCGTGAGATCTGGCCTGAGGCGGATTACGTGAAGATCCCGGTCGCAGATGGCGGTGAGGGAACGGTCGAAGCGATGGTTGCCGCTACGCAAGGCCACCTTGTGCATGTTGATGTTACCGGCCCTTTGGGCAATACAATTCAGGCTTTTTATGGTTTATCCGGCGATGAGCGCACGGCGTTTATTGAAATGGCAGCCGCCAGCGGGCTGGAGCAGGTTCCTGCTAATTTACGCGATCCGCTGAAAACCACCTCCTGGGGAACCGGGGAGCTAATTCGGCATGCGCTGGATGCGGGCGTGGAGCATATCATCATCGGGATTGGCGGTAGCGCCACCAATGATGGCGGTGCTGGTATGGTGCAGGCGCTGGGCGCAAGGTTGCTGGATGTGCAAGATGAAGATATTGCTCATGGCGCGATGGGCCTGGAATCGCTCACCCGGATTGATATCTCGCAGTTAGACCCGCGTCTTGCCGGATGTCGTATCGAAGTGGCCTGCGACGTCACTAACCCGTTGACCGGTAAAGAAGGAGCCTCAGTGGTCTTTGGCCCACAAAAGGGGGCGACGGCGGAGATGATTCCGCGTCTTGATCGGGCGCTTACGCACTATGCGCAACTGATCGCGCGCGATCTGGACGTCAATGTGCTGGAGCTGGCCGGCGGTGGCGCTGCTGGCGGTATGGGGGCGGCGCTGTATGCGTTTTGCGGTGCACAGCTACGTCGCGGTATTGAGATCGTGACGGATGCGTTACGCCTGGATGCCTGCGTTGCGGATGCAGACTTAGTGGTGACAGGTGAAGGGCGTATCGACAGCCAGACTATTCACGGTAAGGTTCCGGTTGGCGTGGCGAAGATCGCAAAGCGTTACAACAAACCGGTGATCGGCATTGCCGGTAGCCTGACGGCGGATGTCGGTGTTGTGCACCAGCATGGGCTGGATGCGGTTTTCAGCGTCATCTATACCATTTGTTCGCTGGATGAGGCGCTGAAGAATGCGAATGAGAACGTACGCATGACCGCGCGCAACGTGGCTGCGACGCTGAAAGCGGGGCAACAGTTACGCTGAGTTACAGGCCGGATAAGGCGGTCACACCGCCATCCGGCGAATATCAGCCCAACAACTTCTTCGCTTCGCGGGCAACGTTGTCCATTTCATCCAGCAGCTCTAAAAACTCAGGCTCCAGCTCTTCTTCTTTGGTCCCGCTACGTAATTGTTGCTCAATGAGCTGGCACAGGTTTTTCATGCGCGGGACGCCGCTATAGCCGCAACTACCGTGCAGCTTATGAATCATATCCACCAGCCCTTCAGGGTTTTCGCCTACCAGTTGTTCTTCAATTTTGTTGCGCACCTCGGGTAGAAAATCGAGCAGCATTTGCAGCATATCCCGCGCCAGATCGTTTTTCCCCGCGGCTTGTCTTAATGCCAGTTGCCAGTCGAGCGTAGTATTCGGATTGACGACCGGCTCCGGAGGTTCAACTGCGAGCGCCCTAAGCGATGTGGCCGCGCCGGGTTTGTAGCGTAACAGGAGATTGTGCAGCTTATCTTCTTCGATAGGCTTCGCCAGGTAATCATTCATCCCGGCGCTGAGCAGCTTCTCTTTTTGCCCGGCCATCGCATGCGCGGTGACCGCAATAACTGGCGTCTGTTGTTGATGAGGCAACTGGTGGATCAGTTCGCAGGCGCGAATACCGTCCATGTCGGGCATCTGAATATCCATCAGGATCAGATCAAACGGCATCTGTTTGGCGCGATCCACCGCCTGGTGCCCGCTGTCGCAGAGTACGACGTGCTGTACCTTATCTTCCAGCAGTGCGCCGATCAGCTTGAGGTTCGCCGGGTTGTCGTCCACCGCCATAACGGTCATGGCGATTTTGCTTTCATCTGGCAATGGCTGATCCGCGCTGTAGTTCAACTGGCAATACTCTGTCAGCGCAGGCAGCAGTCGGGTTGAGGTGAGAGGCTTCAGCAGACACGCCGCCGCGCCGCCTTGTTTCAATTTCTCGGCGTTAATCTGTGCGTGACAGGGCAGGGCTAATAACAGGAAATCGGTCATCGCCGCTGCGCTTGCCAGCCGCTCATGTTGCATGGTGAGCGGTTCGCGCAACGTGACCGGAATGCCAATCAGCAGAATATCGTAGTGATCCTTCGGCAGCCCGGAGAATGAAGGGCTGTAAATCACCTCCAGCGGCGTTTCACTTAATATATCTAACGTGCATTGCGCGGCAGTGGCGTTAGGTTCGACATAAGCCAGTCGTTTACCAGCAAGGCACCGGGTTGTCGAGCGATCGATGAGAACGTTAGGGTTGAGATCGAGACTAATATGAAACCAGAAGGTGGATCCGCGGTTCGGCTGGCTATGGAAGGAGATATCCCCGCCCATTTCGTTGACCAGTTTTTGCGTAATGACCAGACCCAGTCCGGTACCGCCGTGGCGGCGGGAAATACTGGCGTCCGCCTGACGGAAGGCCTGGAACAGGCGTGACTGATCGCGCTCAGGGATTCCGATGCCGGTATCGCGGATTTGCACTTCAATTTGCACTTTCGTGTTACTGAGGGCGCGTTTCTCGACCAGAATGTCGATATTACCGCCTTCGGTAAATTTGATGGCATTGCCGACCAGATTGGTAATGACCTGCTGTAAGCGCAGCGGGTCGCCGATGACGTTGTCCGGCACATCATTCTTAATATTCAGCGTCAGCTCAAGCCCTTTATCATGGGACGAATGCGCTAACAGCGTGACGACGTCATCCAGCGTGCTGCGTAGCGGGAACGGAATGCTTTCCAGAATGAGCTTGCCCGCTTCCAGTTTGGAGAAATCGAGCACATCATTGATGATGGCCAGCAGATTGTTGGCCGATCGCTCAATCGTATTCAGGTGATCGCGTTGCGTGGTGTTAAGCTCGGTTTTCAGCGTCAGGCGCGTAAAGCCAATCACGCCATTCAGCGGGGTGCGTAGCTCGTGCGACATGTTAGCCAGAAACTCAGACTTAATTCGGGCCGCCTCCTGGGCGCGTTTTTTCGCCAGATCCAGTTCGACGTTCTGAATTTCCATCTGCTCCAGGGTTTCACGCAGGTCGGAAGTCGCCTGATCGATATTGTGCTGCATCTCTTCATGGTAGGCTGCAAGAGACATCGCCATCGAGTTGATACCGTTTTTGAGCATATCCAGCTCGCCCAGCATGAAACCTTCCACACGGCTGTCGAGCTGCCCTCTACGTATACGGTCAACGGTATTCACCATGTTGCGAATCGGGCCGGTTACGTCGCGCATCAGACGCCAGCCGAAAATTAACGCAATACCAATACAAAACAGCATCATTACGCTGGAGATAAAGATCTCTTTATATTGCTGCAGTCGAACCGACTTGAGGTCCAGTTCAAGCGCTACATACCCCAGCATATTTTGCGTATTTTTGGCGTCGCTTATGGCAGATTCATCCGGCGAATAGCTTTCCGATATAATTGGCGTTCGCAGGATCATGATATCCCCGAGCCGGGTGACGCTCAGCTTACGGGGAAACGGTGAACCGGTCGCCAGCTGCATTTCAGACGGATCGAGATGAAAATTGGAGGTGACAAACAGCCGGTTGTTCTCGTCATAGACAGAAATTGCCCGCACGATATCGGAATGGCGGCGATGCAGCACGCTGATGAGCTGGCCGATGGATTCCCTGTTTTGCAGGTTCATGCCATATTCGCTGGAGACCGCCAGTGGCTCTATGATACTGGCGCCGGCATCTTCCAGTTGACGCTGCAAGTCGTTATAGCGATGCACAACAAAAAAGATACTGAGCAGTAAACCAATCAGGACGGTCGGGGCCAGGATCAGAATCATCATGCGTGCGCGCAGGCTGTAGTTGGTCATGGAGTTCCGTTATGGGACAATTAGGGTCACACTGTTAAATAGAGAAATATCTCGTCGATGGCGCAATTCTACTCTGCAAAACGACGCGTGACGACGCGTCAGATCATAACCGTTACCGTCAATGACCTCGATTCTTTTGGTCAGGGTGTCGCTCGCCATAACGGAAAGGCGTTGTTTATACCGGAATTGCTACCCCAGGAAAGCGCAGAGGTGGTGATTACCGAAGATAAAAAACAGTTCGCCCGCGCGCAAGTAAAACGACGTTTAAACGACAGTCCACAACGTGAAGTGCCACGTTGCCCGCATTTTGGCGTCTGTGGCGGTTGCCAGCAGCAGCACGCCAGCATCCCGTTGCAGCAGCGTAGCAAAAGCGCGGCGTTAGCGCGTTTAATGAAATGTGAAGTGTCGGATGTTATCGCTGATACCCCGTGGGGCTATCGTCGTCGCGCACGTTTGAGCCTGAACTATCGGCCAAAAGAACAAAAATTGCAGATGGGTTTTCGCAAATCCGGTTCCAGCGACATTATTGATGTCAAACAATGCCCTATTCTGGTGCCCCAACTTGAAGCGCTGTTGCCCCACATCAGGGCGTGTCTGGAGAGTTTGCAAGGGTTACGTCATCTCGGTCATGTTGAGCTGGTGCAGGCAGGGAGCGGTGCGTTGATGATTTTGCGCCACACGGCGCCATTAAGTGCTGCGGATAAAGAAAAACTGGAATGCTTTTCGCATTCTCAGGGGCTGTCTTTGTTTCTGGCCCCGCAAAGCGAGATACTGGAATCAGTATCAGAAGAATCGCCCTGGTATGACTCAAATGGACTACGGTTAAGCTTCAGCCCGCGTGATTTTATTCAGGTCAATGCAGGGGTAAACCAAAAAATGGTCGCCTGTGCGCTGGAATGGCTGGATGTGCGACCTGAAGATCGCGTGCTCGATCTGTTCTGCGGTATGGGGAATTTTACTCTGCCGCTGGCTGTGCGGGCAGCAAGCGTGGTGGGGGTTGAAGGAGTACCGGCGCTGGTCGAAAAAGCCCGGGAAAACGCGCTGAATAACGGATTACACAACGTGACATTCTTTCATGAAAACCTTGAGGAGGATGTTACCCAGCAGCCGTGGGCGAAAAACGGATTCGACAAAGTATTGCTCGATCCTGCGCGTGCGGGGGCTGCCGGTGTGATGCAACATATTATAAAATTAAGCCCTGGTCGCGTTGTTTATGTATCCTGTAACCCAGCAACGCTGGCTCGTGACAGCGACGCTTTGCTCAACGCGGGATATGCCATACGGCGACTGGCAATGCTCGATATGTTCCCGCACACTGGACACCTGGAATCGATGGTCCTGTTTGAGCGTTTGTAATGAAATTTGTACCCATTGGATTTCGGGTTGTAATGCAGCGTGAAAGACAATGGGTATGGCTTGTCGACTTCGACAGGCCAGGCCCCTAAAGGAGAGGACAATGGTTGCGGTAAGAAGTGCACATATAAATAAAGCTGGTGAGTTTGATCCCAAGAAATGGATCGCGAGTCTGGGGATCTCCAGCCAGCAGTCGTGTGAACGCTTAGCCGAAACCTGGGCGTACTGCCAGCAGCAAACACAGGGACATCCTGATGCGGATTTGCTGCTATGGCGTGGCGTGGAGATGGTAGAAATACTCTCTATGTTGAGCATGGATATCGACACGCTGCGTGCGGCAATGCTATTTCCTCTGGCGGATGCCAACGTGGTCAGTGAGGACATCCTGCGCGAAAGCGTGGGTAAATCCATTGTGCATCTTATCCATGGCGTGCGCGATATGGCGGCGATACGCCAACTGAAAGCCACGCATACCGATTCAGTCTCTTCCGAGCAGGTCGATAACGTCCGCCGTATGCTGCTGGCAATGGTGGATGATTTCCGCTGCGTGGTCATCAAGCTGGCGGAGAGGATCGCGCATCTGCGTGAAGTGAAAGACGCACCGGAAGATGAACGCGTTCTGGCGGCAAAAGAGTGCACCAATATCTATGCGCCGCTGGCCAACCGTTTGGGCATCGGACAATTAAAATGGGAGCTGGAAGATTACTGCTTCCGCTACCTGCACCCGGCCGAATACAAACGCATTGCTAAGCTGCTGCACGAGCGTCGCATCGATCGCGAACACTATATTGAAGAGTTCGTTGGTCATCTGCGCTCAGAAATGAAAACGGAAGGCGTCAAAGCCGAAGTGTACGGGCGTCCGAAGCATATCTACAGCATCTGGCGTAAAATGCAGAAAAAGCAGTTAGCCTTCGATGAACTGTTCGATGTGCGCGCGGTGCGCATCGTGGCGGAGCGTCTACAGGACTGCTACGCCGCGCTCGGGATAGTACATACTCACTATCGCCATCTGCCGGATGAGTTCGATGATTACGTCGCTAATCCGAAACCCAACGGCTACCAGTCGATCCATACGGTTGTGTTGGGGCCGGGTGGAAAAACCATTGAAATCCAGATCCGCACCAAACAGATGCACGAAGATGCCGAACTGGGCGTGGCGGCGCACTGGAAGTACAAAGAAGGGACTGCGTCAGGCGCGGCGCGTTCTGGGCATGAAGACCGTATTGCGTGGCTGCGTAAGCTGATCGCCTGGCAGGAAGAGATGGCGGATTCCGGCGAAATGCTGGATGAAGTGCGCAGCCAGGTCTTCGATGACCGGGTTTACGTCTTTACGCCAAAAGGTGACGTTGTTGACTTACCTGCAGGCTCCACGCCGCTGGACTTTGCTTACCACATTCACAGTGATGTAGGGCATCGTTGCATTGGCGCGAAAATTGGTGGGCGCATCGTACCGTTTACCTACCAGTTACAGATGGGCGATCAAATTGAAATTATCACCCAGAAACAGCCAAACCCAAGCCGTGACTGGTTGAACCCTAACCTTGGCTATGTGACCACCAGCCGTGGTCGCTCGAAGATCCACGCCTGGTTCCGTAAACAGGATCGTGACAAAAACATCCTTGCGGGCCGCCAGATCCTCGACGATGAGCTTGCGCACCTGGGCATTAGCCTGAAAGAGGCGGAAAAACATCTGCTGCCGCGCTACAGCTTCAATGAACTGGATGAACTGCTGGCGGCGATTGGCGGAGGAGACATCCGTCTCAACCAGATGGTGAACTTCCTGCAGGCGCAGTTTAATAAGCCCAGCGCTGCCGAGCAGGATGCAGCCGCGCTGAAACAGCTTCAGCAGAAAACCCAGGCGCCGCAGAGTCGCCGTAAAGACGATGGTCGCGTCGTGGTGGAAGGGGTCGGTAACCTGATGCACCACATCGCGCGCTGCTGCCAGCCGATTCCTGGCGATGAAATCGTTGGGTTTATCACCCAGGGGCGCGGTATTTCCGTGCACCGGGCCGATTGCGAACAGTTGGCAGAGCTGCGTTCACATGCGCCGGAGCGGATTGTTGATGCGGTTTGGGGCGAAAGCTACTCGGCGGGATATTCGCTTGTGGTTCGCGTACAGGCCAACGATCGCAGCGGTTTATTGCGTGATATCACCACCATTCTTGCCAACGAGAAAGTGAACGTGCTGGGGGTTGCCAGCCGGAGCGATACCAAACAACAGTTGGCCACCATCGATATGACCATCGAAATCTATAACCTGCAGGTGCTCGGACGCGTGCTTGGCAAGCTGAACCAGGTGCCGGATGTGATCGACGCGCGGCGGTTGCACGGTAATTAATTATTTTGTAGGCCGGATAATCTTGTAGGCCTGATAAAACGCGTTAGCGTTGCCATCAGGCATTGCCATGTTGCCGGATGTCGGCTATCGCCTTATCCGGCCTACCGTATTGAAATTTCAGGATTTTCACATGAACCAAATCGATCGACTGCTCGGTATTATGCAGCGCTTGCGCGACCCGGAAAACGGCTGTCCGTGGGATAAAGAGCAGACATTCGCCACTATTGCCCCTTACACTCTCGAAGAAACCTATGAAGTACTGGATGCGATTGCGCGTGAAGACTTCGACGATCTGCGCGGAGAGCTCGGCGACCTGCTGTTCCAGGTGGTATTTTATGCCCAGATGGCGCAGGAAGAAGGCCGTTTTGATTTCAATGATATCTGCGCTGCCATCAGCGATAAGCTTGAACGCCGGCATCCGCATGTATTCGCTGATGTTTCTGCCAGCAACAGTACTGAAGTGCTAACCCGCTGGGAGCAAATTAAAAGCGAAGAACGCGCCGGGAAAGCACAGCATTCCGCACTCGACGATATTCCCCGCAGTTTACCGGCGTTAATGCGCGCCCAGAAAATCCAGAAACGCTGCTCTAATGTTGGCTTCGATTGGAAAACATTAGGACCAGTTGTCGACAAGGTTTATGAAGAGATCGACGAAGTCATGTTTGAGGCAAAGCAGGCTGTTGTCGACCAGGCTAAACTGGAGGAGGAAATGGGCGATCTGCTGTTTGCCACAGTCAACATGGCTCGTCATCTGGGGACAAAAGCCGAGACTGCGTTACAAAAAGCGAACGAGAAATTTGAACGACGTTTTCGTGAAGTTGAGCGAATTGTCGCTGCTCGTGGTCTGGAAATGACGGGTGTTGATCTGGAAACGATGGAAGAAGTCTGGCAACAGGTAAAACGGCAGGAAATTGATCTCTAAGGGATTTCGTCGGTCAAGGGCGTTTTGTGTGATTTTTTAAATAACAAGCGCTTGATTTACGTCAAAAACATTTACCCCAAAGGGGCTATTTTCTCACTCCCGATGTTAATGTGAGCCTGGTGAAGAGGAGGGATAATGAAAGTTTGTGGCGCTCGTCATGTTCGGGTATACTACTTTCCCGTCTTGGTAATTCCATCGTTTCACCCTAACTTCTCAGGTCCAGCATGACAACGAACTATATTTTTGTGACCGGCGGGGTCGTATCCTCTCTGGGAAAAGGCATTGCCGCAGCCTCCCTCGCAGCCATTCTTGAAGCCCGTGGCCTCAACGTGACCATGATGAAACTGGATCCGTACATCAACGTCGATCCGGGTACTATGAGCCCAATCCAACACGGGGAAGTGTTCGTTACCGAAGACGGCGCTGAAACCGACCTGGACCTGGGTCACTATGAGCGTTTCATCCGTACGAAAATGAGCCGCCGCAACAACTTCACCACGGGGCGTATCTACTCTGACGTTCTGCGTAAAGAACGCCGTGGCGACTATCTGGGCGCTACTGTTCAGGTTATCCCGCATATCACCAACGCAATTAAAGAGCGCGTTCTGGAAGGCGGTGAAGGTCATGATGTTGTTCTGGTCGAAATCGGCGGAACCGTTGGGGATATCGAATCTCTGCCGTTCCTTGAAGCGATTCGCCAAATGGCCGTAGAAATTGGCCGTGAGCACACGCTGTTTATGCATCTGACGCTGGTTCCGTACATGGCGGCGGCAGGTGAAGTCAAAACGAAACCGACTCAGCACTCTGTAAAAGAGCTGCTTTCTATCGGTATTCAGCCAGATATCCTGATCTGCCGCTCCGATCGCGCAGTTCCGGCGAATGAACGTGCGAAAATTGCATTGTTCTGTAACGTTCCGGAAAAAGCGGTGATTTCTCTGAAAGATGTCGATTCCATCTATAAAATTCCGGGCCTGTTGAAATCCCAGGGCCTTGACGATTATATTTGTAAACGATTCAGCTTGAACTGTCCGGAAGCTAATCTGTCAGAATGGGAACAGGTTATCTACGAAGAAGCGAATCCGGCAGGTGAAGTGACTATCGGTATGGTCGGCAAGTACATTGAACTGCCGGACGCCTATAAGTCAGTGATTGAAGCGCTGAAACACGGTGGTCTGAAGAATCGTGTCACCGTCAACATCAAGCTGATCGATTCGCAGGATGTCGAAACGCGCGGCGTTGAGATCCTGAAAGGTCTTGATGCTATCCTGATCCCTGGCGGCTTCGGCTACCGTGGTGTTGAAGGTAAAATCGCGACGGCGCGCTTTGCGCGTGAGAACAATATTCCTTATCTGGGCATTTGCCTGGGTATGCAGGTTGCGTTGATTGAGTTTGCGCGTAACGTAGTGGGTATGGACAACGCCAACTCCACGGAATTTGTGCCAGACTGTAAGTACCCGGTGGTGGCTCTGATTACCGAATGGCGTGACGAAGACGGCAACGTCGAAGTCCGTACCGAGAAGAGCGATCTGGGTGGCACCATGCGTCTTGGCGCGCAGCAGTGTCAGCTGAGCGATGAAAGCCTGGTCCGTCAACTGTACGGCACGCCGACAATCGTTGAACGCCACCGTCACCGCTACGAAGTCAACAATATGCTGTTGAAACAGATTGAAGCTGCTGGTCTGCGTGTTGCAGGCCGTTCCGGTGATGATCAGTTGGTCGAGATCATCGAGGTACCGAATCATCCGTGGTTCGTGGCCTGTCAGTTCCACCCGGAATTTACTTCCACGCCACGTGATGGGCACCCGCTGTTTGCCGGCTTTGTGAAAGCCGCCAGTGAACATCAGAAGCGTCAGGCGAAGTAAGAAGTAAAAAGTTAGAACGGCAATGCACCCATTCGGGTGCATTGTTTGTCTGGAGTTTTAGTTTAACTTGTACTGAGGAAAACCTAATGTCCAAAATCGTTAAAATCATCGGTCGTGAAATCATCGACTCCCGTGGTAACCCGACTGTTGAAGCCGAAGTACACCTGGAAGGTGGTTTCGTTGGTATGGCAGCAGCTCCGTCAGGTGCTTCTACTGGTTCCCGCGAAGCACTGGAACTGCGCGATGGCGACAAATCCCGTTTCATGGGTAAAGGCGTACTGAAAGCTGTTGCAGCTGTTAACGGCCCAATTGCTCAGGCTCTGCTGGGTAAAGATGCTAAAGATCAGGCTGGCATCGACAAGATCATGATCGATCTGGACGGTACTGAAAACAAATCCAACTTCGGTGCAAACGCCATCCTGGCTGTGTCCCTGGCGAACGCCAAAGCAGCAGCTGCTGCTAAAGGCCTGCCGCTGTATGCGCACATCGCTGAACTGAACGGTACTCCGGGCAAATACTCCATGCCGGTTCCGATGATGAACATCATCAACGGTGGTGAGCACGCTGACAACAACGTCGACATCCAGGAGTTCATGATTCAGCCGGTTGGCGCTAAGACTCTGAAAGAAGCCGTACGTATGGGTTCTGAAGTGTTCCACAACCTGGCTAAAGTTCTGAAAGCTAAAGGTATGAACACTGCAGTTGGTGACGAAGGCGGCTACGCGCCGAACCTGGGCTCCAACGCTGAAGCTCTGGCTGTAATCGCTGAAGCGGTTAAAGCAGCTGGCTACGAGCTGGGCAAAGACATCACTCTGGCGATGGACTGTGCAGCTTCTGAATTCTACAAAGACGGTAAATACGTTCTGGCTGGCGAAGGCAACAAAGCGTTCACCTCCGAAGAATTCACCCACTTCCTGGAAGAACTGACCAAACAGTACCCGATCGTGTCCATCGAAGATGGTCTGGACGAGTCTGACTGGGACGGTTTCGCATACCAGACTAAAGTTCTGGGCGACAAAATCCAGCTGGTTGGTGACGATCTGTTCGTAACCAACACCAAAATCCTGAAAGAAGGCATCGAAAAAGGCATCGTTAACTCCATCCTGATCAAATTCAACCAGATCGGTTCTCTGACCGAAACTCTGGCTGCGATCAAAATGGCGAAAGACGCTGGCTACACCGCTGTCATCTCTCACCGTTCTGGCGAAACTGAAGACGCTACCATCGCTGACCTGGCTGTTGGTACCGCTGCAGGCCAGATCAAAACCGGTTCTATGAGCCGTTCTGACCGCGTAGCTAAGTACAACCAGCTGATTCGTATCGAAGAAGCGCTGGGCGAACAAGCTCCGTACAACGGTCGTAAAGAGATCAAAGGTCAGGCGTAATCCTGTTCTTTAACTCTTAACGTAAAAACCCGCTGCGGCGGGTTTTTTTATGCCTTTAAAGTAGTAGTGGTAAGGTCGCACTCGCCGTTTGCTGGCTCACATCGCTGTACTTTTCATCCAGTCCAATCAGCGACGTGGTGAGCAGTTCCACTAACAGCATGACACCCACCTTGGCGTTTAGCGCGCCGGCGCTCAACGGACCTTCTGGTTTGGCTGCGACCAGTTGAATATCACTCAGCGAAGCCAGCGGACTGCGTGGTGTATTACTCAGCGCCAGTACGCGTACGCCTTGCTTACGCGCCAGCTTTACGACATGCAGCAGATCGCGCGTGGATCCCGAACTGGATATCGCCACTACCAGCGTATCTTTGCTTAGCGTTGTAGCGTTCATAGCAGCACGGTGCATGTCGCTGAACAATTGCGCGGGTTTGCCGAGGCGCAGGAGTTTGTAATGTAAATATTCCCCCAGAATAGCGCTGGCCGCTACGCCATAAATTTGTACCGACTGAGCCTGATGCAGCGCCAGAGCGGCTGCTTCCAGTAATGTTCTGTCGAGTAATTTTGCCGTGTCCTGCAGCGCTTGCACGGATTCATTGACCACATTGTCAATCTCATCACCGCTGTGCTCTACCGGCTCTCCTTGCCGGAGGTCGAGTGCCAGCGCCATCTTAAATTCGTTATAGCCCTTACACCCCAGCGTACGGCACAAACGCGTGACGCTCGCCTCGCTGGTGTCGCTTTCACGCGCCAGTTCGGTAATCGTCAGATAGACCACTCTTGCCGGATCGCTAAGCACAAACTCTCCCAGCTTTTGTTGAGTTCGACTATATCCATCAACGCCCTGGCGCAATCTCAGCAGCAGGTTTTCATTTTCTGACATGCAAAATCCTTAATGCGTTTCTCTGCCGATAGTGTGGCGGAAAGCAGGGGAGAGATGCCAGTCATTTTAAAAAAGTATGATCGGCGTCCTGGTTTTTGATGGTAATTTTCATTTTTAAAAATAATTATGGTAAAAATTTTCATCAATGATCGGGGAGATGAAAAAATGATGCAAATATTTAGCGGCGCTTCGTCAGGCGCATGGTTTGAAAAAGCGCAGCGGTTCGGCAAATCGTTCATGCTGCCGATTGCGGTATTGCCCGCAGCGGGGTTGTTGTTGGGGATTGGTGGGGCTTTGTCGAATCCCAATACGCTGACGGCCTACCCATTCTTGAATGTCGACTGGCTGCAGGCAATCTTCACGATCATGACCAGCGCGGGTTCTATCGTGTTTGCCAACCTGTCGGTGCTTTTTGCGGTTGGTGTTGCCGTGGGACTGGCGAAAACGGATAAAGGCACGGCGGGCCTTGCGGCATTGCTGGCTTTTCTGGTGATGAATGCCACCATCAATGCTTTGTTAACGCTCAACGGAACGCTGGCGCACGAGAATCCAGGTGCTGTGGGCCAGGGAATGACGCTGGGCATTCAGACGCTGGAAACGGGCGTTTTTGGTGGGGTCGTGATTGGTCTGGTCACCTGCGCGCTGCATAGCCGTTTCAATAAAGTCTCACTCCCTCAGTTTCTTGGCTTTTTCAGTGGTTCGCGTTTTGTACCGATTATCAGCTCGCTTGCCGCGATTGTGGTGGGGGCGATCATGACGGTGGTGTGGCCGCATTTCCAGAAGCTCATTTTTGGACTGGGCGGTCTGGTGGATGCGACGGGCTATCTGGGGACGCTACTGTACGGTTTCATTCTGCGTATGCTTGGCCCACTGGGTTTACACCATATCTTTTATTTGCCGTTCTGGACAACGGCGCTGGGCGGGAGCGAAATCGTCAACGGTCAACTGGTCGAAGGCACCCAGCGTATTTTCTTTGCCCAACTTGCCGATCCGAATACGCAGCAGTTTTATGCCGGTACCTCGCGCTTTATGTCCGGGCGCTTTATCACCATGATGTTTGGCCTGCTTGGCGCATGCCTGGCGATGTACCACACGGCAAAACCGGAGAACAGAAAGCTTGTCGCCGGACTGCTGTTGTCGGCGGCTCTGACCTCTTTCCTGACCGGCATCACTGAGCCTATTGAGTTCTCCTTCCTGTTTGTGGCTCCGGTGTTATATGTCATTCACGCCTTCTTCGATGGTCTGGCGTTTATGATGGCGCATATTTTACATATCACTATTGGGCAAACCTTTTCGGGTGGACTGATCGATTTCCTCCTCTTCGGCGTGCTACAGGGGGAAGCGAAAACCAACTGGATGTACGTCCCTCTGGTTGGGGTGCCGTGGTTCTTTCTTTACTACTTCACTTTCCGTTATTTGATTAACCGCTTTAACTGGCTGACGCCGGGGCGTGAGAGCGCTGCCCAGGTGGAGTCCGGTCTGCCTCAGAGCGAACGCGCAGCGGCAGTCATCGCCGGGCTGGGAGGCAAAGAGAATCTGGAAGAGGTGGACTGTTGCGCCACACGCTTACGCGTGACGGTGAAAGAGAGCAGCAAGGTTGATGAAGCTGCGCTGAAAGCGACCGGAGCGCGCGGCGTAATTATTCGCGGCAACGGTGTTCAGGTGATTTATGGCCCGCATGTCACCATCATTAAAAATGAAGTCGAAGAGATCTTATCGTGATGAAAACTGTACTGGATTCCCTGAAAGGTAAATTAATTGTCTCCTGCCAGGCGCTGGAAAATGAACCCCTGCACAGCCCGTTTATTATGTCGCGTATGGCGCTGGCGGCAGCGCAGGGCGGTGCGGCAGGTATCCGTGCGAACAGCGTGGTAGATATTCGCGCGATCAAAGAGAGCGTCTCCCTGCCGGTAATAGGGATTATCAAGCGCGATTATCCGGGCAGCGATGTATTTATCACGGCCACCCTGCAGGAAGTGGATGAACTGATGACCGTTGAGCCGGAAATTATTGCTCTGGATGCGACAGCGCGACCGCGCCCCGGTAGGCAAACGCTGGAAGAGCTGGTCACGCAAATCCGCGCCCGCTACCCGTCCGTACTGCTGATGGCGGATATCGCCACCGTCGATGAGGCGGTAACAGCCGAGCGGCTGGGTTTTGACTGCGTGGGCACCACGCTCTATGGCTATACCGCCGACACTGCCGGGCATGTGCTGGCGGAAAACGACTGCGGTTTTTTACGTGAGGTGTTGGCGGCGGTCACCATACCGGTTGTGGCGGAAGGTAACGTCGATACCCCGGAACGCGCCGCACGTTGCCTGGCATTAGGCGCGCATACCGTGGTGGTTGGAGGCGCTATCACGCGTCCGCAGCAGATAACGGCACGCTTTGTCGCGGCGATCGCCTCGTAAAGCATCGATGGGGCATGATACTTTGGCGGGGATCTGCGATAATTAGCGTTTATCCCCATATTGAGAACGCTATGCAGTACCCGATTAACGAGATGTTCCAGACCCTGCAAGGTGAGGGTTACTTTACCGGCGTCCCCGCCATTTTTATTCGTTTACAGGGATGCCCGGTTGGCTGTGCCTGGTGCGATACCAAACACACCTGGGATAAGCTTGAGGATCGGGAAGTCTCCCTGTACAGCATCCTGGCTAAAACGAAAGAGAGCGATAAGTGGGGCGCGGCGAGCAGCGAAGATTTGCTGGCTGTTATTCAGCGTCAGAGCTATACCGCCCGTCACGTGGTGATCACCGGCGGTGAGCCCTGCATTCATGACCTGATGCCGCTGACTGACCTGCTGGAAAAGAACGGCTTTAGCTGCCAGATTGAAACCAGCGGTACCCACGAAGTACGCTGTACGCCGAATACCTGGGTGACCGTATCGCCGAAGGTGAATATGCGCGGTGGTTATGATGTGCTGTCACAGGCGCTGGAGCGCGCGAATGAAATCAAACATCCGGTCGGCCGCGTTCGCGATATTGAAGCGCTGGATGAACTGCTGGCAACGTTGAGCGATGATAAGCCGCGAATTATTGCCTTACAGCCAATCAGCCAGAAAGAAGACGCGACGCGTCTGTGCATTGATACCTGTATCGCGCGTAACTGGCGTCTGTCGATGCAGACCCATAAATACCTGAATATTGCCTGATAAATTTTGCCGGGTGGGCTTCGCATCGCCATCCGGCAAAGTCACAATCACTCGCCGCGATACACGCAACCCGCTGTGCAGGTCTCTTTTACCATCACTGCGCTCAGCAGAGGGACAACCGGTTTTACCTGCTCCCAAATCCATTTTGCCAGCACTTCGCTGGTTGGGTTTTCTAAGCCTGGAATATCGTTCAGATAGTAGTGATCAAGTCTGTCATAAGTCGGCTTAAACGCCGCCTTTAACTCTGCGAAATCCATGATCCAACCGGTATGCGGATCGACTTCACCGGTAATTTCAAGACGCACCATAAATGAGTGACCATGTAGGCGACCACACTTATGCCCTTCCGGTACATGCGGCAGGCGGTGAGCGGCTTCGAAGGTGAAATCTTTAAACAAGGTGGTGGACATTTTTTACTCTCAAGAATGCGAAAAACCGCCGTAGGGTACCGTAAAGAGCAAATTTTATCATTAGTTAAAAGGGCGCAGAGTATCAGAACAATCCATTCATAAAGATAATGTTCAATAACTATTTATATATCAAATGCTTATTAAATCGATTTCGCTGTTAATAACTATAACTAAAACAGGTTAGTTCATTTGGTTATTTGTTATTTCTATCCCTTCTTTAGTTGTTACTATGCCCGCCGTTAACCTAATACTCGTCATACTTCGAGCTGCATGTGTGTTGGCTTCACTCTCTTATCCCAGTCACTTACTTCAGTAAGCTCCTGGGATTCGTTCACTTGCCGCCTTCATGCAACTCGAATTATTTAGAGTATTTTCATTTCTTTTTTTGGTGCCATTTGGGCACGAAAAACAGCTTTGCTTACTGGAACATGACAACGCATGACGACACAGGCCCCACCTTCCGCTCTGCTACCGCTAAACCCGGAGCAACTGGCTCGCCTTCAGGCGGCCACGACCGATTTCACTCCCGCGCAGCTTGCGTGGGTTTCTGGTTATTTTTGGGGCGTGCTGAATCAGCAGCCGGGGGCGAATGCAGCGGCTCCTGCGCCTGTTGCCGAAATGCCGGGGATTACGCTTATCTCCGCCTCGCAAACCGGCAATGCGCGTCGTGTGGCGGAAGCCCTGCGCGATGATCTGATTGCCGCGAAGCTCAATGTCACTCTGATCAATGCCGGCGACTACAAATTCAAACAAATCGCCAATGAAAAGTTGCTGGTTGTGGTGGCATCGACTCAGGGAGAAGGAGAACCAGCGGAAGAAGCTGTGGCGTTACATAAATTCCTGTTCTCGAAAAAAGCGCCGAAACTCGATAACACTGCTTTCGCCGTGTTTGCTCTCGGCGATACCTCTTACGAATTTTTCTGTCAGGCCGGTAAAGATTTCGACAGCAAGCTGGCTGAGCTGGGCGGTGAACGTCTGCTCGATCGCGTAGATGCCGACGTCGAATATCAGGCCGCTGCCGTGCAGTGGCGTGCCCGGTTGGTTGATGTACTGAAAGCGCGTGCGCCTGCAGCACCGTCTGTACAAGTTGCAGCGAGCGGTGCGGTAAATGAAGTACATACCAGCCCATACACCAAAGAAGCGCCGCTGACGGCGTCCTTGTCGGTGAGCCAGAAAATTACCGGTCGTAACTCGGAAAAAGATGTCCGTCATATCGAAATCGATCTCGGTGATTCCGGCCTGCGTTATCAGCCGGGCGACGCGCTGGGCGTGTGGTATCAGAACGATCCGGCTCTGGTGAAAGAGCTGGTTGAACTGCTGTGGCTGAAAGGGGATGAGTCGGTTACGGTGGAAGGAAAAATCCTGCCGCTGGCCGAAGCGCTGGAGTGGCATTTTGAGCTGACGGTCAACACCGCGAATATCGTGGAAAACTACGCCACGCTGACGCGCAGTGAATCGCTGCTGCCGCTGGTGGGCGATAAAGCCCAGCTTCAGCAGTATGCGGCTACCACGCCAATCGTCGATATGGTGCGTTTCTCCCCGGCACAGCTTGATGCCGAAGCATTAATCGGCCTGCTGCGTCCACTGACGCCGCGCCTGTACTCTATCGCCTCTTCACAGGCGGAAGTTGAAAGCGAAGTGCACGTGACCGTCGGCGTCGTGCGTTACGACATCGAAGGTCGTGCCCGCGCCGGTGGTGCCTCCAGCTTTCTCGCCGACCGTGTGGAAGAGGAAGGGGAAGTGCGCGTGTTCATCGAGCACAACGACAATTTCCGCCTGCCGGCTAACCCGCAGACCCCGGTGATTATGATTGGTCCGGGTACCGGTATCGCGCCGTTCCGCGCCTTTATGCAGCAGCGCGCCGCCGACGGTGCGGAAGGCAAGAACTGGCTGTTCTTCGGTAACCCGCATTTCACCGAAGACTTCCTGTACCAGGTCGAGTGGCAGCGCTACGTAAAAGAAGGCGTGCTGAGCCGTATCGATCTGGCCTGGTCCCGCGATCAAAAAGAAAAAATCTACGTACAAGACAAACTGCGCGAACAGGGCGCAGAGCTGTGGCGCTGGATCAATGACGGTGCCCACATTTATGTCTGCGGCGACGCTAATCGCATGGCGAAAGACGTTGAGCAGGCGTTGCTGGAAGTGATTGCTGAGTTCGGTGCAATGGACATCGAAGCGGCGGATGAATTTTTAAGTGAGCTGCGCGTTGAGCGCCGTTATCAGCGAGATGTCTACTAATGAGCGAAAAATACCCAGGGCCTTTAGTGGTCGAAGGCAAACTGACTGACGCCGAGCGCATGAAGCGTGAAAGTAATTTCCTGCGCGGCACCATCGCGGAAGACCTGAATGACGGTCTGACCGGCGGTTTTCACGGCGATAATTTCCTGCTGATTCGTTTCCATGGCATGTACCAGCAGGATGACCGCGACATTCGCGCCGAGCGCGCCGAGCAGAAGCTGGAGCCGCGCCATGCGATGTTGCTGCGCTGTCGTCTGCCGGGCGGGGTGATCACCACTACCCAGTGGAAGGCCATCGATAAATTCGCCGCTGACAACACGATTTACGGCAGCATCCGTCTGACCAACCGTCAGACCTTCCAGTTCCACGGCATTCTGAAGAAGAACGTCAAGCCGGTGCATCAGATGTTGCACTCCGTCGGGCTGGACGCGCTGGCGACCGCCAACGACATGAACCGTAACGTGCTGTGCACCTCCAACCCGTATGAGTCCGAGCTGCACGCCGAGGCCTACGAGTGGGCGAAAAAGATCTCTGAACATCTGCTGCCGCGCACCCGCGCCTATGCGGAGATCTGGCTCGATCAGGAGAAGGTCGCCACCACCGACGAAGAACCGATCCTCGGCGCGACTTATCTGCCGCGTAAATTTAAAACCACGGTGGTGATCCCGCCGCAGAACGATATCGATCTGCACGCCAACGACATGAACTTCGTGGCGATTGCCGAAAACGGCAAGCTGGTGGGCTTTAACCTGTTGGTCGGCGGTGGTCTGTCTATTGAGCACGGTAATAAGAAAACCTACGCGCGTACGGCAAGCGAGTTCGGCTTCCTGCCGCTGGAGCATACCCTGGCCGTGGCCGAAGCGGTGGTGACGACCCAGCGTGACTGGGGTAACCGTACCGACCGTAAAAACGCGAAAACCAAATATACCCTGGAGCGCGTCGGTATCGACACCTTTAAGGAAGAGGTTGAGCGCCGCGCGGGGATCAAGTTTGAGCCGATCCGCCCGTATGAGTTCACCGGTCGTGGCGATCGCATCGGTTGGGTGAAAGGGATCGACAACAACTGGCACCTGACGCTGTTTATCGAAAACGGTCGTATCCTGGATTATCCTGGACGTCCGCTGAAAACCGGTTTACTGGAGATCGCGAAGATCCACAAAGGCGATTTCCGCATCACCGCTAACCAGAACCTGATTATTGCCAGCGTGCCGGAAAGCCAGAAAGCGAAGATCGAGAAGCTGGCGCGCGACCACGGGTTGATGAATGCGGTGAAACCGCAGCGTGAAAACTCGATGGCCTGCGTGTCGTTCCCGACCTGTCCGCTGGCGATGGCGGAGGCCGAGCGTTTCCTGCCGTCGTTTACGGACAAAGTGGAAGCGATTCTGGAAAAACACGGCATTCCTGACGAGCATATCGTGATGCGCGTGACCGGCTGCCCGAACGGCTGTGGCCGCGCGATGCTGGCGGAGCTGGGTCTGGTGGGCAAAGCCCCGGGGCGTTACAACGTGCATCTGGGCGGCAACCGCATGGGAACACGTATTCCGCGTATGTATCGCGAAAATATTACGGAAGCGGAAATTCTCGATTCCATTGACGAACTGGTTGGGCGCTGGGCGAAAGAGCGCGAAGCGGGTGAAGGCTTCGGCGATTTTACGGTGCGTGCGGGCATCATTCGCCCGGTGCTCGATCCAGCACGTGATTTCTGGGAATAAGTTCCCTTTGCCTGGTGACACGACGGTTTTGTAGGCCTGATAAGCGTAGCGCTATCAGGCATAAGATGAGGTAATCATGTCCGTACTTGATCTACACGCATTGAACGACCTGCCGAAAGTTGAACGCGTTATGGCGCTGGCGGAAACTAACAGCCAACTGGAAAAGCTGGACGCCGAAGGCCGCGTGGCGTGGGCACTGGAGAATTTGCCGGGAGAATATGTGCTTTCTTCCAGCTTTGGTATTCAGGCCGCAGTAAGCCTGCATCTGGTGAATCAGATCCGCCCGGATATCCCGGTAATTCTGACCGATACCGGCTATCTGTTCCCGGAAACCTACCAGTTTATTGACGAGTTAACGGACAAACTCAGGCTGAATCTGCAAGTCTATCGGGCGAAGGAGAGTGCTGCCTGGCAGGAAGCACGCTATGGCAAACTGTGGGAGCAGGGCGTTGAGGGCATTGAGAAATACAATGACATCAACAAAGTCGAGCCGATGAACCGGGCGCTAAAAGAGCTGAAAGCACAGACCTGGTTTGCGGGCCTGCGCCGCGAGCAGTCAGGCAGCCGGGCGCATTTGCCGGTACTGGCAATTCAGCGCGGCGTGTTTAAAGTGCTGCCGATCATCGACTGGGATAACCGTACCGTTTACCAGTATCTGCAAAAGCACGGGCTGAAATATCACCCGCTGTGGGACCAGGGCTATCTGTCGGTGGGCGATACGCATACCACCCGCAAATGGGAGCCGGGCATGGCGGAAGAAGAGACGCGCTTCTTCGGCTTGAAGCGCGAGTGCGGGCTGCACGAAGGGTAATATGAGCCTCGGTAAGCGTTATGCATTACCGAGGCTCTTTTTTTTCAGGATTATCCTGCCTTCGCCAGCTCTTTTACCAGCGGCAGCATGATGCGTACCACGTCGCGGCTGCGGTGCTCTATCCGGCCCGGTAACGCTTTATCGATATGCTGTTGGTTATCCAGACGCACATCGTGCCAGCTGTTGCCATCCGGGAATGAAGGACTTTTGGCGCGTTGTTGATAGCCATCTTTCTTGCCCAGGTTCCAGTTGGTCGCTTCAACGGAAAGGACGGCAATTCCCGCGTTATCGAACACCTCTGCGTCGTTACAGCAGCCGGTACCTTTCGGATAGTCTTTGTTCAGTCCGGGGTTGGTGCTGGCGACAATACCGCGGCTGCGTGCGATGACCAGCGCCCGGTCGCGCGTCAGTTTTCGTACGGCTTCCGGGGTTCTTTTCCCGCTGTTGAAATAGAGCTTATCGCCAACGATCAGGTTATCGAGGTTGATAACCAGCAGCGTATTTTTCTTCTCGGCGGCGCTCATTCGCTTAAGGATGTTCTCTGCGCCGAGTTTGCCTTCCTCTTCACCGCTGGTGGCGATAAAGCGAATACCGTACTGCGTCGGCACATTTTTGAGTCGTTCAGCCAGCTCCAGCATCACGCCCACCCCTGCGGCGTTGTCGTCGATACCCTGTAGGGTTAATCCACCCAGATTGGCATCGGAATCGGCGTCGCTTTGCGCAGCGTAGGTGTCGAGGTGCGCCATGATAATAATCTGCTGTGGCGCTTTGCCTTCATGGGCTGCAATGACGGTACTGCCCGTTACGTTATGCCAGTTTTTACGATTATCTTTGGCGGTATAAATATAGCGGCTGTTAAACGTCCGAATATCACTGCTATAGCCCATCTGCTGAAATTGCTGACGTATATAATCAGCAGATAACATTTCTGCCGGAGAACCCGTCACACGGCCTGGGAAGAATGTGGCGATGTAGCGTGCCTGGGTATTTGCGATATCTCCGGGCTTCGAAGATGTTGCCTGTGCGGGAAGGATAAAGCACGCGCCGAGCGCCAGGGCGGTAGTCAGGTGGCGCAATGCGGAAAACATAGTGAGTCCTTAAATACCAAGCAGAAATTTTTAGCCGCTAGTATGAAACCGTGATCGCGGTAAAACAATTTCATTTGCTCCTAAATGCCCGAAATCCGGTGGCTTAAGCACTTTTTGATATTTGCTTTTCCAGATCGTTATTCCTTTGAGGAACTACTCATTCCAATTCGTAATTTCATTCGCCTCCTTGCCCTCCCTATAGTCAGGTTATCTGAGCATCGTTAGCAAAATAACGGCATTACATAGGAACGGTTATGGATCAAAAACGACTTACCCACCTGCGGCAACTGGAAGCGGAAAGCATCCATATCATTCGTGAGGTGGCCGCCGAGTTTTCTAATCCGGTGATGATGTATTCCATCGGCAAAGATTCCAGCGTAATGCTGCATCTGGCGCGCAAAGCGTTTTATCCTGGCACGCTGCCGTTCCCCTTGCTGCACGTTGATACCGGTTGGAAATTTAGCGAGATGTATGAATTTCGTGACCGCACGGCGAAAGCCTACGGTTGCGAACTGCTGGTGCATAAAAACCCGGAAGGGGTGGCGATGGGCATCAACCCCTTTGTCCACGGCAGCGCCAAGCATACCGATATTATGAAAACCGAAGGGCTTAAGCAGGCGCTGAACAAATACGGTTTTGACGCCGCGTTCGGCGGCGCACGCCGTGATGAGGAGAAATCGCGCGCCAAAGAGCGCATTTACTCCTTCCGCGATCGCTTCCATCGCTGGGACCCGAAAAATCAGCGTCCGGAACTGTGGCACAACTACAACGGACAAATTAACAAAGGCGAAAGCATTCGCGTATTCCCGCTCTCTAACTGGACCGAACAGGATATCTGGCAGTACATCTGGTTGGAAAATATCGACATCGTACCGCTGTACCTGGCGGCTGAGCGTCCGGTGCTGGAGCGTGATGGCATGCTGATGATGATTGATGACGACAGAATCGATCTGCAACCCGGCGAAGTGATTAAAAAGCGCATGGTGCGTTTCCGCACGCTTGGCTGCTGGCCGCTGACCGGCGCGGTGGAGTCTAACGCGCAGACGCTGCCGGAAATTATTGAAGAGATGCTGGTCTCAACCACCAGTGAACGTCAGGGCCGCGTGATTGACCGCGACCAGGCGGGCTCCATGGAGCTGAAGAAACGTCAGGGGTATTTCTAAGGAGCCGCCATGAATACGACACTTGCACAACAAATTGCTAATGAAGGCGGCGTTGAAGCCTGGATGGTTGCTCAGCAACACAAAAGCCTGCTGCGTTTTTTAACCTGCGGTAGCGTGGATGACGGGAAAAGTACCCTGATTGGTCGCCTGCTGCACGATACCCGGCAGATCTATGAAGATCAGCTCTCATCGCTGCATAACGACAGTAAACGCCACGGCACCCAGGGCGAAAAACTCGATCTGGCGCTATTGGTTGACGGCTTGCAGGCCGAGCGTGAGCAGGGCATCACCATCGACGTGGCTTATCGTTATTTCTCCACCGAGAAGCGAAAATTTATTATTGCGGATACCCCCGGTCACGAACAGTACACCCGCAACATGGCGACCGGTGCGTCGACCTGCGACCTGGCGATCCTGTTGATCGATGCGCGTAAAGGCGTGCTCGATCAGACCCGTCGTCACAGCTTTATCTCCACGCTGCTTGGGATCAAGCACCTGGTGGTAGCGATCAACAAAATGGATCTGGTGAGCTTTAGCGAAGAGACATTTAACCGCATCCGCGAAGACTATCTCACGTTTGCTGAACAACTGCCGGGCAACCTGGATATCCGTTTTGTGCCGCTCTCCGCGCTGGAAGGCGATAACGTGGCTTCGCCAAGCGTCAGCATGCCATGGTACAGCGGTCCGACGCTGCTCGAAGTGCTGGAAACCGTTGAGATCCAGCGCATTGTCGATACCCAGCCGATGCGTTTCCCGGTGCAGTATGTGAACCGACCAAATCTGGACTTTCGTGGTTATGCCGGAACGCTGGCCTCCGGTCGCGTGCAGGTAGGACAACGCGTCAAGGTGTTACCGTCCGGCGTTGAGTCGAGCGTGGCGCGGATCGTTACCTTTGATGGTGATTTACAGCAAGCGCATGCCGGTGAAGCGATCACCCTGGTGCTGAAAGATGAGATTGATATCAGCCGGGGCGACCTGCTGCTGGATGCAGGTGAAGCGTTGCCAGCGGTACAAAGCGCTGCCGTTGATGTGGTGTGGATGGCGGAACAGCCGCTGTCGCCGGGGCAGAGCTACGACATCAAAGTTGCCGGCAAGAAGACCCGCGCGCGCGTGGATACCGTGCAGTACCAGGTCGATATTAACAACCTGACCCAGCGTGAGGTCGACGCGTTACCGCTGAACGGCATTGGTCTGGTTAATCTGACGTTTGATGAACCGCTGGTGTTGGATACCTATCAGCAGAACCCGGTTACGGGTGGGTTGATTATCATTGACCGCCTGACTAACGTCACCGTCGGCGCGGGGCTGGTGCGTGAGCCTATCATCCAGGAGCAGGCCGCCGCTTCTCAGTTCAGCGCGTTTGAACTGGAGCTGAATGCGCTGGTGCGTCGCCACTTCCCACACTGGGGTGCGCGCGATCTGCTGGGAGGCAAATAATGGCGCTGCATGACGAAAACGTCGTCTGGCATGCCCATCCTGTTACACCGCAACAGCGGGAGCAACGCCACGGTCACCGTGGTGTTGTGCTGTGGTTTACCGG
The DNA here is from genome assembly GCF_005281255.1 of Citrobacter sp. wls708. Taxonomy (NCBI): domain Bacteria; kingdom Pseudomonadati; phylum Pseudomonadota; class Gammaproteobacteria; order Enterobacterales; family Enterobacteriaceae; genus Citrobacter; species Citrobacter sp. wls708. The sequence goes on from NZ_SZXE01000043.1 coordinate 228,129, forward strand.
ACTGTCTGGCTCCGGTAAATCTACCGTAGCGGGAGCGCTGGAAGAAGCGTTGCACAAGCTGGGCGTCAGCACTTATCTGCTGGATGGCGATAACGTGCGTCACGGCCTGTGCAGCGATCTGGGGTTTAGCGATGCCGATCGTAAGGAGAATATCCGTCGGGTTGGCGAGGTGGCTAACCTGATGGTGGATGCCGGTCTGGTAGTTCTGACCGCCTTTATCTCTCCGCATCGCGCCGAGCGAAAAATGGTCCGCGAGCGCGTTGGCGCAGGGCGTTTTATTGAGGTTTTTGTCGATACGCCATTAGCAACGTGCGAAGCGCGCGACCCAAAAGGGCTGTATAAAAAAGCCAGGTCGGGGGAGTTGCGCAATTTCACCGGAATTGATTCGGTATACGAAGCGCCTGAATCGCCAGAGATTCATCTGGATGGTGAACAATTGGTAACAAATTTGGTTCCCCAATTATTAGACCTGCTGAGGCAGGGAGATATTATCAGATCCTGAGACACCCGAGCTTACATGCCCGGTCAGTCACGGTCACAGGATTAGATATGCGTAACAGCCATAACATTACTATTACAGAGTCAGAGACCTTCGCTACCGACGACGAAACCACCTGGTCCCTACCAGGGGCCGTGGTCGGTTTTGTAGCGTGGCTGCTGGCGCTGGGGTTCCCATGTCTGATGTATGGCCCTAACACACTGTTTTTCTTCCTTTATACCTGGCCTTTCTTCCTCGCGTTGCTGCCCGTGGCGATTGTGGCGGGTATTGCCCTGCACTCGCTATTAAAAGGAAAGCTGCTGCTGAGCATTACCAGCACCCTACTGGTGGTGGGTGGAATGTTTAGCGCGCTATTCTTTTGGCTTTTGGGCTAGGCTAAGTGCGTTTTAAACGATCGCCGATGTCGTTCACTGTCTGGTCATAATTCAAACCGTAACCAACAATGAGATTATGTTCTCCTTACACGGGGTATACGTAACAACGGGCAAATGTGGTACATTTGCCCGCGTTGTCGCGGCATTCCCGTCCGTTGATGTAAAGTCGTCTACGGAAGTTATGGGATGTTAATGCCGTTTTTCAGGGGGCAGGATGGGTAAACTTACGCTGCTGTTGCTGGCTTTATTAGTCTGGCTACAGTATTCGCTGTGGTTCGGTAAGAACGGCATACATGACTATAGTCGCGTCAACGATGATGTTGCTGCGCAGCAGGCTACAAACGCGAAACTTAAAGCGCGTAACGATCAGCTCTTTGCCGAAATTGACGATCTCAATGGCGGACAAGAGGCTATTGAGGAGCGCGCGCGCAACGAACTCAGCATGACTAAGCCGGGCGAAACTTTTTATCGTCTGGTGCCTGACGCGTCTAAACGCGCCCAGACTGCAGGGCAAAACAATCGATAAACCGTCCAGGGATCTAACATGGCAGCCACTTTATTGGACGTTTGCGCCGTGGTGCCGGCTGCCGGATTTGGCCGCCGAATGCAAACAGAGTGTCCTAAGCAGTACCTCTCAATTGGCAATAAAACCATTCTTGAACACTCGGTTGATGCGCTACTGGCCCATCCCCGGGTGACGCGAGTCGTCATCGCTATCAGCCCAGGCGACAGCCGCTTTGCCCAACTTCCACTTGCCGCGCATCCGCAAATTACCGTAGTGGATGGCGGCAACGAACGTGCCGATTCTGTCCTTGCCGGTTTGCAAGCCGCAGGAGATGCGCGTTGGGTGCTGGTGCATGACGCCGCGCGTCCGTGTCTGCATCAGGATGACTTAGCACGTTTGCTGGCAATCAGTGAAACCAGCCGCACTGGCGGGATCCTGGCGGCACCCGTACGCGATACGATGAAACGCGCTGAACCGGGCCGCACAGACATTGCCCATACGGTCGATCGTACCGATTTATGGCATGCGTTAACGCCGCAGTTTTTCCCTCGCGAGCTGTTGCACGACTGCCTGACCCGTGCGCTCAACGAAGGCGCAACCATTACGGACGAAGCTTCGGCGCTGGAATATTGCGGTTTTCATCCGCAACTGGTCGAAGGACGCGCTGACAACATCAAAGTCACCCGCCCGGAAGACCTGGCGCTGGCGGAGTTTTATCTCTCCCGAACAATCCATTTGGAGAATGCATAATGCGAATCGGACACGGTTTTGACGTACACGCTTTTGGCGGCGTTGGCCCAATTATCATTGGCGGCGTGCGCATCCCGTATGAAAAAGGACTGCTGGCGCATTCTGATGGTGATGTGGCGTTACATGCGCTAACCGATGCCTTGCTGGGCGCGGCGGCGCTGGGTGACATCGGTAAACTCTTCCCGGATACCGACCCGGCCTTTAAAGGTGCAGATAGCCGCGAATTATTGCGTGAAGCCTGGCGGCGTATTCAGGCGAAAGGCTATACGCTTGGTAATGTGGATGTGACGATTATTGCTCAGGCACCGAAGATGCTGCCGCACATTCCGCAAATGCGCGTATTTATTGCCGAAGATCTTGGCTGCCATATGGATGATGTTAACGTGAAAGCGACCACCACGGAAAAACTCGGTTTTACCGGGCGTGGGGAAGGGATTGCCTGTGAAGCGGTGGCGTTACTCATTAAGGCAACGAAATGACTGCGTTTGAGAATCTGACATATCTTCATGGTAAACCACTGGGCCATGGCGTCCTGAAAGCCAATCCGGAAGACTTTGTCGTCGTCGAAGATCTAGGCTTCGAACCGGATGGCGAAGGCGAGCACATTTTGGTGCGCATCCTGAAAAACGGCTGCAATACCCGTTTTGTCGCTGACGCGCTGGCGAAGTTCCTGAAAATTCACGCCCGTGAAGTGAGCTTTGCCGGGCAAAAAGATAAGCATGCGGTCACGGAACAGTGGCTGTGCGCGCGCGTGCCGGGCAATGTAATGCCTGATTTAAGCAAATTTGAGCTCGAAGGCTGTAAAGTGCTGGAGTACGCGCGCCACAAGCGTAAGCTGCGTTTAGGGGCGCTGAAAGGCAACGAATTTACGCTGGTGCTGCGTGAAGTGAGCGAGCGAAATGATGTTGAAGCGCGATTACAGGCGATTAGCGAGCGCGGCGTACCGAACTATTTTGGCGCTCAGCGTTTTGGGATCGGCGGCAGCAACCTGCAAGGGGCGCTGCGCTGGGCGCAAAGCGATGCGCCGGTGCGCGATCGCAATAAACGCAGTTTTTGGTTGTCGGCGGCCCGTAGCGCGTTGTTTAATCAGATCGTCAGTGAACGCTTGAAAAAAACAGACTTTAATCAAGTTGTTGACGGCGATGCGCTACAATTGTCGGGACGCGGAAGCTGGTTTGTCGCCACGCAGGAAGAACAGACTGAATTACAGCGTCGCGTCGATGACAAAGAATTGATGATTACAGCGGCATTACCGGGTAGCGGTGAGTGGGGAACTCAGCGCGACGCGCTGGTGTTTGAAGAAAGCGCTATTGCGGATGAAACCGTGCTGCAGTCTCTGCTATTGCGCGAGAAAGTCGAGGCATCGCGACGCGCTATGTTGCTGTATCCACAACAATTAAGCTGGAACTGGTGGGATGACGTAACCGTTGAGTTACGCTTCTGGCTACCGGCAGGTAGCTTCGCCACCAGTGTAGTAAGGGAACTTATTAACACAATGGGTGATTATGCGTATATTGCTGAGTAACGATGATGGGGTCCATGCACCCGGTATACAAACGCTGGCGAAAGCCCTGCGTGAGTTTGCTGACGTACAGGTGGTTGCCCCGGATCGTAACCGCAGTGGCGCGTCTAACTCGCTGACGCTGGAATCTTCACTTCGCACGTTTACCTATGATAACGGCGATATCGCCGTACAAATGGGTACGCCCACCGACTGCGTCTATCTGGGCGTGAACGCGTTAATGCGTCCGCGTCCGGACATTGTCGTTTCTGGTATTAACGCAGGTCCTAATCTCGGGGATGATGTCATCTATTCCGGTACCGTTGCGGCGGCAATGGAAGGTCGTCACCTTGGGTTCCCTGCGCTGGCTGTCTCGCTTGATGGCCATAAGCATTACGATACTGCTGCGGCAGTAACCTGTCGTATCTTACGGGCGCTGAGTCGTGAACCGCTGCGCACCGGGCGTATTTTAAATATCAACGTTCCGGATCTACCGCTGGATCAGATTAAAGGCATCCGCGTCACCCGCTGCGGCAGCCGCCATCCGGCGGATCAGGTTATTCCACAGCAGGATCCGCGCGGAAATACGTTGTACTGGATTGGGCCACCGGGGGAAAAATGCGACGCCGGGCCGGATACCGATTTTGCCGCCGTCGATGAAGGCTATGTTTCCATCACGCCGCTGCATGTCGATTTAACCGCCTACGGCGCGCATGAGGTGGTTTCGAGCTGGTTGGACAGCGTGGGAGTCGACACGCAATGGTAAGCAGACGCGTACATACTCTTCTTGAACAATTACGTGCGCAGGGCATCCGAGATGAGCATGTCCTGGATGCACTCGCCGCCGTGCCGCGTGAGAAATTCATTGATGAGGCGTTTGAACATAAGGCCTGGGACAATATTGCCTTGCCGATTGGTCAGGGGCAGACGATTTCGCAGCCTTATATGGTTGCACGCATGACTGAGCTGCTTGAGCTAACGCCGCAATCGCGGGTGCTGGAAATTGGCACTGGCTCCGGCTACCAGACGGCGATTCTGGCGCATCTGGTGCAGCATGTATGCTCCGTTGAGCGTATTAAAGGCCTGCAATGGCAGGCGCGTCGTCGCCTGAAACAGCTGGATTTACACAATGTTTCTACCCGTCACGGTGATGGATGGCAGGGCTGGCAAGCGCGAGCCCCGTTTGACGCTATCATTGTAACGGCAGCTCCGCCGGAGATCCCAACTGCGCTGATGATGCAGCTGGATGAAGGCGGTATTCTCGTCTTACCCGTGGGCGATGAGCACCAGTTCCTGAAGCGGGTGCGTCGTCGGGGAGGCGAATTTATTATTGATACCGTGGAGGCCGTACGTTTTGTTCCCTTAGTAAAAGGGGAGCTTGCGTAGACACTGGCTCTGAATACCTGGAGTTTTCCTGGATATTCTGGAATTAGTCAGCGTATCGTGTCGATGCTTTTGCACGGTGATTACGTTACGGGTTTTAACCAAATTTTCCTGGGGGATAAATGAGCGCGGGAAGCCACAAATTTACCATTCGCCGTATTGCGGCATTGTCACTGGTTTCATTATGGCTGGCAGGTTGTTCAAACACCTCGAATCCACCAGCGCCGGTCAGCTCGGTTGACGGCGGTGCATCCTCGAACACCAGTTCCGGCATGCTGATTACGCCTCCGCCAAAAATGGGCTCGACGTCGACAGTACAACAGACGCCACAGATCCAACCGGTGCAGACTCCGACTACGCAACCAACGCAAATTCAACCTGTTGCAGAACAGCCTGTACAGATGGAAAACGGTCGTATCGTGTACAACCGTAAGTATGGGAATATTCCGAAAGGTAGCTACACGGGCGGCAGCACCTATACTGTCAAGAAAGGCGACACACTTTTCTATATTGCCTGGATTACCGGGAACGATTTCCGTGACCTCGCACAGCGCAATAACGTTCCGGCCCCGTATAGCCTGAATGTCGGCCAAACTCTGCAAGTGGGCAACGCCTCGGGTACACCGATTACCGGTGGGAATGCCATCACCCAGGCGGATGCAGCACAGCAAGGAGTTGTGACCAACCCTGCACAAAATTCCACCGTTGCTGTTGCTTCGAAACCAACAATTACGTATTCTGAGGATTCAGGTGAACAAAGTGCTAACAAAATGTTGCCGAACAACAAGCCTGCTGGGACAGTTGTCACAGCGCCAGTAACGGCTCCAGCAGTTAGCACAACCGAAACAACTGCAAGCTCAACGTCGACCAGCGCGCCAATCTCTACCTGGCGCTGGCCAACTGACGGCAAAGTGATCGAAAACTTTGCGGCTACCGAAGGTGGCAATAAAGGGATCGACATTGCAGGCAGCAAAGGACAGGCTATTGTCGCGACCGCAGATGGACGCGTCGTTTATGCCGGTAACGCGCTGCGTGGTTACGGTAATCTTATTATCATCAAACATAACGATGATTACCTGAGCGCCTACGCCCATAACGATACAATGCTGGTCCGGGAACAACAAGAAATCAAGGCGGGGCAGAAAATAGCTACCATGGGTAGTACCGGAACCAGTTCAACACGCTTGCATTTTGAAATTCGTTACAAGGGGAAATCCGTAAACCCGCTGCGTTACTTGCCGCAGCGATAATTCGGCGGAACCAGGCTTTCACTTGCTAGTTCCGTTAGGGATCACGGGTAGGAGCCACCTTTATGAGTCAGAATACGCTGAAAGTTCATGATTTAAATGAAGATGCGGAATTTGATGAGAACGGAGTAGAGGCTTTTGATGAGAAAGCCTTGAGTGAAGAGGAACCCAGTGATAACGACCTGGCTGAAGAAGAGCTGTTATCGCAGGGGGCCACACAGCGTGTGTTGGACGCGACTCAGCTTTACCTTGGTGAGATTGGTTATTCACCACTGTTAACAGCCGAAGAAGAAGTTTATTTTGCGCGTCGCGCACTGCGTGGAGATGTCGCCTCTCGCCGCCGCATGATTGAAAGTAACCTGCGTCTGGTGGTGAAAATTGCTCGCCGTTATGGCAATCGCGGTCTGGCATTGCTGGACCTGATTGAAGAGGGCAATCTGGGGCTTATCCGTGCCGTCGAGAAGTTTGACCCGGAACGCGGGTTCCGCTTCTCAACATACGCAACGTGGTGGATCCGTCAGACGATCGAACGGGCTATTATGAACCAAACCCGTACGATCCGACTGCCGATTCACATTGTAAAAGAGCTGAACGTCTATCTGCGTACCGCGCGTGAGTTGTCGCATAAACTGGACCACGAACCGAGCGCAGAAGAGATTGCTGAACAACTGGATAAACCGGTTGATGACGTCAGCCGTATGCTCCGACTCAACGAGCGCATTACCTCGGTAGACACCCCGCTGGGTGGCGATTCCGAAAAAGCGTTGCTGGACATCCTGGCCGATGAAAAAGAAAACGGCCCGGAAGACACCACGCAAGACGATGATATGAAACAGAGCATCGTCAAATGGCTGTTCGAACTGAACGCCAAACAGCGTGAGGTGCTGGCACGTCGTTTCGGTCTGCTGGGGTATGAAGCTGCGACACTGGAAGATGTGGGCCGCGAAATCGGTCTTACGCGTGAACGTGTTCGTCAGATTCAGGTTGAAGGCCTGCGTCGTCTGCGCGAAATTCTGCAGACTCAGGGGCTGAATATCGAAGCGCTGTTCCGCGAGTAAGCACAAGTTCCATCAAGAAAGGCCAGTCTCATCGAGACTGGCCTTTTTCTTTAGCGCTACCGCTTATTGGTCGGCACATATTGTCCGATGGCGCTTTGCTTATCGGGCCTACAAAGACATCACCCAAAACCGCCATCCGAACGATTATCCCATCATCTTACGCACCAGTTGAGTAAACTGTTTGCGCTCTTCCTCGCTCAGTCTGCCCAGAAACTCATCATCCACGCGATCTCCTACCGGGGTTGCGCTGGCCAATAATGCTTCTCCTTGCGCAGTCAAATAAACAAACCGCCGACGCTTATCCGCAGGGTCGTGATCCCGCCTGACCAGCCCACGCTTTTCCATCCGGCTCAGCATTTCCGCAAGTGTGGCTTTGGTGCAGACCGCTGCCTCCATCAGGGCGACCTGTTCAATGCCGGGCTGTTCGGCAATGGCACGCATCACCGCGTACTGCGGTTTGGTTAGCTCTGGTAACTCATGTTGCCAGCGAGCCGTATGCTGCTGAAAAAGCTGACGTAAAAGATGAAATGCTTTATTGCGTAACGGCATGAGAGCTCCGGGATATCGGTCAGTCTCTATCATAGCGGGTTACGCCTCCTTTTTTAACCATCGCTGTTTTAGCTATCCGTGCGCGGTGGCCTTGCCCACAATGAATTGTGGGAGTATTTTAATCAAAATGTTCGTACACGAACAAATTGAGGAATTGAATGAGACTGATCGTAGGAATGACGGGGGCTACCGGCGCACCGCTCGGCGTGTCGCTACTACAGGCGCTGCGGGAAATGCCGGGGGTGGAAACCCATCTGGTGCTGTCGAAATGGGCAAAAACGACCATTGAGCTGGAAACGCCGTACAGCGTCCGCGATGTATCCGCACTGGCAGACTATTGCCACAACCCCGCGGACCAGGCCGCGACCATCTCGTCCGGATCGTTTCGTACTGACGGCATGATCATTATCCCCTGCAGCATGAAAACGCTGGCCGGTATTCGCGCAGGTTACGCGGAAGGGCTGGTGGGGCGCGCCGCAGACGTGGTGCTGAAAGAAGGGCGCAAACTGGTGCTGGTACCGCGTGAAATGCCGCTCAGCACCATCCATCTGGAAAACATGCTCGCGCTTTCCCGCATGGGCGTGGCGATGGTCCCGCCAATGCCCGCGTTTTACAACCATCCGCAAACGGTCGATGACATCACCCAGCACATTGTCGCGCGTGTGCTCGACCAGTTTGGGCTTGAACACCCTAACGCCCGTCGTTGGCAGGGATTACGACAGGCGCAGAATTTTGCACAGGAGAACGAATAATGGCATTTGATGATTTGCGCAGCTTTTTGCAGGCGCTGGACGACCAGGGACAATTGCTGAAAATCAGTGAGGAAGTTAACGCCGAGCCGGATCTGGCGGCGGCGGCCAATGCGACCGGGCGTATTGGTGATGGCGCGCCTGCGCTGTGGTTTGACAATATTCGCGGTTTTACCGATGCCCGCGTGGCGATGAACACCATCGGTTCATGGCAGAATCACGCCATCTCTTTAGGTCTGCCACCAAATACCCCGGTGAAAAAACAGATTGATGAGTTTATCCGTCGCTGGGATAAATTTCCGGTTGCCCCGGAACGTCGTGCGAACCCGGCATGGGCTGAAAATACCGTCGACGGCGAAGACATTAATCTTTTCGACATTCTGCCGCTGTTTCGCCTGAACGATGGCGACGGCGGTTTCTACCTGGATAAAGCCTGCGTGGTGTCGCGCGATCCGCTGGATCGGGACAACTTCGGCAAACAGAACGTCGGCATCTACCGCATGGAAGTGAAGGGCAAACGTAAGCTCGGTCTGCAACCGGTGCCAATGCATGATATCGCGCTGCACCTGCATAAAGCGGAAGAGCGCGGTGAAGATTTGCCGATTGCCATCACGCTGGGTAATGATCCTATCATCACTTTGATGGGCGCCACGCCGCTGAAATACGATCAGTCTGAATACGAGATGGCGGGAGCGCTGCGTGAAAGCCCGTACCCGATCGCTACCGCGCCGCTCACCGGTTTTGACGTACCGTGGGGCTCTGAAGTGATCCTCGAAGGGGTCATTGAAAGCCGTAAACGCGAAATCGAAGGTCCGTTTGGCGAGTTTACCGGCCACTATTCCGGTGGACGCAATATGACCGTGGTGCGTATCGATAAAGTCTCTTATCGCAGCAAACCTATTTTTGAATCACTCTATCTCGGTATGCCGTGGACCGAAATCGACTACCTGATGGGCCCGGCGACCTGCGTACCGCTTTATCAACAATTGAAAGCCGAATTCCCGGAAGTGCAGGCGGTGAACGCCATGTACACCCACGGACTGCTGGCGATTATTTCCACCAAAAAACGCTACGGCGGCTTTGCCCGCGCGGTGGGGCTGCGTGCTATGACCACGCCGCACGGCCTGGGTTACGTGAAGATGGTGATTATGGTTGATGAAGACGTTGACCCGTTCAACCTGCCGCAGGTGATGTGGGCGCTCTCCTCGAAGGTCAATCCGGCGGGCGATCTGGTGCAACTGCCGAATATGTCGGTGCTGGAACTTGATCCCGGTTCCAGTCCGGCGGGGATTACCGACAAGCTCATCATCGATGCCACGACACCGGTTGCACCGGATAACCGAGGTCATTACAGCCAACCGGTATGTGATTTACCGGAAACAAAAGCCTGGGCTGAAAAGCTGACCGCCATGCTGGCCAACCGTAAATAAGGAGTAGCAGATGATTTGTCCACGTTGTGCCGATGAACATATTGAAGTGATGGCGAACTCGCCGGTAAAAGGTGTCTGGACCGTATATCAGTGCCAGCATTGTCTGTACACCTGGCGTAATACCGAGCCGCTACGCCGTACCAGCCGCGAGCATTATCCGCAAGCGTTTCGCATGACGCAGAAAGATATCGACGATGCGCCAATGGTGCCAAGTATCCCGCCGCTGCTGGCGGAAGATAAGCGTTAATCAAAAAATGCCGGGTGCGGCGAAACCGTACCCGGCACAACGGCGTTACACCAGACTTTTTAACCGATAGATCCATTCCAGTGCCTGGCGAGGCGTGAGTGAATCCGGGTCGAGATTTTCCAGCGCTTCAACGGCGGGAGATGTTTCTTCCGCAACCGAAAGCAGCGACATCTGTGTACCATCGACCTGGGTTGCGGCAACATTCGGCGCGATGCTTTCCAGTTCGCGCAGTTTTTGCCGCGCACGTTTTATGACCTCTTTCGGCACACCTGCCAGGGCTGCTACCGCCAGGCCATAGCTCTTGCTCGCCGCGCCATCCTGTACGCTGTGCATAAAGGCGATGGTATCGCCATGCTCTAACGCGTCCAGATGTACATTCGCGACGCCTTCCATCTTCTCCGGTAACTGAGTCAGTTCGAAGTAGTGGGTGGCGAACAATGTTAATGCTTTGATTTTATTCGCCAGATTTTCTGCGCACGCCCAAGCCAGCGACAGACCGTCGTAGGTTGAAGTGCCGCGTCCAATCTCATCCATCAGCACCAGGCTGTTTTCGGTAGCATTATGCAGAATGTTGGCGGTTTCGGTCATCTCAACCATGAAGGTGGAACGACCGGATGCCAGATCATCCGCCGCGCCAACGCGGGTAAATATACGGTCGATAGGCCCTATCTCGACTTTTTGTGCCGGGACATAGCTGCCGATATACGCCAGCAGCGCAATCAATGCGGTCTGGCGCATATAGGTACTTTTCCCCCCCATGTTCGGCCCGGTGATGATCAGCATCCGGCGCTGTGGGGAAAGGTTGAGCGGGTTGGCGATAAACGGCTCTGTCAGTACCTGCTCCACCACCGGGTGACGGCCCTCGGTAATGCGAATGCCGGGTTTATCGGTGAAGATCGGACAGGTGTAATTCAACGTATAAGCACGTTCTGCGAGGTTGACCAGGACGTCCAGTTCAGCCAGCGCGCTGGCGCTCTGTTGTAAATCAGCCAGATGCGGCAGCAGCAGATCGAACAGCTCGTCGTATAGCTGTTTTTCCAGTGCCAGCGCCTTACCTTTGGACGTCAGAACTTTGTCTTCATACTCTTTCAGTTCTGGAATAATGTAGCGTTCAGCGTTTTTCAACGTCTGGCGACGCACGTAATTAATTGGCGCCAGATGGCTCTGTCCACGACTGATCTGAATGTAGTATCCGTGAACGGCGTTGAATCCGACTTTCAGCGTATCAAGACCCGTGCGTTCGCGCTCGCGGATCTCCAGTCTGTCGAGGTAGTCGGTTGCGCCATCGGCCAGCGCTCGCCACTCGTCCAGCTCTTCGTTATAGCCAGACGCGATGACGCCGCCGTCGCGTACCAGCACCGGTGGAGCTTCCACGACGGCGCGTTCCAGCAGTTCACGCAGCTCCGCAAACTCCCCCATTTTCTCACGCAGTATCTGCACCGGGGCGCTGTCTACGTTTTCCAGTTGCGCGCGTAGTTCAGGGAGTTGCTGGAAAGCGTGGCGCATGCGGGCCAGATCGCGCGGGCGCGCGGTACGCAGAGCGAGACGCGCAAGAATGCGTTCCAGATCGCCGACCTGACGCAGTACGGGTTGCAATTCGCTGGTGATATCCTGTAACGCGCCGATGGTTTGTTGGCGTTCAGTGAGGATTTTGGTGTCGCGGACCGGCATATGCAGCCAGCGCTTGAGCATACGGCTGCCCATCGGTGTTACGGTGCAGTCGAGTACCGAAGCCAATGTGTTTTCAACGCCGCCAGCCAGGTTCTGGGTGATCTCCAGATTGCGGCGGGGGGCGGCATCCATAATGATGCTGTCCTGCTGACGCTCCATGGTGATGGAACGAATATGCGGCAGTGAGGTACGCTGGGTATCTTTCACATATTGCAGCAGGCAGCCAGCAGCGCATAATCCGCGCGGGGCGTTCTCAACGCCAAAGCCAATCAGGTCTCGTGTGCCAAACTGCAGATTTAACTGCTGACGGGCAGTATCAATTTCAAATTCCCACAGCGGACGGCGGCGCAGGCCGCGACGCCCTTCAATCAGTGAGGTTTCTGCAAAATCTTCGGCATACAGCAGTTCAGCCGGGTTAGTACGCTGCAGTTCGGCGGCCATGGTCTCGCGGTCGGCAGGCTCGCTAACGCGAAAACGCCCGGAGCTGATGTCCAGCGTGGCATAGCCGTAGCCTTTGCTGTCCTGCCAGACGGCGGCCAGCAGGTTGTCCTGGCGCTCCTGTAACAGCGCTTCATCACTGATGGTGCCGGGCGTAACGATGCGCACAACTTTACGCTCCACCGGTCCTTTGCTGGTGGCCGGATCGCCAATCTGTTCGCAAATAGCGACGGATTCCCCTTGATTGACCAGCTTGGCAAGGTAGTTTTCTACCGCATGGTGGGGAATACCCGCCATTGGGATGGGCTCGCCTGCGGATGCGCCGCGCTTAGTCAGGGAGATATCAAGCAGCTGAGACGCGCGTTTCGCATCGTCATAAAACAGTTCATAAAAGTCGCCCATGCGGTAAAACAGCAGTATTTCCGGGTGCTGAGCTTTCAGCTTGAGATACTGCTGCATCATTGGGGTGTGGGCGTCGAGATTATCGATTGTACTCATGGAGTTGTGTCCAGTTCCCTGATTTTCAATGGTTTGCGATATTCTTGTTTTCGTTGTTATCACATAAGATGCACATGATAACGGAGATATGCTTTTCAGGGAAAGCGGGGAAGGATGACTTCTCGATCCAGATTCCGCTCCGGGGCGACTCAGACGATGACAATGTATTCTGGAGAGGGGAGAATCATAAATTTATCCTCTGGCATTCCCTCGTAGGTTGAGCCTCCAGAAAGCTTATAATTTTTCATTTTGCGGCAACGCATAATTCTGGCAGTACAGGTAGGGGATCCCTTCTTTGGTAATCAGATACGTCTTGCTATTTAGCGCAAAATAATCGACGTTGGATACGCTGGTATTGGTCAGGAAAAAGTCGGGGAGCAGTTCCTGAATAAGGCTGGCGGGGGCCGTTTCGCGATTGGATATTTGTATTTTCTGTGAAATCCAGACCGGACTTGAGCCGTAGCTGGATTGTGTAAACAGGACCATGCGTTGCACGGTTTGCTCATTATTTCTGGCATCTTTGATGATACCATCAACATTCACAATGCCTTTACTCCCGCCGATTTTAATATCAATAATCCCACGAAATGAGCTTGTATTACGTACTATTTCGATGGCTGAACGACAGGTCAGATTATGACGTTCACCTGTGTTTTTACTGAACCGATAGACGGCAGTAACCATGAGCGCAGCAAAACAGATCAGCAGGATTACACCTGTCCGGATGCGGGACGTTCGGGGATATAAATTCATTAGCTATCATACCGGGGGTAATAAACCGACTGACAGGCGTTGTCTTGCCTGGCTTTCATCGGTGAGCGACATACAAGCACGGACAATTTCTTTGACTCAGGATAGGTCGTAATATAAATGAATTTATTGCTCTGACACAATCCCGGATTGTTGTTGATAAACGCCGTATGCCGGGAGAAATTACTGGCATCATTGTTAAAGTAATACTGACAGTCAGTGGGCGTTTTGCTGACCGTGATATAGTTGGAAAAATAATCATCGCTGGCCTGCCATGGGTATAATATAAGCGCGCAAATTATAAGAGTCAGCGTCACTATGATTATTTCTGCGGTGGTGAACAAAGATTGACGCGGTGTCCCGGGCAACAGATCTTCTATAACGGTATCCGGGGCCACGGACTCTTCACCTGAAGAAGAGATCCCCTCTGGCGTCTCAATCGTCTGAATGTCAAACGATTCCTGGATAATCAACCCCTTGCGAGGGATGGTTGTGATTAGCGGTTGCTCCAGATCCAGCTGTAGCAAACTTTTGCGCAGGGAGAGAATGCTTTGATAAAAGGCATTGAAACTAACCTGACGATGGTTTTTACCCCAGCCAAACTCCAGCAGTTCGTTTTGTGAAACCACCTGGCCGCGATGCTGAATAAGTAATAAAAGACATAATGACGCTGAGTGTTTGAGTTTTATCTGCTGATTGGGTTGAGCTACTCGCGCCAGACATTGTGTGGCTGGCGTAAATATTATTTTATTTTCAATCAGATAACTGACATTGCCAGTCTCAGACATAGTAGTCTCTACTCTTGATAATGCGCCAGGTGGCTGGTAAGCCATGATACCACTTAGCCCATAATAGCTACCAGCATGGCCCCGATCCTACAACGAAAATCGCGAAGTGTTTCAAATTAGTATCATAATATAACAACAATGATAACTTTTTTAATAAAAATAAACCATATATAAATCAATGGATTGTGTCTTTTTGGCTACCTTGCAAAGAAGAGAAAGATGAAATAATGGCGGCAAAGATGATTGCCATTAATTCTTTATGGACAGCGCAATATACTGCCTGACGCCACCACGCGAAAACAGCATGTGTCTGAACGCGCCCACGGCACCAGGGAATGCCGGTGGCAGATGTAGAAGAGGGATAAATGTCAGCTTTCTTGAGGGCTGACATTTATTTTTGATGCTAAGTGAATTTTGATAAAGCCATAATTTGCGGTAGAGAGTCCCATGTTCCAGAAAGAAATTGAAAATGCTGTAGTACTTGTGGGTGATGAAATGAAGAAGTCAGATAATGCCTGGCTGTCGTTACGCAAAAAACGCCAGCGTATTGATCTGAAGGTTGATGGAAATATCTTGTTTCTGGAGAAAGGGACCGTCTCTGTTTATCGTGTGGAAAATGATCTGGTAACCGTGAGTATTTCTGCTCCGGCCATACTCGGTTTGCCGCAAATGCGCACTGAAGTCGCCGGACACTATTTACGTTGCGATACCGATTGTGAAATGTGGGCAATGAGCGTGCAGAACGCCGATCATTTGTTTACCGCTAAAAACTTATGGAAGCAGGCGTTTGATATCTTAACGCATCACCTGCAACGCTATTTTCAGCGTGAAGCGTTGCAGTCGCATCGCACCATTCGTGAGCAGATTATTGAACACGTAAAATTTATTTGGTCGATGGAACCTGAGGTGCGTGAGAAAACGTCCGTGTATACCTTTATTTTGACCCGTAATCATATCTCCCGCAGCGCCATCCACAAGGTTTTACAGGAACTGGTTAATGACGGGAAAATCACGTTAAACCGGGGAAAACTTTCCTTCTGTACTCCGTTATAAATTTATGCGCTCCCTGACATGATAAAAGGGAGCGCAGACGCTTAACGTTCTCTGAGTGCCTCCGCGCGAGCGCGAATAATCGGTTTTAACAGATAGCTGAGAATCGTTTTCCTGCCAGTGAGAATATCGACACTTGCTACCATGCCTGGGATTATCAGCATCGGATGCTCTTTCGTTCCCAGGTAGTTTTTGTCCGTTTGCAGGCGAACAATGTAAAAGCTTCGCCCCTGTTTATCGGTGACGGTGTCCGGACTTATCTGCACCACCTCGCCCTGCAGACCGCCATAGATGGTGTAATCGTAGGCCGTAAATTTCACCATTGCATGCTGACCCGGATGGAGAAAGGCAATATCGCGCGGCTGTATTTTGGCTTCGATTAACAGCTTGTCATCCAACGGAACGATTTCTACCAGATCGCTGCCAGGCTGGATGACGCCGCCGATGGTATTCACCATCACCTGCTGGACGATACCGCGCACCGGTGAAGTGACCATGGTACGATTCACCCGGTCTTCCAGCGCTTTTACGCTGGCCTGGGTTTTGCTCAGGTTGGTACGGGCCTCGTTGAGTTGAGCCAGCGCATCGCTCTGGAAGCGGCCTCGACTCTCGCCGATTTTATTCTCAATCTCTTTAATTTCTGACGCGGCTTTGGGCAGCGACAAACTAATAGAGTTGAGCTGCCCGGCGGTTTCCACTTCGGTACGACGCAGGCGCAGTAATTCCACTTTCGAAATGGCGCCCGAGGCGAGCAGCGGCTCGGACATTTTGATTTCCTGGCGTATTAACCCGAGGCTGTGCTTAAACTGCTCTTCTTTCGATTCAAAGTCGCGCAACTCCTGTTTTTTCTGCACCAACTGTTCTTCAAGTCCGGATATTTCGTTGTGAAACTGCTCCCGGCGGCTGTTGTACAGTTCAGTTTCTCCCCGCGCGACATCCGGCGCTTTGCTGGCAATCTCTGGGGAAATAGCAAAGTCCCGGTTTTCAACTTCCGCCGTCAGGCGCTCAACTTTTGCCCGCAGGCCGAGTTTATCCGCTTCTGTTTCGCCGACGTTAGAGGCAAAGCGCGTATCATCCAGATGCAGCAACGGCGTTCCGGGGTTAACAATTTGCCCTTCGTGCACATACAGTTCGGTGACGATCCCACCTTCCAGGTTCTGGATCTTTTGCAGTTTGGATGACGGGATCGCTTTACCTTCCCCGCGGGTGACTTCATCGATTTTCGCAAAGCCAGCCCACACGAAAGACAACACCACCAGCGCGAGGATCGTCCACAGCGTCAGTCGAATCACTCTCGGGGAGTCATCAATAATGGCCTGGCTGACTTCATTGATACTGTCAGTTTGATTTTCATCACGGCCATGAAAATAGTGCTGCATAGCGCGGCGGGCACGAGCCAGGAAATCAGCGAGATGCATTAATCTGCCCCTTTTTCAACGCATCCATCACCACAGCTTTCGGGCCATCCGCGATGATGCGTCCTTTATCGACAATAATCAGGCGGTCAACCAGCGACAGCATGGAAGCGCGGTGCGTAACCAGTAATAACGTTTTGCCCGCGATGCAGGGGACCAGCGCGTGTTTGATCTTCTCCTCGCTGGTGTTGTCCATCGAGCTGGTGGGTTCATCCAGTAACAGAAGAGGCGGATCCAGCAAAAGCGCGCGTGCCAGCGCTACCGCCTGCCGCTGTCCACCGGAAAGTCGGGAGCCGCGCTCGCCAACCTGCAGGTTATAGCCGTCAGGATGCAAGCGCGCAAAATCGTTGACGCCGGCCAGTTCTGCTGCCCGCAGCATGGTTTCGTCATCGATATAACGCGCGCCGCACAGCAAATTGTCGCGTAGCGTGCCATTGAACAACTGGATATCCTGCGGCACGTAGCCGATGCTGTGGCGCAGATCGTTCACATCCAACTGACGAGAATCGATACCGTCGATCAGAATATTTCCGGCGCTGGGCTGGTACAGATTGACCAGCAGTTTGCTGAGCGAACTTTTACCGGAACCACTGCGTCCGATGATGCCGATTCGTTCCCCGGGCTGAATGGTCAGATTAATTTTTTGCAGCGACAGGTTCTGTTGTTCCGGGTAGCTGAAATCGACATCGCGAAATTCTATGCTGCCCTGTAGCTGCTCACGTTTGAGCGGATTTTCATCCGCGCGACGCTCCTGCGCCAGCGACATCATTTTCTCGGTATTTTTGATGGTGAGCTTCGCCTGCTGATAACGGGCGATAAGGCCGGTTAACTGACCCAGCGGCATTAATGCCCGGCCGTTGAGCATGTAGCAAGCGATAAGTCCCCCCATACTCAGTTTGCCGCCGATAATCATGTACACCCCGACGATAATCATCACCACCCCGGAGATTTGCTGGAACCAGCCGGTCAGGTTGCTCGCCAGGCTGGACAACGTTTTCACCCGTAGCTCGAGGCGACTCAGGCTACCCAGCGTTTGTTCCCACTGAAACTGGCGTTCGCTCTGGGCATTGTTCACTTTGATGGCATCCAGGCTGCTCAGGGTTTCAATCAGCAATGCCTGGCGTTCGCTGGCGAGACTCATGGTTTTAGTGACTGCCGCGTTGACCGGTTTTTGTAACGCCCAACTGCACAACAAAGCAATCGGCAGCGTCAGGAGCGGGATCCAGGCCAGCGCACCGCCGATAATCCCGATAACGATCAGCAGCAGCAGGGTGAAGGGCAGATCGATAATCGTCGTCAGCGTAAGTGATGAGAGGAAATCACGCAGCGACTGAAACTCGTGAATATTCTGCGCAAAGCTGCCCACCCGCGCCGGACGTTCTTTCATCTCCATGCCGATAATGCGCTCAAACAGCGTTGAGGAGATGATGAGATCGCTTTTTTTGCCCGCAATATCAAGGCAGATACCGCGCAGCATTTTCAATATCAGATCAAAAACAAAAGCCAGGCAGATACCGACCGCCAACACCCACAGCGTGACCGTTGCCTGGTTAGGTACGACCCGGTCATAGACGTTCATGGTGAAGAGCGGCGTGCCGAGCGCAATCAGGTTGATCAGCAGGCTGGCCAGCACCGCATCCATATACAGGAAACGTGACAGCTTCAGGGTGTCTTTAAACCAGGATTTGGTACGTGGCAGAAAAGCTTCCGCCTGCAAATCGAATTCGTGGCGCGGATGAGCAAAAATCACTTTACCGGCATAGCTTTGTTCAAGCGTGGCGACATCGACGCAAATCTCCCCACCTTCGCTTTCGCTGGGCATAAAGCGGGCGCTGCCGTCGTCGTTCCATGCCAGTAATACTCCGGTTCCGCCACAACGCAGTAACAGGACTGCAGGCAGAGACATGGCCGGAATTTTATCGAGTGCGCGCGTGACAATCCGCGCCTTTAAACCGGCCCTTGCCGCCGCGCGTGGAAATATATTCAGCGTGAGCCGATCGTTTTCTAATGGCAACCCACTGCTTAATGTTGAACGGCTCGCCGGTTTACCGTGCAACGCACACAGAATGAGTAAGCTATCTAATAGCGGATCGTCATTATAACTGCGGGGATCGTGATGTTGAGAATTAGGAGAAGCATAATTCCCGGATACTTCATTTAATAATTCAGCTTGTGCACTCATTTTCGCAACCATTTCTGACCGTGCACGTTGAAATAATAGCAAGCTAATTATCAGCGTGCAGGTCAGAGATTTATTTTGGATTAATAATTATTAATGCAGATCCGGTAAGCTACTTTCTTGTTGTGAATCGACCGGTTGTCCTGATGGCGGCGGTGTGATTTTTAGAATATTCATTAATTCACCCGTGCGTTCGCTAATACGGTAGCCGCTGGTCATCGCCAGATAACGCAGTTCAACAAGGCGACGTTTAGAAGAAAAAACTTCATTTTCACTGTCGAGCAAATCCAGCAGCGTACGTTCGCCAAGACTGAATTGATCCTGATAAGCGGTGCGCACTTTGACGCTACGGTCGGCATATTCTTCCGCTGAAGGAAGCTGAGCGCGTGCGTTTTGTAACGCCGTCCAGGCCAGGCGCAGCTCCTGATTCAGCTGGCGTAGCGTGTTATTGCGTACGTCCTGCGCCTGTTTATGCAGATACGCGCGGGAGTTCATATTGGCTTTGTCGCTACCGCCCTGGTACAGGTTGTAATGCAGTTTTACCATTGCTTCCCACTCTTCAGTATGGGCGCGGGTGGTGTCGGTGTTATTACTAATCCCGCGGGAAAGCTCAACGTCCACGCGCGGATAGAAGGTTGATTTCGAGGCCTCATACTGCTGATGCGCGGCGTCGATATCCGCATTGGCGGATTTCAATAATGGACTGTTTTTTTCCATCCGACTTTTGGCGTCTTCCAGCGAGGTGGGCAACTGAGAGTCAATACTCTCGGGCAGGCTTAAACCTTGCGGATCCATGCCCGTCACGCTGACAAAAGTGGTTTTCGCGTCTTCAAGATTCGTCTGCTCGGTCAGCAAGTTATTACGCGCCTGCGCCAGACGCGCTTCGGCTTGCATAAAGTCCCCGGAGCGCCCAACCCCCTGATCGGTACGCAGTTTTATCTGGTCGTAAATGCGTTCGTGGTTCGCCAGATCGTCCTCAGCAAGGCGAACAAACTCTTCGCGTTGTAGCACGTCGAAATAGGCCTGAATGACCGCATAAGCGGTACTTTCGCTGGTGTTCATCACGCTCCATGCGCGCGAGTCAACGGTCGCTTTTTGCCGTGCAACTTCGCTGGAGGTGGCAAAACCATTAAACACATTTTGCTCAAGACTCAGCGTCGCTTCGTTAGGTGACTGGGTCAGACCGTTATTGCGTCCTGCCGCGCGAGTCGTTGCATCATCAACATTTTTGCGTCCGGCCTCTGCATTTAAATTGAGTGAGGGTAAATAGCCACCTTGAGCGGCCCGCAGTTCTTGCTCTGAAGAATAACGGCTATTTATTGCGGCATTAACTTCAGGATGATTAGCTAAAGCGTTTTTAACGGTATTTTGTAAGTCTTCTGCATTTACTGAGGATATTGAAAAGCATGAAAGCAGAAAAACTAAAAACTTCTTCATGACATGAATGCCTTATATGACACGGTTATGACATCCTGCTGTCGTCGCTATCATCCATTTTTACAAACACGTTATATTAATTAACAAAGGTAAATTGTCTTAATTGAAGCCTATGGTCAGCTATTCTCAGACATGTTTTGTCACATCGTGTTTTATTTTTGGTTATTTTTTATTATATTCATTTGCCAGTCAAGTCTCATGTAATTGCATTCTTTAAAATGTGTTTTTTTCTACATTGAGATATTAATGTTTACATTAAATGAATGTGATATTTGTTCGTTAATATATTAACGATTTTATAAAAATAATGATGGTAATTAAGTGAGGTTACGGTGAGCAAATTACTCGGTGTGATCAAAGCAATCATTGGGCAGGTATACGTTGTTGATGCTAATGGCACACAACGACTTGTTCATGAGGGCGACAGAGTATATAGCGGTGAGGAAATTGTGACCGGCGCCAGCGGCGCGGTGAGTCTCTCTTTACCAGACGGGAAGACGCTGGATATTGGCCGTAACAGCCATTGGGGCGAGCACGGGCTACAGGTCAACCATAATCCGGAGCATGATGCCCAGGATATTGCCGCCGTACAAAAAGCCATTGCCGACGGCGCTGACCCGACGCAGGTGCTGGAAGCCACCGCGGCGGGTAATGACGCGCCGGTACAGCTTGAGGGCGGTGGCGGTGGTCACACCCTGGTTCAGCTTGAATTAACCGGACAGGTGGTTGATCCTACAGCGGGTTTTAATACTAAAGGTCTGGGTAGCCCGAACTGGGAGATCAATTTGCCGGTTGGAGGGGGGGGAGCAGGCTCGGCGAACGTTTTCCCGCCTGAAGTGCAAATTACCGAGTTTGCCGGTAATGACGGATTTATTAACAACAGTGAATTTCACCAGACCCATTTAAGCGGCACCAGTAATCAAAATCACGTCACACTTACCTTCACAGATAGCCAAAAAAACACATTCACCGTTGAGGTTCCGGTGAATAACGGTCACTGGAATATTAATACCGACCTTAACGGATTAGTGCCAGGAAATGTAACCGTAGTGGCAATAGCGACCGATGTCACAGGACGAACGGCAGAAAGTGTCGATCATGCGCTGATTGATATCACCGGACCACGTATTGATATTACGGTCGATAGCGTTACCCCTGATAATCTCATCAACTACGCAGAGTCACGCCAGCCGCAGACGATGATCCATGGGAGTGCAGGCGGAGATGCCAAACCAGGTGATATCGTTACCTTATTGGTTGATGGTAAAGAATATACCGGCGTCGTTACTGACCCGGGTAATGGCGCTCTGATTTATACCATTCCGGTACAGACTCAGGGATTGCTGAACGACCCGAATATTCACGCCACGCTGACCTCTTTCGACGATGCCGGCAATCGCACAACGGTTTCCACCGAACATCATGTTGATACTGACTTATCCGCGCAAAACGCCGTGACTATTGACGCGGTGGCGAATGATGATGTCGTCAATGCCAATGAGTTTCGTATGCCGACCGTCATTTCTGGCGTCGCCAGCGGCGATGCGCAAGCGGGCGACCCGGTCATCCTGACCCTTCAGGGCAAAGAGTTTCATGGCACGATTTTCGACGACCATGGGCAGCTACGCTATGAGATCGTGGTGCCTTCAGCCACCCTGAAAGAGGGCGCGAATGAGGTGCAGGTGACGCTGGTCAGCCACGACGCGCCAGGCAATGAGGCCATCGCCGTGACGCACCGTACCGTGGTACTGGATACCCAGGCACATAACGCGCTGACTATCGATAACGTGACAGATGATAACGTCCTGAACCGCAGCGAACTGTATATGCGTAATCAGGTGATTTCCGGAACCGTCAGCGGCGAAGACGCCAGAGTGGGCGACCCGGTACAGCTGGTGGTTAATCATCATCAGTACAGCGGGCAGGTGATTGATCTTGGCAACGGCAGCCTGGGATATCGCATTGCGGTTAACGCTTCCGACTTTGCCAATAACAGCACGCCGGTTGATGGTAACGTGGAAGTGAAGGTCACTGTTACCTCTCACGATGCGGCGGGCAATCTGGCGATCGTCACCGACACCCACAGCGTGCGCATTGATAATCTTGCGACCAATCAGGTCAACATTGACGCGGTGGCGACGGATGATGTGGTCAACGCCATTGAAAACCGCATGACCACGCTGATTAGCGGTGTGGCAGGCGGTGATGCCAAAGTGGGCGATGCGGTCACCGTCAGCGTACAGGGGCAAAACTATGCCGGAACGGTAGTCAATGATAACGGTCAGTTGCGCTATGAAGTGGCATTACCGAAAGGAACGTTGCTGGAAGGTAAAAACGATGTGGTGGTAACGCTGGTCAGCCACGATGCGGCGGGTAACGAAGTCACCGCGCTCGCGCACCGTACCGTCACGCTCGACACTCAGGCGCATAACTCGCTGACAATCAATGATGTAGATAGTGATAACACCCTGAATCGTAGTGAGTTGTACACACGTAACCAGGTCATCTCCGGCGCCATTGGCAGCAATGAAGATGCTAAACCTGGCGATCCGGTACAACTGGAGATCAACGGTCACCAGTACCGCGGGGAGGTTATCGATTTAGGCCACAATGCGCTGGGCTACCGTATCACGGTAAACACTGCAGACTTTGCTGACAACAGCGTGCCGGTCGACGGTAACGTGGACGTGAAGGTCACGGTCACCTCTCATGATGCGGCGGGTAACCTGGCGATCGCCACCGACACCCACAGCGTGCACATTGATAACTTCGCCACCAATCAGGTCAGTATCGATGCTGTGGCGACGGACGATGTGGTCAACGCCATTGAAAACCGTATGGTAACGCTAATTAGCGGGGACGCTGGTGGTGATGCTAAAGCGGGCGATGCGGTCACCGTCAGCGTCCATGGGCAAAACTATGCCGGAACAATCGTTGATGATAACGGGCAGTTGCGCTACGAAGTCGCGTTGCCGAAGACGGCCTTACAGGAAGGTACAAACGACGTAGTGGTGACGTTGGTCAGTCATGACTCGGTGGGAAATGAAGTTACCGCGCTGGCACACCGCACCATCACGTTAGACACGCAGGCGCATAATACTATCCGCATACATGACCTCACTGCAGACAATGCGCTGAATTACCAGGAACTGCTTGCGGCTAAACAGACGATTACCGGTTTTGTTGGCGGTGAGGATGCGAAGGTCAACGATCCGGTCTTACTGGCGATAAATGGGCATCAGTACAGCGGTAAGGTGGTTGATTTTGGCCGCGGTAAGCTGGGTTATCGCATCGATGTGGACTCTTCTGCATTTGCCGATAACAACGGCCATGTTCTGACGAATGTGAATATTACCGCGATGGTCACCTCTCATGATGCGGCGGGAAACCTGGCCATCGCCACCGATACGCATAAAGTTCATATCGATAACTATGCGGAAAACACGCTCAAAATTGATGCGGTAGCGACGGACAATGTGGTGAATGCCAACGAAAATCGCATGCCCACCATTGTGAGTATCGTGGCGGGGGGCGATGCCAGAGTTGGCGATGCGGTGACCATCAGCGTACGAGGACAGGACTTTAGCGGCACGGTGATCAACGATAATGGTCAGTTACGCTACGCAGTGGTTTTGCCGCATGGAACTCTGCATGAAGGTAAGAATGCGGTGGTCGCAACACTGCTCAGCCATGACGCGCTGGGCAACGCGGTGACCAGTGAATCGCACCGTATTATCACCCTCGATACGCATGCGCATAACGCTATCTCGTTGGATAACATTGCCACGGACAATGTCATCAATTACCAGGAACTGTCCGCGGCGACACAGCGCATTACGGGCAGTGTCGAGGGGGAAGATGCGAAGGTCGGCGACCCGAACCAACTGGTGGTTAATGGTCATCAGTACGAGAGTCAGGTCATTGACCTTGGTCAGGGGAAGCTGGGTTACCGTATTGATGTGGACTCATCAGCGTTTGCGAACAACAGCGTTCATGTGCTGACGGATGTCGACGTACACGTCACGGTCACCTCGCATGATGCGGCGGGTAACCTTGCCATCGCGACTGACAGCCATAAAGTGCATATCGATAATTTTGCTAAAAACGTGGTGACGACCGCAGTGGTGGCGTCCGATGACGTGATAAACGCCATTGAAACCCGCATGCCGACGCTGATTAGCGGTATCGCGAAAGGTCTGGATGCCAAAGCGGGTGACGTGGTGACTGTTCACGTGCAGGGGCAAAATCAGGACTTTAGCGGCACAGTGGTTAACGATCACGGCGTTCTGCGCTACGAAGTGTTTGTACCAACGGGTGTGCTGCAGGAAGGCAGCAACGACGTAATGGTCACGCTGGTCAGCCACGACGCTGCGGGCAATCAGGCGGTTGCGGTGGAGCATCGAACCGTCACGCTGGATACCCAGGCGCACAGCACCGTGGCTATTGATAACGTTACTGACGACAACAACCTTAACCACCAGGAGCTGGATACGCCGATGCAACTCATCAGCGGTAAGGTGGGAGGGGACGCGCAGCCTGGCGATGCGGTGATCGTTGAGATCAATCACCAGACGTTTAACGGCAAGGTCATCGACCTTGGTGGCGGGCATCTGGGCTATCAAGTCCCCGTTGATTCAACGGCGTTCAGTGATAATAAGGGGCTCCAGGATAAAAATGTGTCCGTTAAGGTCACGGTTACCTCTCACGATGCGGTGGAAAATGAGGTTATAACCACCGCAACCCGTGTGGTGCATATTGATAATCATGCCGGGGCGGGAATCACCGTTGATACGGTAGCGGGCGATGACAAGCTCAACGGCGCAGAAGCAGCAAAACATCTCACTGAGGTGATGGGCACGGTGTCCGGCGATGTACACGCGGGCGCTAAAGTTCAGGTCATCGTCAACGGTCATACCTACGAAACAACCGCGCAGGCACTCCCGGAAAATAACAATGCGCTGGGATATAAGCTGGACGTTCTGAGCCGCGATCTGGTCAAAGACCCGCATATCGTTGCTCGTGTAGTCGGTGAAGATAATGTGCATAATTTCCAGCAAGCGGAGATAACGCACGACCTGCTGGTTGATTTACATGCCAAAGCCAT
Organism: Citrobacter sp. wls708; assembly: GCF_005281255.1. Classification (NCBI taxonomy): domain Bacteria; kingdom Pseudomonadati; phylum Pseudomonadota; class Gammaproteobacteria; order Enterobacterales; family Enterobacteriaceae; genus Citrobacter; species Citrobacter sp. wls708. Next base: position 253,751 of record NZ_SZXE01000043.1, read on the forward strand.
GCTGACGATGGATCCCGTCACTGGCGACAATATGATTAATGGTGATGAATCAAAACAATCATTCACGTATGTAACCGGGAAAGTGGCTGGGGATGTTCATGTAAATGACGTCGTTTATCTCACCGTGAATGGCCACGTCCTGACGGGAAAAGTGAGCGATACCGGAGGCGGCGTTCTCGGCTATAGCATTAAAGTCAGTACCGCCGATCTGATCTCCGATCCGCATCTGACCGCGACGGTCAGCACCACCGATGGCGCGGGCAACCCGGCGACGGCCAATGCAGAAACCACAGTGATTATCGATACCCGTGTGGATGCGCAGATAACCATTGATGCCGTGACGCCGGATAATACCCTGAACCTTGCTGAGCAGATGCATGGCTATACGATGGTGAGCGGGACGGTGAGCGGGGAAGTTCACCCCGGCGATCCGTTGGTTATGACCATCAACGGCCATACCTATTCCGGTGTGGTAGAGGATCGCGGTAATCAACAAATGGGATTCCACGTTCCCGTTGCGACGGCCGATCTGGTCGCCGATCCGCATATCAGCGTCACCATGGATATCACGGACGATGCCCTGAACCATGCGCAAATTACAGCGCATCATACGGTTACGCTGGACGCGCAAGCGCTGGCCTCAATCACCATCGATCCGGTAACGGGCGACGATGTATTGAATAAGATCGAATTGGGACAAACGACGACGATCGTCAGCGGTACGGTGGGCGGCGATGCCAGGGTTAATGATGTGGTGCACCTGAATATCGGCGGCCATATGGTTGATGCGACGGTGACAAACCTGCCCAATCTGGGAACCCTGGGGTATTCCATTGGCGTGGATACGCAATGGCTACAAAACGATCCGCATATCACCGCAACCATCACCACCACTGATGCGGCAGGAAATAACGCTACGGCAGATGCGCACAGCACCGTGATTATCGATGACCAGATTGACGCGATTGTTCATATCGATCCGATCGTCACCGATAGTGGTGATGCGGTGATTAACCACGACGAAGCCCTGAATCCGCAAACGACGGTTACGGGTACGGTGGGAGGCGATGTCAAAATCGGTGATACGGTTGAACTCACCATCAATCATCAGATCTATTATGCGCAGGTGGAAGATCACAACGGCCAGCGGGCTTTCAGCACTAAGGTGTCGACTCTGGATCTACTAATGGATCCGCATATTCATGCCGAAGTGACGGCCAAAGATGACGCCGGCAATATTGCACACGGGCACGATGACATGCCTGTGGTGGTTGATACCGTTGCCGATGCCGGGATTACGATTGATTCTGCGTTGAGCTGGCGAGGCTGGGCGCTACCCGCTGGAAACCGCCCGGAATTTGTGACGGTAACCGGGCATGTTACCCCGGACGCGAAGCTTAATGATTTGGTTACCGTTGATGTGGGTAACAACACGCATCTTGAAACGCATGTTATTACCCTCCCTGATGGGCAACTGGGTTACACGCTGGATATTCTTTCTCAGGATTGGAATAACAACGGGAATATCACCGTGTCCATCACCACCCATGACGATCACGGCAACACGGCGACAGCGGTAGAGCATAAATTTATCGATCTCCCGTGGGTAACCCAGACTTATACGCCTGCCAATACGCCTTTTAGTATGCACACCCCGACGACAACGGGAACAGGAACCACGCAACCTCACCAACCGACCGTGCATCTTACCGTTGATAAGGTGGCGGGCGATGACGTTCTCAACCACGATGAAGCGCAAAAGGCGACAACGGCAATCCGTGGCCTGGTCAGCGGCGACGTGCAGTCCGGGGACGAAGTGATTGTCACCATCAATCATGTGCAGTACACCGGACATGTTATGAGCCTCCCGACGATGCCGGGACAGTTGGCATATGAGGTTGATGTGCCGACCAGCGAACTGCAGGCGCATCCGATGTTTGATGTCTCCATCACGGCTGGGACAGCCACAGATACGGTGCAGAAAACCATCACCGTCGATACGGATAACCCGCTGCAGATAACGATGGATAAGATCGCCGGTGATGATGTTATCAATGCTGCTGAGGCGCAAAGCGGAAAAACGACCGTCAGCGGCACGGTCAGCGGCGAAGGGATCCACGATGGCAGCGTGGTGAGTCTGCAGGTCAATGGCAATACGCTGACTGCGGTCGTGCATGATGATAAACATGGTCACCTGGCCTGGTCGACGAAGGTCAGTATTAACGATCTGCACAATAACCCGGATATTATCGCGACGGTCATGGCAACGGATGATAACGGCAACCTGGGTAGCGCCTCTGCCAGCAGCCATGTCGTGGTCGATCTGAGCGCTAATGCTGGCGTGACGATAGATAACATTGCCGGTGACAATGTGCTGAACGCGCGGGAATCGCTGCAACCTAAGATGACAGTAACGGGGTCGGTATCCGGAGATGTGCACCCGGGCGATAAGGTAACGCTGACGGTTAACGGAAACCCTTATGCGGCGACTGTCGATAATAACCATCGCTACTGCGTCGATATTTACACCAAAGACCTGTTGGCCGATCGCGCGATTGTCGCGACAGTCTCAGGATATGACGATCACGGCAACGTGCAGTCCGCCAGCTTCACGCAGAGCTATGCGATTGATAAATCGGCAAGCGGCAGCGTGACCATCAACACCGTCGGCGGCGACGATATTATCAATGCTGATGAAGTGAAAGCGGGTAGCGTTGAGGTGAGTGGTACGGTGGATGGCGACGTGCATCTCGGTGATAAAGTCGCCATTCTCGTCAATGGCGTCACAGTACATACGCGTGTCATTGAGCTGCCGCATATGAACGGGCAACTGGGCTACAAAGCGATGGTGAGTACGGTCGGGCTGCAAAATGACCCGAATATTCACGTCAGCGTAGAAGGGCAGGATTCGGCGTTGAACCCAATGCATGCCGTGAACGACAAAACGGTCACTATCGATACGCAGGTTGATGCCAGCATCGTGCTGGATAAAGTGTCAGTCGATGATGTGCTGAATAACGAGGAAACTCAGCATGCGAAAACCACTATCAGCGGTTATGTGACCGGAGACGTGGATGTTGGCGATCGGGTGACCATTACGGTTAACGGTAAAGATCTGGTGGCTGATGTGAAAAACAGCGGCGGGCAGAAGGTATTTAGCGTAGATGCCAGTACGGTTGACCTGACTCACGATCAAAAAATAACCGCTCACGTCACCGCCCATGATGATGCAGGTAACCGTGATGAGATCCATACCGATAAGACCATCACGATCGACAGGACCGCTGCAGGAACGATGGATATTGATAGCGTCACCCAGGATAACGTCCTGAACCAGCAGGAACTTCAGGGAACGACGGTGAGGGTAACCGGGCATCTTGGCGGCGATGTGGATGTATGGGATTCGATCAAATTAAAGATTGGTGGTCATGAATATACTGGTTCGGTAGATACGTTGGGGAATGGTGAGCGGGTTTATCATGTCGATGTAGACAGCGATGTCATGAAAGCGAACACCGCGTTCTCGGTTGAGGTCAACGGTCATGATGCGCCAGGCAACCCGTATTCAAAGACAACGTCCCACACCTATGCTGTGGATCAACAGGCAGACGCCACGCTTATCGTGGATAAACTCACCGGGGACAACCATATTTCACGTGCGGAAGCACAGGGGACTATCACCCATATCACCGGCAGCGTGAGCGGTGATGTGCATTATGGGGAGCATATTAAAGCGCTGGTAAATGGGCATCAGTACGATGCGATTCTTCATCAGGGCAGTCATGGGCTGACCTATGACATTGAGGCCGAGACCTCAGCGTTCCGGGCAGGCCATAACCGCGTATGCGTATTGGTTGAGGCGCATGATGACCACGGCAATATTACGCCGTATACGCAAACGCTGAATGTGACGATGGATGATCCGGCACCACACAAAGGGCATACGGCGGATAAAGGAAATCATGCCGCGATGCAGCACGCGCTGCACAACCTGTTCGATGACAACGCATTATCTCTGTCTTATGCGCCAGCCGCGACCGGACACGGGCAGGCAACTGCCGTGTTGAGCGCTGACGATAGGGCGAAGGCTGTGCTCGATAAAGTCGATCTCAGCGATCTGGCGCGTGAACTGCACGAAGGCGTGGATATTGCGAAGTACATTCAAAGCGGCGGCGATCACCATCAAATAGCCAGTCCGGCGAAGGTCGCGCATGGCATTGATACTGCGCTGTCTACTCATGCAAGCGGCGATCTGCATTCTGCGACCTACTCGTTGGATCACCTGATAGCCAAACCCGATCACAACCCGACTCACTAACCGTTGCTTGCTGCCCTGTGCGAACAGGGCAGCGGCATCAGGGTATACGAAATGAAAGACACTGATATGAATTCTGGACCACACGCGCAGGCAGCAGGCGCTGGCAAAAACGCTGAAAATGACACCCAACAGACGTTAGAGATGCTGCAAAAAAGCGACCTGGAGATGGTCCGCGTGCTCGACGATCTGATTTACCTGCTGATCCGTAAAGGCGTGATTGCCATTACCGATCTTCCGCCGATGGCGCAGGTTAAATTAATGAATCGCGCGAACGCGCGTCAGGAGCTTGGCGGGTTAGAACAACTGCTTGGGAGTGATGACCGTATTTTTTAGTTGATGCAGGCAGCCGGCTTGTAGGCCGGATAAGCGAAGCGCCATCCGGCGATATACAGGCTGCCTGCTGTTATCACAACGGCGCGGGTTCACCTAATAATTGACCCATTGCGCCATCAATCCCTAACTCCTGCAGTACCTTAAGCTCGCCTTGTGTTTCAACACGTTCGGCAATCAGCGGCAAATCAATACTGCGCGTGGCGCTGCACAACACTTCAATAAACAAACGTTTATCATTTTCTTCATCAATATTGCGGATATAGCTGCTGTCGATTTTCAGATAAGCAAGCCCCCACTGCGACAGATGACCGATCATGTTGAAGCGACTGCCGAAGTGTTGCAGACCGAGCGCGCAGCGATGCTGGCCTACAGCTTTGACAAATGCCGCCATCTGATGTGGTCCCGGGAGCTGATTTTCATCCAGCTCCAGAATCAACTGATGGGCTAATTTCGGTGAATAGCGCAGCGGATTGAGCAGGTCAGCAATGGCGTTCGCACTGGCGACAGAACTGCCTGAAATACTCAGCGCTAATTTCCCCGGTGCAGTTTTTAGTTGGTTCAACGTCAGTTTCAGCATCACTTTATCGAGGCGATGGCTCCAGCCAAAGCGGTGGATCCACGGCAGGAAACGACCGGCGGTAATGGTGTTGCCCTGTTCGTCGATAATGCGCGACAGCACTTTGTAATGCAGGATTTTGTCGGGCGAGCGGCAATCCACTACGGGTTGATAAACCAACTGGAATTGCTGATTTTCCAGCGCATGCTCAAGGCGAACAAACCACAAATGCTGATCTTCGGTAGCCGCTGGCACCTCGGTGGTGGGAACCACCTGATGGTCGGTATGTGTTTCTGCTTCCACCAGCAGGCGATCGGCCTGGATCAGCAATGACTGGGCGTTATCTCCGGCGCTGAATGGCACCATGCTGGTATAGGCGACCGGCTGTTGGTCTGACATACCGGTGGCATAAAAGGCCGTCAGCTTCTGACACAGCGAATTGCCCATGTCCAGCATTTCACCGTGCGTAACCCCCGGACAGAGCAGGGCGAACTCGCCGCCGCGAATGCGGGCGAGGGTACTGTCGAGAGAGGCATATTTTTCTTTATGCGCGTTCAGCAGGTTGGCGATATTGAGCAACAGCTTATCGGTATGCGGGCCGCCAAAACGCTGATTCAGACCGCCTAAGTCCTGAACGCGAACCAGCATCAGATACCCTGGCGCCGTATCGGCATCACTTAGCCGCGCCTGAAACTGCATATCGAACGCGCGGCGGTTGGCAATTCCGGTCTGGCTGTCGAGATAAGCTTCATTGTGCAGACGTTCGCTATAGACAGCTTGCTCTTCAAATAACGACTTGAGCTTCGCTGCCATCAAATTCATGGCGTTAACGACGCGGCGTAATTCCGGTGTTTTTGGCAGTTCCTGTAGCGTCAGAAATTCGCGGCGGGCAATGGCTTCTGACTGTTTTGCCAGATAATTGAGCGGGCGCAGCAGTTTGCGCAGCAGCAGAATGCCTGCGATTAAACAGACGAGACTACAGGACAGCATCCACAGCAGATTGCCCAGGGTGTTGTCCCACAGACGCTGTACGGCAAAGATCGGATCGCTGGTCACTTCCACACGAGCGGCCTGCTGCCAGCCGCGCATAATTGTCGCCTCGCCGGTTTGCGGAGTCACATCCACCAGATCAACAAACCAGCCGGGAACATTGGGAATCGACGCCGCCGCGCGGCGCTCAAGCATCGTTTTGCCGTTTTGCAGATCGACGATACGGATTTTTTTGTAGTAACCGCTATCGAAAATGGAGCTAACCATTAGCTCGATCATCGCCGGATCGTTGACGTTGGGGGTCAGCGAAACGCCCAGCGCGGTTGCTGCATCCTGGGCATGTGAAAGGAGTTGGTTATTGGACTGATCGCGAGAGCTTTCTAACGTCACGATAAAATTGCCGCTAAACACAACCATCATAAAGAGAGAGATTGTCAGGAGTAACTGTTTAAAAAGAGACACAGGTGATTCCTATTTATCCATCGGGAAGCCCTCTTCCCGCATTTTGATGAAAACTTGCTGCCAGCGAGAAAGTCTCTTGCTGTCGCCAACGCGCTTATTGTTCTGATTGCCCGGAAGCCAAAGGCCAGTGTTGTTAAAGGAGTAAACGGGTAATAAATCCATACGCTGGGTGGCCGGTGAAATGGTATTGGTCAGGCTGTCGAGTACCAGAGGAATCGCTTCAGGCGTGAGGTACCAGGTCAGCACCATATGCGCCCGGTTATAGCGCATGGCCTTAACATAGGTAATACGCAGTTTGTCTTCGGAGATGCCCAACTGGCGAAGAGTGAAATATTTAGCGATCGCGTAGTCTTCACAATCCGCCTCACCTTTGCGCAGTGATTCAATGGGGGTTGCCCAGTAATCGACGTCATGCCAGGCGTCAATATCTTCGGTATAACGGAGCTTATCGTTAAAAAATTGGTTTACGGCGTGTAATTGTGTTTGTTCGTCTGCATTACGCAACTGGAGCAACAACTGCTGCCAGGCGTTGATCCGCCGTTGCGCTTGCGGGCTTGCGGGGCCGTAAAGCGCATCGGATTTCTGCTGGATGCTGGCAAAATCCCAGGCGGCGCGCAGCGAATGGACGGTCAATAGCAACAGCAGCACCCCGGGGATTTTCCACAGGCGCAGCAGGCGGTGGTGTAAAGAGCGGCTGATAGTGTTCAATTACTATGCTGACAGCTACCTGGCGATGGGATTTTCATCTTTTCGCAGGACCAGGGAGACAGCCACTTTTTGCGTAACTGCGCGTTGATCGGTGAGGCGAAGAAATCTTTCAGCGTGCTGTTAACAAACGTCACGAACTGCGGATCGTTTTTCCTCATCATAATGGCATAGTGCATATCATTGCCGATGCTCTGTGCCGACACGCTGAACAGTTCCGGTTGCTCGCTATCCTTAATCAACGGCCAGGCCAGAACATCATCAAGGAATAAGGCGGCGGCCTCATTATGCGCCATCTTGTCAAACGCACCGTTTATCGTGGTGGTAGTAATTGTCGAAATATTAAGATGCTGCTCTCTGTTGGCTTTATTAAACTCCAGCAAATCTTTTGAGCTTCCAGGCAGGCTCACCGTGCGGCCTTTAAGATCGACAATCGAGTGGATATTATTTTTACGTAACGCAATGATGCGCATTTTTGCGATGTAATAGTTGAGAGAAAATGAGACGCTGGATATCCGCTCCGGCGCATTGGTATTTACGCTACAGTCCATATCAATTTTGCGCGTGTTTAATGCGGTAAAGCGTTCCCCGAAGCTCACGGGAATATAATGAATAGTTAAGCTATTGAGCTTAAGATACTGGCGCAACTTATCGGCAATCATGTTACATACCGCAATGGTATAACCCGTGACCTTGCCATTGTTGTCGGTAAATGAAAATGGCGGTAACTGGCGATAGCCCACGTTTAGCACGCTGCTGTTCTGAATATGGTCGAGCGTCGCGGCGTTTTGCTGAGCCATCAGCGCAGGAGAGATGACGATACCTGCCAGTAGGATCAGCCATTGCACCGTACGTTTCACCCTTGCCATTTCACGATTAATTATATTTTTCATAATCAAAACTGATCTTCTTTTTAGCAGCCGTTAGTGCTTTCAGGTTATCTGACATGGGAATGTTTAAATTGATGGATTTCGGCGGAATCGGTGACTGAAACCATTTATTGTACAGCGCAGTAAAGTCGTTGCTGGTCATCAGAGAAGACAACGTGCCATCAACAAACTCTTTAAATTCTTTATCATGTAACGGGAGCAACAGGCCCGCTGGTAGCGGGGCGCTGAGTGCAATATCTGACAGCGCATACTCCTCAGGGTTTGGTGTTTGAGCAATCATCCCTTTGAGTAATACCGTGCTGGAGATCAGTGCTGAATACTCCCCGTTCTTCAGTTCGTTGAAGGCCGTAATATTATTGGTGTCGAGTTGAATATTAATATCCAGATCATTCGCGGCATTCACTTTTTGCAGTTGCTCAACGTAAATCGTACCGCTTTTTACCAGTACGCTATGTCCAGAAAGCTTAGCCAGGTTGTCGCTGCTTTCGGTTTTACGCATCACAAAGCGGGTGCTCGAAAAATAAAACGGCAGGGAGAACTCGCTCATGCTGTGGCGGCTTTGTGAATAAAAGGCAGGTATGCACATGATGTCTGCCATGTGGTTTTTAATCAGCACAAACTGCGATGCTGAATTGGCTTTTACCCACTCTATTTTCAGGTTTTTTAGCTGGAGTTTGGTCTTGAGCGCGCTGACGATACTGTTGCAGATATCAATGGAGTAGCCCACAGGGGTATTTCCATTTTGCCAGGAGAAGGGAAACGCATCATCCTGATAGCCAAGGGTAATGGTTTTCTTGCTGGCGATCTGTTCCAGCGTATGCAGTTGCTTATCTGCCATGCATGGCGTAGCCACTGCCAGCAGCACCACCATCATCAGCAGGCGTTTTGCCAGGCGAAAGATGTCAGGCATTGCTCAGACCTTCTTCAATAACCTCTTCGGCAAACGCGGAAAGCACCTCACGTTCGCGAAGCGGATAGCTAAAGAAATAGCCCTGAACATTCTGGCACTCTATGTCGCGCAGGATGTCGCGCTGCTGCGCGGTCTCCACCCCTTCAGCAGTGACCGACATATTGTACTTATGGGCAAACTGAATCAGCATCACAATCAAATACTGGCTGGCATTATCCTGCTGGAGTTTATCGACCAACGTGCGGGCGATCTTGATGCGGGTGAAAGGATAAATCAGCAGGTAATCCAGCGCCGCATACCCGGTACCCAGATCGTCCATGGCGATTTCGATGCCCATAGCGCGGATCTCTTGCAGTACGGGTAAGGCGATTGATCTATCCAGTTTCTCGGATTCGGTGATTTCTATTTCAAGGCGATCTGCCGCGAGTTGGCTGATGCGTAAGGCGTCTTTGATCACATCAACCAGCCCCGGACTGTGCAACTGGTAGGCCGATATATTGACGGCAATTCTGGTGCGCTCCGGCCATTTAGCCGCCGCTTCACAGGACTGACGAATAATCCATTCACCTAAACGCACAATCAGGCCGGAACTTTCGGCTATGCTGATAAAATAATCTGGGTAAATCAGTCCCTTGCTGGGATGATTCCAGCGGATCAGCGATTCATACCCATACACGCTTTCATCTGCCAGGTTTATGATTGGCTGGTAGTGAAGTTCGAACTCCTTGTTATCAATACCATCAATAATTTCCTGATTAATAAACAGGCTGTGGGTCTGCTTCATCACCATGCCGTCTTCAAAGAAATGGAAGCAGCCGCGGCCATGATGCTTAGAGGCATACATAGCAAGATCGGCATTGATCATCAGTGTCGAGGTATTGTTTCCCTGATATGGCGCGGTGGTGATACCGATGCTACAGCTGATGGAAAAAGTATGTGTGCTCCAGGTGAATGGGGTACTCAGCGCACGAATAATGCGTTTTGCCAGACGATTCGCCTCTCTGATGGCGTTGTCGCTGACATGTTGCAGGATGGCGAACTCATCACCGCCCAGACGCGCCGCGATATCGTCAGGGCCGAGCAGCAATTGCAGGCGCTGGGCCACGCTAATTAACAGTTCATCCCCGGCTTTATGGCCGAAGGTATCGTTGACCGGTTTGAAATTGTCGAGGTCAATCAATAGCAGGTTGAACGGTTTTTCATCCAGATGAATTTCACTGACGCGCTTATCTAACGCCTGGCCAAACGAAACGCGGTTGGGTAAGCCGGTTAGTGAATCATGATGGGCCATATGCTCCATCTTTTGCGACATTTCATGCATGCGTTGCAGATAACCGCGCTCTTTCATGGCGACGCGCAATTTCTCAATCGCTCCTGCGAGATGCCCAATTTCATCGTCCTGATCAAGATAAGGGGTAATGCAGTCGGTCTCTTCATGGGCAATACGGGTGAGGGAGTTGATCAGCAGCGGAACCGGTCGGAATAAGCGGCGCATAAACAGCGTAACCAGCGCCAGCGTCACCAGCAAAATCAGGACGAAAATGATACAGCTCTTTTTCAGCATCGCATCGTAGGTAGCGTACAACTCACTTTTTTTACCGATGCTGCTTATCAGGCTCCCGAGGATCTCGCCGGAAGGCGTCAATATCGGGACGGCGCTGATGAAACACTCTTCGCCATTGATCTGGGCGAAGCCAACATAGTAATTGACCAGCACATCGCGCGGCAAACGACCAGAGAAGGAGATAATTCCTTCGCCATTTTCAGACTTGTTGTTAATCCCAACATACCCTTTTTCCGGCGTATAGAGAAACAGCCAGGTGGGGCTGTGCGTCTGCACTGATGCCAACGCCAGGACGTCTACCGGGTTATAACCCGTTTGCAGAATGGAGTCGGTATCGCCAAGTTGTCTGTCGGAGACGATGCGGGAGATCTGCCCGGCATCGCTGGTTTCAACCGAAACGGTGGTGTACACGCTGCGGATAATGTAGGTCATAATCTGCGCATTCGCCTCAGCGCGCTGCACCCACTGTTGATAAGAAAAGCTGTCTATCAGGCTCCAGTTGGTAAAGGCGCCAGCGCTAAAAGCAATAACGATACCCACCAGCAAGAATTGCGTTATTTTGCCAGTGATGGAATGTTGCCACCCTTTTATTGCTTTAAGGGAAAACAGAGACTTTGCCACGGATTATGTTAATTCCTGAATTGATTATGCGATGCTAAATTTATTTCTGTTATTTCTTAATGGGATATTATTGTTGCAAATAAGTAGATGAAAGATGTGAAACGTAATGACGTAACAAATAACTAACATTGAACCAGGATGAGTAATGACAACAATAACGGTATGCGAATATAGATAACGCTGTGCTTATCGTCAACAGGCAAAAGTGTTCATAAAAATACATTTTTCATTATGCCTCATCCAGGATATTAATGTTGGCATTAAAACGACAAGGCGTGTTTTTTGTTTGTACTGGTTGGAGGTGTGGTGAAGTGGTCAGTAAGGTGTGGTTTTTATATTTGGCATCAATGAATTAGCTATGCTATTAAGTGAGTGTGCTGTAGTTTCATCCCGCCGGGATGTCCATTTTTGTCTATTAATGAGTATTTATTTCCTGATCTGATATGAATAAGATGCTCGCTTCAATATAGAGCCTAACTTTATTTTCTCAGTGCGCGGTCAATGTTGACAATTTTGCTATGGTTCAGCGACTGACCCAAAAGGATTTGTTTGTGACATTCGAGTCTGGATTAAAGTCCTATTGGTATAGTGCATAGCGGATAAATTGATTTGGACGCGATAATAAATACTCACACAGCAAAAAGCATTCAAAAATGGTGCCTGCCACTTGCTTTGCCTGGCCTGTTATATCCACTGGCACAATATCTTAACGGCTATTGTCTTCTCAATAATAATATTTTAACAGTTTACGATCTCAAACTCGCCGTATTTTCCGCCGCATTGGTTCTGTTTGGTTTTCGGGTATTGCCGGGATTTATTCTGTTTCTCGCCTTGATGTTCGTAGTGGGGCCACAAAGCGAGCGGGTGGATGCGCTGTGTCTGGTTATGGCCTCAACCTTGAGCTATGCCGCTTATCGCAACGTGACGGGCAGACGCAGCTGCGCAAGTTTTGGCCGTATAAAAATCAGCCTGAGCCGCCTGATTTGGCTATGCGGCTTTAACATCCTGCTCTATCTGTTATTCAGCAGGATTTTTGCCGCGTTCGTCACCCATGGTCATCGCCCGGATGTGGACAATATTCCGGTTATGAGCCTGGAGATGCTGGTACGTATTCAGGGGATCATCAACGGTTGCCTGACGGGCATCCCCTTTTTCTACAAAATTTATCGCATCATTCGTCGACCGTCTTACCTGTTGACCTTTATCAGAGCGATTGTCTTTCAGTGTAAAGGGAATATCACCGCCTTTGGCGTCAGCATCTGGTGTATTTTGCTGATTTCACTGATGTTCTGTTTGACGTCACCGCACAGTCCGAACATCTTTTTTTCTTTCTATAGCCTGATCCTGTTATTTCCATTGATGCTGTGGGGGGCGATTAAGATTGGTCACTCGTTCACCATGCTGGTGTGGACAGTCGTACTGATTATTTTAGGCAAACATAACGACAGCTATATCGCCAGCGACATCAATTTCATGCTGCATCAGGCGCTGGTTTCCACCCTTATTTTTGTCTTTTCACTCACCATTGTGATCATGGGAGCGCTGGCAAAATTTACCCGTCAGCGGTTTAACCAGGTCCTGCTGTTGGGTCTGACTGACCCGATGACGGGCATGGCGAACCTGCGTGCTCTGAAGACGGAGTTGTTTACCACTGAGGGGGCGACGGTATGCCTGATACAGATCCCCGAACTGGAGCTCTTTTCACGCCGCTATGGTTTTCATTTTCGCGCCCGCTACCAGAAGATCCTTGCTGAGCATCTCAGGAGTCATTTGATCAAAAGCGAGAAGGTCTATTATCACGCGGGTTATGATCTGCTTATCCGCCTGGAAAATGGGACCTGCGAGCGGTTATGCGACCTGTACCAGGCTGCCAATAGTTTTCGTCTCTTCTACAACAATCACCGGCTGGGTTTTCGCAGTGGTTTGGGCTACTGCCTGATTAACGATCATAGCGATGATATCTACCAGCTGGTGGGTAAGCTCGGCATGGTCGCCGGCTTATCCCTGACCAACGGCAGGCCGGAAAACCTCGAAGCGCAGCATAGCCGGGTCCTTGGCAACCACATCGTTGATAAAACTGAAATCCGTACCGCATTGCAAAATGCGCTGGATAATAATGCCTTCGTTCTGATGGCCCAGCCGATAGTCAGTACCCATGGCGAAGCGCCGTATCATGAAATATTGATCCGTATGCTCAACGAACGGGGGGAATTTATTCCACCAAACAGCTTTCTGCCGGTTGCCCATGATGCGGGGCTGGCGCCGGATATCGATCTCTGGGTTATCGAAAACACCCTAAAGTTCATGCGCACCCATCCGCAGCGCTGTTTTGCCATTAACCTGGCACCAGTCACGGTGTGTCGTTCAAATATCGTGTCCAGAATCACTCAGCTTCTGCACGATTACGCTGTGGAGCCGCAGCGGATTATTTTTGAGATAACCGAAGCGGATACATTATCAGATAAAGAACAAACCGTGGAAACCCTGAGCTTAATACGTCAGTTGGGATGTCGCGTGGCGATTGATGACTTTGGTACCGGATTTGCCAGTCATGCGCGCTTGATGAATATCGAAGCAGACATTCTGAAAATAGACGGTTCTTTTATTCGACGGATCACCGAAAGCGAGATCAGCTACTACATCGTCGAGTCATTCTGCCGTGTCGCTGAAATGAAAAATATGCAGGTCGTCGCCGAATTTGTCGAAAACGCCAATATTCAGGCATGTCTGGAAAAAATGAATGTTGGGTGGTTACAGGGATATCACATTGGCAAACCTACGCCATTGCTCACGTTGGAATAGCAGGGCGCTAACGCCTGATGGCCAAAAAAGTAACTTCTTCTCAGGTAGAGAATAAAAATCATGAGTGACATTAGTAAAGTGAAGAATCGAACGGCGGGCGCTGCCGGTATGGGACTGCGCGCCCGGTTGCTCTCATGGCTACACAATATCCATCCCGGTGTGGCGATGAAGCTCGGTATGATTCTGGTTTTTTGTATTGCAACGCTGCTGATCGGTGCCTCTTTTATATTATCTTCTTACCTTTCCCGTGAATTGCAGGCTAATGCCCTGGAGATGATTAAAACCAACACGCGTATTTTCCACAATAGTATTTCTAATGAATTCCAGCGTGTCACCCGCGATGCAGAGCATTACAGTAATGTTTATATTAATAATTACCAAAACGTTGCCGATAAACCGCTGCGTTATATGGATGCAACTGAGTTAAAAGCGATACTGAGCAATCCCAATACTAACGCGCATTTCACCGAATTAACCAGCGTATTTGCCAGCACATTTATTTTGCAAGGCGAGCAGTTTGTGCGTGTTAGCAGCACGTTATTGGCAAGCTCTGGCAATACGGCCACCGCAACGGCATTGGGGCACGATAACCCGGCATTGCCGCTACTGCTGAAAAACAAACCATTTTCGGGTGTGGTCACGCTGTTCGGAAAGCAGTTTATTAGCCACTATGAGCCGATAGCCGATAAATATGGTCAGGTCGTTGGCGCGGTTGCGGTGGGATTCGATGTTAAACAAAGTCTGCAACCGATTATTCAGCGTTTGTTGAATGTGCATATTGGTAAAGAGGGTTACGCCTACGTGCTGGATGCCGGATTCGAACCGGGTCGTATGTTGGTCCATCCATCGTTGAGCAATCAACAGGCGATTAATATCACCGATGCCAATGGCTATAAGCTGTTTGCCGATATCCTCGAACATAAAAATGGCATCACTTACTACAACTGGGTAAGTCGCTACGGTACGCCACCGAGGACCAAGGTTGCCGTCTATGAATATATCGAAGGGATCGACTGGATCATTGCCACCACCAGCTACGTTGATGATGTATCCAGAAGCAGTAACCTGGTACGCAATGGCCTGTTGTTGTTCACGGCTTTCCTGTTACCGGTCATTTTACTGCTGATTGCCGTTGCCAGTCGTTTTCTGATTTCACGCCGTTTAAACCGCGTACTCGGGATTGCGCAGACCATCGCAAAAGGAGATTTAACGGTTGACGTGGAGATCGATCATCACGATGAAATTGGCGAACTGCTGAGTGCGGTAGAGATGATGCGTCAGCGTCTGCACTCGCTGGTCGGCGATATGGTTTCTCACGCGGATTCGGTACATCAGGCGTCACTGCATATCACCGAGGCGGTAGATGGTCAGGCGTCAACCAGCGTGGAAACGTCATCTTCGGTGGCCGAAATTACTTCCACGATGGAAGAGCTGTCGGCCTCTTCTACGCAAATTGCTGAGCACTCGCGGGCGGTGGTGGATATTGCCAACCAGACGCTTGAGGATTGCAATAAAGGTTCAGAGTCGATGTCACAATTGCTGATGCGGATGACGGATATTGATACCGATAATCAGCAAAACATGCGTGAAATTATGATGCTCGGCAATAAGTCGACGGAAATCAGTCGGGTGATGGTGATCATCAATAGCGTTGCCGATCAAACGAAACTTATCGCCTTTAACGCCGCGCTGGAGGCTGCCAGCGCTGGAGAAGCCGGTAAGCGTTTCTCGGTGGTGGCGGCTGAAATTCGTCGTCTGGCCGATTCAGTAACGGAATCGACGGTTGAGATCGAGAATAAGATCAGCGAGATCCAAAACGCGATCAATCGTCTGGTGCTGAACGCGGAGAAAGGCGGCGAGAGCATTAAAGCGGGAGCCAGGGCCTGTAAAGTCAGTGCTGAACATCTGAACGACATCGTCGTTACCGCCGAGCAAACCTCTACGGCGGCGCTACAAATTTCACTATCGACCCAGCAGCAGAAAACGGCGAGCAATCAGGTGGTCATGGCGCTGCGTGAGATCGTCGTGGCCAGTAACTATACCTCGCAATCGATCAAAGACATTTTGGTTGTCAGTCAGGATATGACGCAACTGTCGAAAGCGCTGAAAGAGGCGTCGACGTCATTCACCTTGACGGAAACGGATGTATGAACAGCGGCAATATACGGGTGCTGATCCTTGACCTGGACAGCGCATCGCGTAATGAACTGGTCAGGCAACTGGAAGATCATCCGCACATTAAAGTGGTGGGGCAAGCCGCCCATCGCAGACAAGCGATGAGATTATTACAACAACTGATGCCCGATCTGCTGATTCTGACGCTGGATACCTCAAGCCCCGATAACGTTGAGGTTGTGGAAACGATCATGGCGACCAGCGCTATTCCCATCCTTGTGATGCGGTTTTGCCCAGAAAAACAATGGGATGATGATTATATTTCTCGTGGTGCTCTGGCGGTGCTGCACCATAGCAGCGATTTCCCGCTCTCGACCGATGCGCTGCATCGCAAAGTTGAATTGTTAGTCGGTGTGAAAGTGATCCGTCATATCAAGGGATTACGCCATCCAACCGAACCAGTAATGCCCGCCGCGCGCCCGACGACGGACACAGTAAAGACACCGCAGGACTGGCCTTTTGTGCTGGCGATTGCCTGTTCGACGGGGGGGCCGCAGGCACTGAGCAAGCTATTACAGGATCTCCCCGGTACGTTTCCATGCCCGGTGCTCATTGCCCAACATATTGCCGATGGCTTCGCAAAAAATATGGTGCACTGGTTGGACAGCGTGACCGAACTGAAGGTGCGCCTGGCGCAGGAAGACGATCGGGTTGAAGCGGGATACGTCTATATTTTACCGCCGGAGCAGCATCTGATCGTCAAGAGCAATCAACGCCTGGCGGCAATCCCCAGACAGGAAAGCGATGTCTATCATCCCAGTTGCAATCTGTTGCTGGAGTCGGTGGCTGAGGTATTTCGCGAAAAGGCCGTCGGGCTGATTATGACGGGTATGGGTAGCGATGGCTGTCGCGGCATTGAGCTTATTTTCCGCCGGGGAGGGCGAACGTTGGCGCAGGATGAAGAGAGCTCGGTGGTGTTCGGTATGAATAAGAACGCGATCGACAGGCAACTGATACACCGCACGATCCCGCTGGACGGTCTCGCGAAGGTACTGCTATCGATGGCCTTTCACGGGCATTTTGAGAGTAAATTGCCATGATCCCCAATCTTCCTGATTACGCCCGCCTGATCAAAGACCGGGTGGGTTTGCACTTTGATAACGCAATGGAAGCGTTGCTGAAATCGGCGCTGAAACGGCGTATGAGCGAACGAAACATCAGTAATTACTATGAATATTATGAACAACTGCGTATTTCGCAGGACGAGTTTGATCGCTTCATTACGCTGATAACCATTAACGAAACCTATTTTTTCCGCGAAAACGAGACGCTGGATCTGATCTGCGATAAGTGGGTCCCGCGTCTGCTGCAACAGCGCAGCGGCCCGGTACGTATTCTCAGCGCCGGATGTTCTTCCGGAGAAGAAGCCTACTCGCTGGCGATTAAACTGCATGAGAAATACCAGGGCGAAATGGCCCAGCGGATTGAAATTTACGGTTGTGATATTGACCCGGTAATCCTGGCAAAAGCCAGAAACGCCAGCTATTCAAGCTACTCGTTTCGCGGCGTCGACCCAGACATTCAGCAGCGCTACTTTACCCGCTCAGGAAATCTCTACCGACTGCATGATGCGATCCGCGAGAAAGTCTCGTTTCACCGCACCAACATTATAAAAGAGCAGCTGTTGCCGGAAGTGGACATCATTTTGCTGCGCAACGTCTCTATCTATTTCGACACGCCAACGCGCCGTGAACTGCACGGTAATTTGTCGAAAATGCTCCAGCCTCAGGGGGCCTTATTTTTTGGCAACGCGGAAACGTTAGCCAACAATTTCGACATTCTGAAGCTGGAGCAGGAACAGGGCATTTTTTATTTTTGCCATCATCGTGAAACGCCAACAATCGCACCAGTACCCAGGGTAGCGGTACGCGCTCCACGGCCGAGAACGGTAGTGGAGGATGAATCTTCCATGCCCATGGTTCAGAAAAATGATGACTGGCTAAAAAAGGCGCGTGCCTGTCTCGATGATAAATGTTTTTCTGAGGCCGAAAAGTGTATCGCCTGCGTATTGCGCGACGATCCCCGTAATCCGGATGCGCTGCTGATTCAGGGCGTCATTGCCCTCGAACAGCGTCAGTTTTCTCAGACTGCCGGAAACGCGCAGAAGATCCTCGCCCAGGATGAGTGGTCGGCAGAGGCCAAAATGCTGCTCGGCCTGGCGATGATGTGGCAGCACCAGACGCAGCAGGCTATCGCCTGGTTTAAACAGGTGGTTTATCAGGAGCCGGGTTACTGGCCGGCGCACTATTATCTGGCCGAAATGTACCGTCAAAGCGAGTTACGCCAGCCTGCGCAGCGTACGTATCGCGTGGTGATGCAATTACTAAACGACGAAATGAACAACCCTTCTGCGGTTTGTCGTCTGCGTTTGCCGATGGTGTTTCCTGGCAATACGTTTCGTTTTCTTTGTGAGCATCAACTGGCGCAATTTGCCCACCGAAGTGGCAAATAAGAGCGATTATGGCTATCGATCTGAAAAAATTCGTTCTGCGCTTTATTGATGAAGGGAGAGGTCATTTGCAGACGATCAGCGAAGGGGCGTTCCTCCTTTCCGCTGATGAACATACTGAAGCCTGGATAGGTGAGATGTTTCGCGCCGCGCATACCCTGAAAGGGGGCGCGCGGATGCTGAAATTGCAAAGTATCGCTGATGTCACTCATCATCTTGAAGATGTATTAAGTGAGCTGCGTGATAACAAACTGACGCCGGACAGAGCGCTGGGTAATCTGATTCATGAGTCCGTGGAGTATCTTTCGGGCCAGTTGACCCAGCTTTTTGTCAGCGAGGGCGATAATCAGTTGCCACCGGCGGATGCCGGGCTGTGCGAACGCCTGGCCTCCGCCAGCCGGGGAGAAACCGTTACTGTGGCGCTGGAGTCGCCAGCGGCTACGGACAAACCTGGTGTTTCGGCTTCTGCCGCAGCCCCCTCCCTGGACTCCGGTATCAAGCAGGCCGATTTCGTACGAGTAAAGCTGAACAAGCTGGATGGCCTGATCGACATCCTCGGGGAAGTGCTCGCCGGACATGATCGCCTTGAACAGCAGATCCAAAACCTGAGTCAGTTGGTCCCCCGATTGCCGGGCCTGAGCGCCGAGCAGCTTCGCCAGCAGATCCATGATTTTAGCGCTCAACTAAAAGAAAGCGTTCAGATCCAGCATTTGCAGATGTTTGAACTGTACGATGTGGCGGCGCGGATCCGCATGCTTCCGCTATCGACGCTGTTTGAGCCGATCTCACTCCAGGTCAGTGAACTGGCGTCCACGCTGAACAAACAGGTGGTGTGCCGCTTCGTCGGCGGTGAAGTGGAAATTGACCGCCAGCTCATTGACCGGCTATCGGAATCCCTGACGCATTTGCTGCGTAATGCGGTCGATCACGGTATTGGCGAGATCGACGAACGCCTGGCGCTGGGTAAATCGACCCGCGGCACCATTACCATCACCACTCAGCAGGACGGCAGCGGAATATTACTGCGCATCGAAGATGACGGTCGCGGTCTGAATTATGAGGCCATCAGCGCGAAGGCGGTCAGTAAAGGCCTGGTTCCCGCATCAATGGCCGGACAACTCTCCGAGCAGGAGTGTAATGAGCTGATTTTTCATCCCGGCTTTTCCACCAGCAAGATAGTCTCTGAGCTTTCAGGGCGCGGTGTGGGTCTCGATGTGGTGCGCAAAACGGTGGTGACCGACCTGCAAGGTGATTTGCAGGTATACAGTCGCCCGGGCGTCGGAACCAGCTTTAGCCTGCGCCTGCCTGTCTCGCTCACGATGATGCGAATTATGCAATTTGAGGAGCAGGGACACCTGTTCGGACTGGCGGCACAGTATGTGGTCGAGGTGGTGGAATGTACCCCGGAGGGGATTAGTGATATCGCCGGGCGACCAGCCATTATTTTGCATAACGAGTTTATTCCCGTGGTATGCGCAGGCGCTCTGCTGGGCATTCACGATCGCCAGGGCAATCTCTCATCGGCGGGACAACGTTTAATCGTCGTGCAGAACCAGTACAGCAAAATGGCGCTGCGGGTAGATAAGCTGCTCGATGAACGCAAGATGATGATCAAACCCTTACCAAAGCATATGCAGCAGCAGTCGCTGGTCTCCGGGATGGTACAGACGCCGGATAACCAACTGGTCAGCATCCTGCAAGTGCCTGCGCTGATGGCGATGGCGCAACAGTCACGGCAAACCAGCGCCCCGGCGCCCGCGACGAGCGTGGCGCAAGATGCCTGGCACGTGCTGGTGGTTGATGATTCCCTCAATACCCGCGAGATAGAAAAAAATGTGCTGGAGGCGCATGGCTATCAGGTCACGTTGGCTGAAGATGGGTTGTCAGGGCTGCAAAAAGCGAAACTGACCCAATTCGATGCCGTACTGACGGATGTCGAAATGCCGTTTATGGATGGTTTTACCTTCACCAAATCGTTGCGCGCAGAGAAAAATTACCAGCACACGCCAATCATCATCGTGACGTCCCGCGCGAAGGAAGAAGACCGACGACGGGGCATTCAGGTAGGGGCGGACGCCTACATCGCTAAAGGTGATTTCGAGCAGGACAGTTTAATAAAAACATTAAAAATGCTTTTGTGCTGATGGCGCAAAATCGAGAGAGAAGATGCGAATTTTATTAGTTGATGATGATCTTTTTGCGGCTGAACTGGCCTCTATTTTTTTGCAGATGGATGGCTACGACGTGGTGATTGTGGAAAGCGCTATTTCTGCCCTGGCGTGCCTGGACTCGGATAAAAACATCGACCTGGTGATTAGCGATCTGCATATGCCTGAGATCAGTGGTCTGGATTTGTTGGCGCTGTTACGCGCTCAGGCCTGGTCTAAGCCCTTTATATTACTCAGTGCAAACGAAGTGACGGCCAGCGATCTCCGGTACGACCGGTGGGTAAAAAAAGATGAAAACCTGGCGGAAAATCTGGGGGCGGCAGTAAATGCGCTCCTGCTACCGTCCGCCGTTACTGAATAAGCCTGGGCGTTTGATGAAACCAGAAAATAAGCACATAGCGATGGCGGCAGCGCAGGAAAAAATAGCGCGTCTGCGTCAGGGATTTTTACGTCGCATCCCCGATATGCTGGCACAGGCAGAAAGGCTGCTCGTTCAATTAGTCGCTGAACCCAGCGAAACCTGTCGTAAACAACTGCACATTCTGCTGCACAGTATTCACGGTTCAGCGGGGTCTTTTGGTTTTAGCCCGCTGGCGAATGCCTCAGCAGAAGGTGAGCGTTTACTAACAGAACCGGAAACAGAGCAAAGCATACTTCATTATGATGAGCTGCGGAGAATTATTCGCTGGCTGTATACCCTCACCCAGGAGCAGCTCAATCTTGAGCATCGTATTAGCGACACGGAGTTCACCTTTCCTGTCTCCTCGCAGCGTCCGGAAGAGGGATATGTCCGGCGGGCCAGTAAGCCTATCTATCTGTGTGATGATGACGTCGACCAGGTTGAGTTGCTCGCTACCCAGTTGCGCTGTTTCGGCTTTACCTGTCATGTATTTGCCAATACTGAGGATTTTACGCAAGCCGTACTGGCACAACCGCCAGCCGTGGTGATTATGGATGTCAGCTTTCCGGACAACGCCTACGGTGGACCGTTGGCGATGGCGGATCTGAAGCAGAAAGTGGGCAAACCTTTCCCGGTACTATTTCTCTCCTGCCACAGCGATTTTAACGCCCGCATCAACGCCATTAAATCCGGCTGTGATGGCTACTACGTGAAACCGGCTTCTATCACTGATTTGGTACAGGAACTACACCGCCTGACGCAGCCTTCGCTGAAAAAACCGTATCAGGTGCTGTTGATCGATGACGAGCCCGCGGTGGCAGAATACAACGCTGAAAGGCTGCGCATGGCGGGCATGGAGGTACATGTGCTGGAGAAACCTCACTATTTACTGCATGTGCTGAACGCGCAACCGATTGATCTGGTACTGATGGACTACCATATGCCGGAATTTAGCGGTGAGGAGTTAACGAAACTTATTCGTCAAATACCACAGCATATTGGTCTGCCGATCGCCTATCTCTCCAGCGAGACCAACAAGCATGCGCAGCTTGGGGCAATGAGCATCGGCGCGGAGGATTTTATTCTCAAACAAGCCGATCCTGAGGAGCTCATCCGTGCCGTGTCTATCCGTGCCGAAAGAATGCGCGCTCTGCGCGCGCGTATGTCGCAGGACAGTCTGAGTGGGTTATATAACCACTCGACGACGACCCATTTTCTGAAAAGCGCGATTGCCGAGTCGAATTACAGTAGTAATCCGTTCTGCATGGTGATGGTGGATCTGGATCATTTCAAAAGCATTAACGACACCTACGGCCATGCGGTTGGCGACCAGGTGATTGTTGGGATTTCGCAGCTGTTTTCCCATCGCTTACGCAGCACCGATATTGTTGGGCGTTACGGGGGCGAAGAGTTTGTCATCATTATGCCCAATACCAGTAGCGAAAAGGCGGCTCGGGTGGTCGAACGATTGCGCAGGGACTATGAACAGGTCACCTTCGCCGTCAATGACGCCAGTTTTCACAGTACCTTCAGCGCGGGTATTGCGCAGTGGCAGTTTGGCGATCGTGTTGAAACGCTGCGCGAACGCGCCGATCAGGCGCTGTATGCCGCGAAGCAAAATGGCCGTAACACCTTCTGCATTGCTGAGTAAAAGGATAAAACATGAGCCAACAGCTGGAGCAAATTCTCGCCCTAAATCACGGTGAAAAGCCGGAGTGTGAAAACGTAGATGAACCGCAGCGCACGCTGGTGCTATTTCAGCTGGCGGGTAAGAATTTTGCGTTCTATGGGGCGCAGATAAAAGAGATCCTCGCGGAGCGTCCTATATCCTGGGTTCCCTGCTGTGCGCCGATGCTGGAAGGCGTCATCAACTACCGTGGTCGCGTGGAGTCGGTGATGAGGCTGGACAGCCTGATCGACAAACCTGACGTTAACCCGGCAGGTAAACGTACCATCCTGATTGGTTGCGCCGAAAAAATGCAAAGCGGGATCCTGATAGATAAGCTGATTGATGTGCTGGAAGTCGCCGAAAGCCAGATCCACTTGCCGGGAGACTCGCTGCCTCCGGCGCTGCAGACTATCGCCGTGGGTGTGGTTAACGTGGCGGAAACCTGGTTCACGCTGCTCGATCTGAATCTGGTTTTTGCGCGTTATCAGGAGACCAGTGGTTATGCCGACTCTCATTAATCTGGCTGCGGTGCGTATTACCCTCGGGACGCTCAATTTTTATATTCCGGCAAACCAGGTTGGGCGCTGTTCGCTGGTGACAGGGGGGGCACCGGATATCCCGCGTTTTAGCCAGTGGCTGGGCATTGCCGATGAGCCGCAACAGGGCAGGCATTTGCATTTGTTTGTCCCGGATAGCGGGGTTGAGACCGGCTGGTACCTGTGGGGGCAACTGGAGAATGTCATCTTACCTGGCGATACGATTTTTGCCGTACCGCCGCTTCTGGCGCGTAATTGCCATCTACCAGCGCTGCGTGCGCTGGTGGGCAGCGAAGCGTTCAGTCCGTTGTTAAGCTGGCGCTGAAATAGTGAACGCCCATGCGTTGCGGGAGCCGTCACGCTCCCGCTACAGGTGATGACCGAGAAGTCTTCTCCGGTTACTGGGTATAAACATCTACAGCCCGGCTGACCAGTGTAGTCATAAAGTTGTCAATTTTATCAACGGTCTGCTGATCATGAAGATCGTAGGTTTTTGCCACATCATCCAGATTTTCATAGCCCACCCAAACCCGTCCAATCTTATCCTGCCATACCGAAACTCGTAGTGGCAGAGCCAGCGCGATCCCCTGTTTATCTTGCATGAGTTTTGTGCCGACTTTCGGATTACCAAATACCAGGACTTTGGTGGGCCTGAGGTTCATGCCTACATCCTTAGCATTTTTCTCATGATCAATTTCAGTGAAGACCGGAACTCCTTCACTCTTCAGAAGGGCTTTTAGACGGAAGATCGTCTCATCGACAGAAAATTTACTCTCCTGATTTTTGATCTTCTCTGAATTTAATCCAGAGCCCAGACCGGTTTTATAGGCCTCAGCGATATCACGCGCCACCTGAGTCAGGTCCACACCTTCTTTGTTGGTCAATAGGGTCACGCAAACCAGCTCATCACCGGCGGTAAAGCGGCTCAGATAGGCGCTAAATCCGCCCGTGGTGCCTTTAATTTCAAGGAAACCAGGATGATGGGTAAATTCCCAGCCAGCCATGGCAGGCACAACTTTACCGTTTTTCAGTTTTGCCGGGCTATAGATGATGTCACGCAGCGTTTTGTCTTTAACCAGCGTACTGCCTGCCAGACCGATATCCCACTTACTGATATCTTCTGCAGATGACCACAGGCCGCCGTAGGCGTACAGGTTATCAGTGGCGGTTGCGCTTACCGGCTCCAGTTTGTCACCCGATGAGACATAACCTGTCGCGGGCTCAACGGGGTTTATCCAGGGGATTTCAGATTTAAATTTTGCGTGCTGATTGTGTTGCTTATCAGGCGTGGGGCGATCGAGAAACACTTTCGTTGGCATGTCTTTCGCAAACATGGTGCTTTGCAGGCCTAACGGCTCGATTTGGTATTTGTCGATAAAGTCTGCGTAACTCATTCCACTGACCTTCTCAATAACCATCCCTAACAGAATAAAATCGGTCGCGCTGGAGTTGATATCCGTACCGCTTTTAAATTCGAGCGGTTTATTTTTGACGAGATCAACCAGCTGCGCAGGCGTATATTTTTGCGTCTGCTTATAGCCGAATAATCTGAAGTCCGGGATCCCAGATGAATGTTGCATTAACTCCAGAATCGTAATGTCATGCCAGCTTTGCGGCAGGTCCGGTAAATAATTGCTCACCGGGGTATTAAGGCTTAATTTACCTTGTTCTACCAGTTGCATCACCGCAACGGCGGTAAAAGCCTGAGTGATTGGCCCAATCCCCCACATAGTCTTGGTGGACGCGAGTTCATCATTGGTTGCCGTAGCCAGGCCGTATCCTGCAGAACGCGGAATATAGGGGGCCTGAACGATAGCCATGGATAAACCCGGCAGATTATTTTTTGCCATTACCTCGGCAATCATTTGGTCGATATATTTGCCGTTGGCTTTTAACTGTGGGTTACCACGATTAACTAAGTAAGTTGTCCCGTTGGTATCAGATGCGGCTAGCGCCTGGGTGGCTGAGACTGACATGGAAAGTAACACACATGCCGAAATAACCTTTAACTTAACATTCATAGCAAAGCTCCCCGCTGGCTGAAATTTAGCTGTATTTTTATCTAATGCGATTGCGGCTATTTGATTAATAAATAGCGTTATTCAATATGGCATGCTTTCAGAGCGGGACATTTGTTCAGGGCGCTGGGAATATTGTCATTACGTATTCTAATAACGATAGTGGACATATCACTGCCCACGCCGTTAGCGGTCGTATTGTTGGCGTCGCCGTTCGAAACGGCGATCGCGCAGGCCGGAATAAATAAAAGTAATCACAAACAGCAGAGAAAATAGTACGACGATGGTGGGGGCCGGTGCGCTGTCGATGAAAAATGACAGATACACGCCCATAAACGAGGTAACGACTGAGATAACCACTGCCAGCCACAAGGCATGGAAAAATTTCCGTGTCATTAATATCGCGATGGCGCCCGGGGCAATTAGTAAGGAAATCGACAAAATAATGCCTACCGATTTCAGCGTGGCGACGATCGTCAGGGCAATCATACACAACAGACCATAATGCAGCAGCGTCGTGTTAAGACCGCTGGCCTTTGCCTGATGCGGATCGAATGCGTACAGTAGCAGATCTTTCCACTTTAGCCCGATGATAAGCGCAATCCCCAGCGTGATAACGGAGGTTTGCACAATATCGCTAAACGATACGCCCAGCATATCGCCAAACAGAATATGATCGAGATGGACCTCCGACTGGATCGAAACGTACAGCACCAGGCCCGCGCCAAACATACCGGAAAAGACGATCCCCATCAGGGTGTCACGCTTAATTCGGCTATTGTCGTCGAGATAGCCCGTCGCCACCGCGCAAAACAGTCCGGCGATAAACGCGCCAATCGCCAGTGGAATACCTGCAATCCACGCCAGCACAATGCCGGGGAAAACCGCGTGGCTCATGGCATCGCCCATCAGCGCCCAGCCTTTAAGCACCAAAAACACCGACAACAGCGCACAGGGGATGGCGACAATGGTGGAGATGACCAGCGCATTGACCATAAAGCTAAACTGAAAGGGTTCCAGCAGCGTCGTTAAGCTCATACGGACTCCTTGTTTACCTGACGGGCACGACGGCGATTCGCCAGCAGACCGTGTTTTGGCGCAAAGACAAACGCCAGCAGGAACAGCAGCGTTTGTAGAACCACAATAATTCCGCCGGTTGCGCCGTCCAGCCAGTAGCTCAGCCAGGCGCCAAAAAAGCTGGTCAGGCTGCCGATAGCTACGGCGATAGTGAGTAGACGTGGAAAACGATCCGTCAGCAGCCAGGCGGTGGCGCCGGGTGTGACCACCAGACAAATCACCAGAAATGCGCCGACGGTTTGCAGAGCGGCAACCGTGGAAACGGAGAGCAGCGTAAAAAATAACAGCTTTAGCCAGCCAGGATTCAGACCGATGGAGCGCGCGTGGTTTTCATCAAAAAAAACCACCATCAGATCTTTCCACTTCAACAACAGAATAGTCAGCGAGATGACGCCGATGATGGCCAGTTGCACAATATCTTCCGGTGCAATCGCCAGCACGTTTCCCAGAATAATGGTCTGGATGTTGACCGACATCGGATTGAGCGACACCATAAACAGCCCGATACCGAAAAAAGAGGAAAAAATCAGTCCGATAATCGCATCTTCCTTCAGGCGCGAGCGCTGATTGAGAAACAGCATGCTGCCCGCTGCCAGTCCACCGGAAAGAAAAGCGCCAAGCGCGAAGGGAAGCCCTAACATATAAGCGCCAGCAACGCCCGGAACGATAGAGTGCGACAGCGCGTCGCCAATCAGCGACCAGCCTTTGAGCATCAGATAGCAGGAGAGAAACGCACACAGGCCGCCGACCATCGCCGAGACCCACATCGCGTTGAGCATGTACTGGTAACCAAACGGTTCTGTCAGCCAGTTCATGATTATTCCCCCTCGTTGGCCGCGCGTCGCGAAATAAACGGGCGTTCATCATCGGTAATCACATGTTGCTCACCGCCGCTCAGCGCCACATGGCGCAGAACGCCGCTGAATGCCTGCTCGAGATTCTCAGTCGTAAAGGTGGTTTCGGTCGGGCCACTTGCCAGCACCGTACCTTTAATCATTACCGTGTAATCACAAAACTCGGTAACGGACCCCAGATTATGGGTTGAGACCAGCATGGTCCGCCCCTCATCGCGCAGTTCGCGTAGCAGGTCGATGATGCGCGCCTCGGTTTTCACATCCACGCCGGTGAAGGGTTCATCCAGCAAAATCACCTGTCCATCCTGGGCAATAGCCCTCGCCAGAAAAACGCGTTTTTTCTGCCCGCCGGACAGTTCACCTATCTGGCGATGGCGATAGTCCAGCATATCGACCCGTGCCAGCGCCGCATCAACACAGGCGCGGTCGATCTGTTTTGGCCGACGCAGCCAGCCCATGTGGCCAAAGCGACCCATCATTACCACATCTTCCACCAGTACCGGAAACGACCAGTCCACCTCTTCCGACTGAGGAACATAGGCAATCAGATTCTGTTTCAGCGCCTGATTAACCGGCTGTTGCAGAATAGATATTTCCCCCTGCGCCAGGCGAACAAAACCCATCAGCGCTTTAAAAAGCGTTGATTTTCCCGAACCGTTTACGCCGACCAGGGCGGCAATCGAACCGCCCGGAACCTGAAAAGTGGCGTCCCGCAATGCGGTGTGACCGTTGCGATACGTCACCGTAACCTGATTTACGGTAATCGCAGAGTGACTCATGGTTGGCTCTCCAGACCTTCGTTGATGCCGTTAACAATGGTTTGTGTTGTGACGCGCAGTAAATCCAGATAGGTCGGTACCGGGCCATCAGCAGCGCTGAGCGAATCGACATACAGCACGCCGCCGTAATGCGCACCGGATTCACGGGCGACCTGACGCGCAGGCTTGTCGGAGACAGTGCTTTCGCTAAATACCGTTGGGATATGATGCGCTCTGATCGCATCGATCACTTTGCGTACCTGTTTGGGGGTGCCCTGCTGATCGGCGTTGATCGGCCACAGATACAACTCTTTCAGGCCGTTATCGCGTGCCAGATAAGAAAACGCGCCTTCACTGGTGACCAGCCAGCGTTTATCGGCAGGGAGCTTCGCCAGTTCTGCATGTAGTGGCGCCAGGGTTTGCTGGATTTTGGCTTTATAGCTCTGCGCATTTTTCTGGTAGGTTGCGGCATTCTGCGGATCGTATTTCATCAGCGCGTCGCGAATATTATCCACGTAGATAAGCGCGTTCTCTGCCGACATCCAGGCGTGCGGATTCGGTTTGCCGTTGTACGGCCCTTCGCTGATACCCATTGGCTGCACACCGTTGGATACCATTACCTCCGGCACGCCGGATAAATGCTGGTAGAAACGGGCAAACCACAGCTCAAGGTTGAGCCCGTTCGAAAGGATAAGCTGTGCGCCTTGCGCCCGCTTGATATCGCCCGGCGTGGGTTGATATTCATGAATTTCTGCCCCAGGTTTGGTGATGGAACTGACGTCCGCGGCGTCACCTGCCACGTTACTTGCCATATCCGCAATCACCGTAAAAGTGGTTATCACTTTGAACTTTTCTTGCGCCCAGGCAGGCGACAACGTCAGCGCCGTTAACGCGCCAGCAAGGAGAAATGACTTCAGATGGGGCAACTGCGGCATAGTATCCCTCACAACAAAGTGGTTAATTTATCAACGAATATAGCCTTTGCTATGTTATATAGCACAAGGTATAAACAAATGAAAATAATTCTTATTTGCGTAGGGTGCTAAGGAATTGACGGGGATAACGCGTTGCGCGCCGACACGATTGTCGCCGCGCAACGGATGAATAACCTGATGATTATGACTTCTGGAACTCAGTGACGGTTTCCCATGCTACCTGTTGTAACGCTTTGGCGGCAGCTGGGGTCATATCCGTATCAACAGGAAGCGCGCCGCCGACCGGAGACTGGTTATACAGGGTAGCGAAAAATACGCAGGCTGCGAGATACGTTCCAGAAATCGAAGGGTGTACGCCATCATGATAATACAGGTTTATTTCCGGATGGGTTTTGCGCGCTTTCTCGAAAGCCAGACCTACCGGAGCGACATATCCCCCCGTTTTTTGCGCAATGGAGATATAAGCATCCGCCAGTTTTTGGCTATCTTCGGGTTGAGCTTTCTTCGCCCAGGTCATGAAATAGACGACTTTTGCACCTGCTTTATGCGCCATTTCGGCCATTTGGGTTGCGGAGTCAACGAAGTTTTGCCGGGTGCTTTCTTTCTTTGAGATCGTTTCTGTGGAGTTCCCCTGCAATACCACCACATCCCATTTCTGTAGCGTGTTCTGGTAGCGCATATTCTCAATTTGCCAGCCTAAATGACCGCTGGAAATCGTGATCCCCCGATATTTATAGCCTTTGGCATGGTCCGGCAGTAAAGACTGCGTCAAATCCCGCAATCGGGTATTGATATTATTGTTATAGAAAGTGAACGAGTTACCATAAAGCGCGACAATTTTATTCTCACCATCCATTTTGGCATGGGCGGAAGGCGCTAATAATGTATCCGCGTGAGAGCAAATGCTGCTCAGTGCAAGGGTCATTGCAGCGGTAAACAAGGTTATTTTTTTCATCGGTTATCTCTTAGAAATCATAACGGAGTCCAACGATGAGCGCATCATCATTGGTTTTTTTGTTCTTACTGGCGAATTCTTTATCATAAGTAAATGATAACCACGTATCTTCAGCCAATGTTAATTGCGCTTCAGCACGCCAGTCTTCTTTTTCAGCGATATCTTTACCATCTTCATTTAAAAAACTATATCCAGTGAGAACCTTGACGGTGCCAAAGTTGTAGGAAATAAGTGAATCCATTCCTTTATAATTATTATCACTTTTGTTATCGCGGGAAATAGAAGTCCGTAACGCGGTTACCGCGACTTCATAGGCTTTATAGTTGAGTTGTAACCCTCCCATAATTTGATCGTTTTGATTACGTCCATCGGTAGTCTCTACCCCATCCTGTCGTTTATAACGACTGGCAGCAATCGCAGGTGTAATTCTAAAATCGCCAAATTTGAAAGACTTGCGATAGCTGGCCATCGCGCCGTAGTCCAGGGCTTCGTTATCGCTGTTGCCATTACCAGAGACCCATGCCAACTGAATCTCATTGCCCGCAAATTTGGCGTTCCACTGTACGGTGCCGTCCTGGCGGTTGAACTGGTACGAATCATCAATGGTTGTAATGCCATAGCTGTAGATATTGGGGGTAAAGTTTTTGTACTTATCGGTCATTTTCATTACCTGATACAGCGGGTTTTTGGTTCTCCCGGTGATCAGTTCACCCCATGTTTTATTCGACAGGCCGACATAGGAATAGCGGGCCTCCATATCGCTTTCACCGGTATTGTTATCATTTTTTTCGGTACGCACCTGCCATTCCAGGCGACCCACGATTTTGGTATCTGGCAGAAGATCCAGATCTCGGGTGAGATAAATACCTACACGGCCACCCAGATCGCTTCGGCTTTCACTACCGGCAAATGAATTCTGGCCACTGGCAATTTTGCCCTCAACGCGACCATAGATATCCAGAGTATTTCCATCCTTATTATAGACGTTTAAGGCGAACGCCGAGGAACTCATACCCATTAGTAATATTAGTGAATAATTTTTTAGCTTCATGTCATCCCTCAAAACAGCATTAATTTCCTGACCATAAAAAGAAAGTTCACAGCGGGATAATTGTTTGTGGAAAAGGAATGGCAGCGATATGGGAAACATTTTTTCTCGTAATGAAATGTGATTATTCACGCATAAATATCTCCGATTGCGCTATTGTATTAATGGTTCTTATATTTAATGAGCGATTTTATTGAAATATTACGACTGTTTAAAATGTAATGCGAAAATTACTGTGAAGTGCATCCCATTTCTAACGGATGTAAAAACTGAAAATGGGAATAGTGCATTCTCATAGTCGGTTTTGGGGTGGGAATACTATTTTCCCCTGTAATTTGCAGGACAGATCCCGCAAAATTGATTAATCACATTTTCGATTATGACGCATTCATTGGCCGGAGAGGCGCTGTATGTTCGGTAAGCAAACAACGGTATTTGATTCTGATCTTTATTCTTCATTGTTCACCCACGGTCGGATGCGGGAAATATGGTCTGACGACAATCTGATGCGTTGCTGGCTGCGTTTTGAGGCCACTGTCGCACGCATTCAAAGTGAGTTAGGGATTATCCCTGAGCAGGCGGCAGCAGAAATTGCGCAAGCCTGCCAGGAAATACAGATAGACTGGCCTGCTCTGGCCAAGGATACACAAACGGTGGGGATGGCGATAAAACCGCTAATTGATCAGATCTCTGCTTCTGGCACACCTTTGGTAAGCCAGTTTTTGCACTGGGGATGTACCACTCAGGACCTACTGGATTCAGGAATGGCGATGAGATTGCAGCAAACGCTGCAGTTGCTGCGTGAGCAATTGTGTGATGTGGGTGAAGCGATGAAAGCGATGGCAATACGTCACACCCGTACGGTTATGGTTGCGCGCACCAATTCGGTGGATGCCTCCGCCACAACATGGGGGCTTCATGTTTGCAGTTATCTGGCAGAGGTTAACCGCCATCTGGCAAGACTCCAGCAGTTGTATCCGCGTGCGGTGACCGGACTCTTTGGCGGTGCGGTGGGGAATCTGGCTTCCGTGGGCGAGAAGGGAATGGAAACGCGTGAACGACTGATGCAGGCGTTAGGTCTGAACGTGCCCTGTGGTATTAATAACGCCAGTCAGGATGCGGTCGTTGAAGTTGTGCAGTTTTTTGCGCTTGTTCACGGCACGCTGTGTCGACTGGCTAACGATGTCGAAACCATGGGGCGCACGCCGATTGCTGAAGTGTTTGAGGGCGAAGGTGGCGGCGGATCCAGCACGATGCCGCACAAAGTCAATCCGCGCGCCAGTAACATGATGCAAACGCTGGCCAGAATGGGCTGGATGTATGCTTCCGGCGCACCGTCCATGCTGGATCAACAGGATGTGCGAGCCGCCTCTATGAGGGTCCTGAACTGGACGATCCTTCCGGAGGCCTCTAATGCCTTATCGACCAGTCTTACACGTGCAAAAAATTTGCTTTCTCATCTCATTATTAATGAAGAGAAGATGCGCGCTAATTTTGACTGCTCGAAGCACTTTATTATGTCGGAATCGCTGACGATGAAGCTTGCCGCTAAAATTGGCAGGGAATCTGCCTATAACTTAGTGAAAAACCTGCTGAAGCATGCAACAGGCGAGCAAAGCTTCATGGAGATCGTGCAGTCCAGTTCGGTAATCCGCGCGTCATTGTCTGTGGCGGAAATTGCCGCCGCCTGCGAACCGCTGTCATATATTGGGGCTAACGATGCGCTAATTGCAGAAACGGTTGCTGAATTCGATCGTGTGAAAACGACAGAGATGGCCTGAATCGTAATGCTGCCTGGAGAGAGAATCCTCCTGGCGGCATTACGTGTTGTGTGCTGAGGCCGAAAATGTTTCAAAGAAGACGAACAATTCTTCCAGTTGGGCAAAATTCCCCTCGTTATCTCCTTTCTCATAAGCCAGATGCAAAATCAGTTCGATGAAGAAGAAGCCGAGAATACGGCTTTGAAAAATGGATTGTACGTCGCTGGGGAGAACAAACTGCAGATCGCAAAATTTACCGTATGGGTTTGCCTCTGAGTTGGTCACCAGCACCACGGCAGCATTCTTTTTTCTGAACCACTTTGCAATATTGAGGGCTACCCGATTAAATCGATAGTAGGAGAACACAATCAGTACGTCGTCCTCCTTAATATTGATGAGACATTTAGGGAGTTCGCTGATATCCGTCGGTAACAGAGTGATGTCACTGCGAAAGTACTTTAACAAGGTACAAAAATGTGTCGCCATGGCATGAGAAGACGAAGGACCAACAACATAAATATGACGTTGATTGTTCAGTACCAGATCGATAAAAGCATTCAGGCTTGTAATATCGATATTATTCTTAAATTGATTAAATAATTCTGCTACTTTGTGGGTGAAATCGGTAACGATACTTTCAGTGGTAATGTCAGGATTGTTACGCTGTATGGTGTTTTTCTCAAAAGGTGCAGAGATTTTATTTTTTGACAGCGTAATGTCTAATGCTTTGCGGAAAGCAGCATAGCCCGTAAACCCTATTTTATTCAAAAATCGGCCAATGGTCGCTTTGCTTACCATCGCATTTTGTGAGAGGTCGACAATGCCATGATAGGGGAGTTCATTGAAGTGTTTATTTATGTACTCATTGAGTCGGCACTCAGATTCAGTTAAATCACCCATATTAAGAGTAAGAGAATTATATTCATCCAGACTTAATGTGTTTTTTTTGTACATGGATAATACCCGATGGCTGTTGTATATCAACGTTGTTATAGGGTAATACGCTTTCGACGTCAATCATAGAGTGAATATGTTGGAAACCCGTATCCATCTATTTCTGCAGAGCGCGGACACATTCAGATGAGTTGCGATCTTACTCACAAAAAGGGGTGGGAAAACACCTTTCCCGTATTTTACGCTCACACAAACCATTACAATTAAGGCTCAATATTTGAGTATGTAATACGATAAATTAACGTACATATTATAGCTGCTTATATATAGGTGTGATTTTTTACTATCCTACATAAGCTATGATGATATGACAGGTAACCCTACCCGATTTGTATGGCATAGGAATTGTTATTATGACGGCGTTTATTATAGCAATAGTGATAACAGTTATTGCTGCATGGTTAATTGTGAAAAATTATCAGCCGCAAACTGTTTTATTACTCGCTGGACTGGCATTATTGACCATTACCGTACTGTTTTATCCAGAAAACAGCATTCTCTATGATAAAGCGAAATCCACCGGGGCAACTTGGCTGGACATCTTTAGCTTTGCAAAAGAATCGCTTACCACACAAATTGCGGGCATTGGTCTTATCATTATGGCTGCGGGAGGATTCGCCAGCTATATGGATCACATCAAAGCGTCGAATGCGATGGTTAATATGTGCATTCGACCGCTGCAGGTGATTAAAGCGCCTTATTTAATCCTTGCGTTAGGGTATATCTGTGCGCAGCTTCTGCATGTGGCAATTTCAAGTGCGGCGGGTCTGGCGATGTTGCTACTGGTGACATTCTTCCCGGTTCTGGTTCGCCTGGGTGTCAGTAAAGCTTCTGCGGCCGCGATGATTGGCCTGTGCGCGTTTATGGATTTAGGGCCTGCGGTTGGTACGGCGAATCTGGCGGCGAAGCATGCCGGTATGGAAAGTGCTATCTACTTTGCCCATTATCAGATGCCGGTGGCTGTGGTAGTCATGCTGGCTGTGGCGGTGGTGATTTATTTCACCGCAAAATATTTCGACAAGAAAGATGGCTTCGTACCTGGCGCACAAAGCGTGGTTGAGGCCGAAGAAGAGGGGCGTAAAGTCCCTGCTGTTTACGCGTTGTTGCCGGTATTACCCGTGGTACTGGTGCTGGTCTTTAGTCCGCTAGTGATCAAATCCATCAAAATTGACGTGGTCACGGCGATGATTCTTGGCGCAGTGGTCGCTTTTTTCTTCGAACTGGCGACCACGCGGGATTTTAAAAGTTGCTGCAAAGGAATACAGGTCTTTTTCAAAGGGATGGGCAGCATGTTTACCAGCATCGTTTCTTTACTGGTATGTGCGGACATCTATGCTCAGGGGCTGCAGAAAATTGGCGCGGTGGATTACTTACTGCAGTCCGTACAAAACGCCGGTCTGGGCTTTACCAGCATGACGCTGGTGATGACTGCGCTGGTGGGCGTAACCGCTGTGCTGACAGGCTCTGGCGTTGCGGCCTTTTTCTCCTTCTCCGGCCTGGCGCCCTCGATTGCGGCAAAATTTGGTGAAAGCGCCGTCAATATGATCCTCCCTATGCAGCTGATGGCGGGTATGGGGCGCTCGATGTCTCCAGTGGCTGGCATCATTATTGCGGTAAGTAAAGCGGGGGAATGTTCACCGTTTATGATCGTTAGAAGAACGCTGCTTCCCGCGCTGGCCGGTATCGCGGCGATGCTGATTGCCAACTATGTCCTGATTTGAATCCCGGGAGCCTGTTAATGCAGGCTCTTATTTTTTATCTGGTTGTAATTTATGGATGTCAACGTGACAAACGATGTTTTATACGTTCCGTTTACGGGAAAGTTACTGCTTGAGTCTCCGTTATTAAACAAAGGAAGCAGTTTCACTCAGCAAGAAAGGCATGACTTTAACCTTGGTGGATTACTGCCATGCGCTATTGAGAATATTGATGAACAAGCCGAGCGAGCTTATCAACAGTACCTCGAAGCAGAATCACATAATGCCCGACATATTTATCTGAGAAATATTCAGGATACCAACGAAACGTTATTTTATTACCTGCTGAAAAAATATCTGCCTGAGATGCTGCCAATCGTTTATACCCCGGTGGTAGGTGCTGCCTGCGAAAAATTTTCCTGGATATACCGACGAGCGCGCGGCGTCTTTATTTCCTGGCCCGATCGCGAACGTATTGACGATATATTGCATGATATTCCACGGCACGATATCAAGGTGATCGTCGTCACCGACGGCGAGCGTATTCTGGGATTGGGCGACCAGGGGGTTGGTGGTATGGGCATTCCTATCGGGAAGTTGTCTCTCTATACCGTCTGCGGCGGAGTTAATCCGGCGAATACGCTGCCGATATTACTGGATGTCGGCACGAACAATACGCGACTACTGGACGATCCGCGCTATATCGGCTGGCGTCATCCGCGCGTAACCGGTGAAGATTACTTCGCGTTTATTGGAATGTTTATTGCTGCCGTAAAACGGCGCTGGCCCAACGTACTGCTGCAGTTTGAAGATTTCGCCCAACATACAGCCGTGCCTTTGCTGGAACGTTATCGCGATGAATTGTGCTGCTTTAATGATGATATCCAGGGCACGGCGTCGGTGGCTCTGGCCACCATACTCGCTGCCTGCCGTGGCAGCGGCCGGGACTTCCGTCAGCAATCGATCGTGATTGTAGGGGCGGGGGCTGCGGGATGTGGGATCGCCCGGCATATTATTGCTTGTCGTATGTCTGAGGGAATGAGCCAGGCTGAAGCCCGACGGACCATTTTTATGGTGGATCGCGACGGTCTGGTGATGACGACCAATGAGGCATTAGCTGTTTTCCAGCAACCGCTGGCGCAGTCGCCCGATGCGTTATTTGGCTGGCAATACGAGATGCAGACTCCGTCGTTACTGGAGGTGATCCGCAATGCCAAACCTGCGGTAATGCTGGGCGTTTCGGGCCAGGCAGGATTGTTCTCGCAGGAAGTGATTAGCACGATGTACCAATACTGCGATCGTCCTGTTGTGATGCCGTTGTCGAACCCCACCTCGAAAATGGAAGCACGGCCAGAAGATATTCTTCACTGGACCGAGGGACAGGCCATTATCGCAACCGGTAGCCCATGCGAGCCGGTAGAGATGTATGGACGTGTCATTCCTGTTTCACAGTGTAATAACGTGTATGTTTTCCCGGCGATCGGTCTGGGGGCTATCGCCAGCGGCGCGACGCGGATAACAGAGGCAATGTTGATGGCGGCAAGCCGTGCGCTGGCGGAAGCTTCTCCGCTGGTGCGTGACGGTGAAGGCGCGCTGTTACCAGAGATTGGCACAATATGCGAGGTGACTCGCAACATTGCGTTTGAGGTCGGCAAGGCGGCGTGGCAATCAGGTGTGGCGGAAAAAATGAGCGACGATGCCTTGTTGCGGAGCATTAAAGATAACTTTTGGCTACCGCACTACCGCCCTTATAAACGACGGGCAATTTAGTCATTTTCCGGGTAAGCGAACTCATATGATGGTTGCCTTCACTTTTAAGGTGTATTATTTATGCAACTTAATTGGGAGGCACCATGTCCGGCAAACGTATTGCACGTGAAAAAATGACGATCCAGAGAATGATCTCGCTGTACGAGCGCCAGTGTCCGCAGGCCTCAGACGAGCCGGGGCATTACGATGCGTTGTTTGCCTATGCGCAAAAGCGTCTGGATAAGTGCGTATTTGGTGAGGAAAAACCGGCCTGCAAACAGTGCCCGGTACACTGTTATCAACCCGCCAAACGTGAAGAGATGAAGCAGATTATGCGCTGGGCTGGGCCAAGAATGTTCTGGCGTCATCCGATACTGACCGTACGTCATCTGATTGATGACAAACGTCCCGTTCCGGAATTGCCCGAGAAGTACCAGCGGAAGAAGTAATGTAGCAATTCTATGCCGGATGGCGGCTGCGCCTTATCCGGCCTACAAATATAAACGCACCAGTGGGTAGACCCGATAAGCAAAGCGCCATCGGGCGAACCGTTAAACCAGCGCATCCTTATCAATACCCAGACGCTTCATGCGTGACAGCAACGTCGTGCGCTTCAGTCCCAGTCGTTGCGCCGCGCCTTTGGGGCCGGCAACCACGCCGTTAGTCTCTTTCAGCACGCGCATGATCAGCTGGTATTCATCTTCGCCATCTTGTGCGACTTCGGTCGCCACTGGCGGCGTGGAAGGCGTCAAAGCGACAACATCCGGCAGAGACAGTTGCAGTACATTGCCCCTTGTGAGCAGCACCGCGCGTTCTACCACATTTTCCAGTTCACGCACGTTACCCGGCCATTCCATACTGCTCAGCGTACGCAGCGCTTCGGCGGGAATACTGTCGATATTGCGCCCCATTCGGCGGGCAATTTTAAAGGTGAAAGCTTTTACCAATAGCGGAATATCTTCCGGGCGTTCGCGCAGCGGCGGCAGATGGATCGGGAAGACGTTCAGCCGATAGTAGAGATCGTTGCGAAACTCGCGATCGGCGACCATCTTTTTCAGATCGCGGTTGGTGGCGGCGATCAAACGGACATCGGTCTGGATCAGCTTATTGCTGCCCAGACGCTCAAACTCCTGTTCTTGCAAAACGCGCAATAGCTTCGGCTGAAGCTCAAGCGGCATGTCGCCCACTTCATCAAGGAACAGTGAGCTTTTGTCCGCCAGTTCGAAACGCCCAATACGTTGCGTGCTGGCTCCGGTAAACGCACCGCGCTCATGACCAAACAGATCGCTTTCCAGCAATCCGGCAGGCATTGCCGCACAGTTCATTTTTACCATCCTGCGGGCGTTACGGCCGCTCAGGTTATGAATCGCTCTGGCGATCAGCTCTTTGCCTGTCCCGGTCTCGCCGAGAATCAATACGGTGCTGTCACTTTGCGCCACCATCTCGACCTGTTTGAGCACACTGTACATCGCTTCGCTGCGGCCAATGATTTCGCCGAACTCGCTGTCAACGTTGTTGAGCTGTTCTGTCAGCGCCAGGTTTTCATCGACCAGACGTTCTTTCAGACGGTGAATTTCCTGGTAGGCGAGGGCGTTATCCACGGCAATCGCCACACGCTCGGCAATCTGGCGTAGCAGTTTGAGATTGGCGGTGGTGAAGACTTTCTCTTCGCACTGCGCCAGCTTCAGTACGCCAAGCATGTTATTGCCGGACATCAACGGCAGCAGGCACAGCGTCTGTAATTGGTTGCCCCAGGTCTCGAACAGCATCCGTTCATAAGGAGCAAGGGCGTCGCGTTCGCTCAGGTTAATCAGCAGCATCTCTTTGCTTTTGAAGACCCGCTCAGAGAGTGTGCCTGCTTCGTCCACTTCGCTCTGTTCGTGCGCCGGATGATGCTCATCCAGATAGTGGGTGGAGTAGATGCTCAGCTTATTTTTGCGACTGCTGCGTAACACGATACTGATAGCATCGATGTCGAAATAATGGTGGATCTCTTTGGCGACTTCGCTGACCAGTTCATCTATGTCCAGTCGGGAAAGCACCGCATTGGTGATGGCGACCAGGATGCGAAAGTTGTCACGCTCACGGCACAGCAGATCGTAATCGACGTTATTGCTGACTCTGCTCTGAATTTGTTCAGCCACGACACCGACAATCTGGGTGAAGGTCTGGAGCCGATTGTACTCTTTTTCGCTCCATGACCGGTCTTCGTTGCGGATGAATTCGCAACCGCCAAAGATGCGCCCATCCGCCGCCAGCGGCAGCAGACAGTAGTGACCAAATTCAGAATACAATCCGCCGGATGCCAGCTGCGGCCAGGTTTCCGTGAACTCATGATAGTTGCAGTGCAGCGCGTCGGGGCGCGACAGGATACGGCGTATCGGCCCATGCGCCAGCACCGTTTCGTCTTCATAATCGATAGGTTTACTATTTTCGCGCGTCGCAAAATAACGCGCACGTTGCGTTTGTGCCTGCCATAAGACAATAGCCGCGCAGTCGGCCAGTCCGGAATGCCTGGCCAGCTGTGAAAGCGCCTCGCTGAGAGACTGAAGATCGGGCTGCTGTAATAATGTACGAGTAATATCGAACAGGCCTTGCTGTCCGAGGTCACTCATCGGTGTATACGACATATTGCTTTTCCAGGGAAAGCACCGCAAAACGGTGCGAAAACGGTAAATGAATTATAGGTATAAGTCGTAAATTATTGCCGGATGGCTGACCGCAAACTCACCGGTCACGCAATCCGTAGGCCTGATAAGCAAAGCCATCAGGCGATAATGCAGCGTTAATGCCGGATGTCGACGCCAATGCGTCTTATCCGGCTTACAGCATGCTGCCAACTGGCTGCTAGCATATACGAGGTAAAGGTTCAGCGTGTGGTAAATCGAGGGTTCGTTTCACGCCATACAGTCCGGCAAGACGTACACCTTTACGTTCAACTACTTCGCCAATCATTGCCGCGTCGCGTCCTAACGGATGCGCGCGCAGCGCGGCAAGCACGCTTTCAGCAGCTTGACGCTCAACGGCAATCACCAGTTTGCCTTCGTTGGCAAAGTTGAGCGCATCGAGGCCCAGCAGCTCGCAAACGCCACGCACCGCAGGCTTCATGGGCAGGGCCGCTTCAGACAGCTCAATACCAAATCCACATGATGCGGCAAACTCATGCGTCACCGCATTCACGCCGCCACGGGTGGCGTCACGCAGCGCCTTCACGCCGGGTATATCACGTATCGTCTGGATAAGCGGCGTGAGCACCGCACAGTCGCTAACCAGTTCGCCATCAAGACCCAATTGCTCGCGCAAATTAAGAATGGTTGCACCATGGTCGCCGAGCGTACCGCTAACCAGCAATACATCGCCAGGGCCGAGAGTTTGCGCGCCCCAGTGAATGTTGGCGGGGATCGCCCCCATACCGGCGGTGTTGATGAACAACTTATCTGCGGCGCCACGCTGCACGACTTTGGTATCACCGGTCACGATGGCGATGCCCGCTTCGCGTGCGGTTGCCGCCATGCTGGTGACGACGGTTTTCAGCGTCTCCATCGGCAGACCTTCTTCAAGGATAAACCCGCAGGAGAGATAACGCGGAATCGCGCCGCTGACGGCGACATCGTTAGCCGTACCGCAGATAGCCAGCTTGCCGATATTACCGCCGGGGAAGAACAACGGATCGATAACATAGCTGTCGGTAGAGAACGCCAGACGATCGCCCTCTGCAACCAACTGCGCCAGTTCCAGACGCGCCTGATCTTCCTGTTCCGCCAGCCACGGATTAGCAAAAGCCTCCATAAACAGACTGTTGATCAACTGCTGCATAGCCTGACCGCCGCTACCGTGGGCGAGTTGTACGCTGTTCATGCTTCACACTCCTGCTGACGATACTGATACCAGGCGGCACATGCGCCTTCTGAGGAGACCATCAGTGCGCCAAAGGCGGTCTCCGGGTTACAGGTTTTACCAAATAACGGGCACTGATGCGGTTTACATCTGCCGGTCAACACCTCTCCGCAACGCGCGCGCGGATCGTCATATACCTGCTGTGGCGCTGGCTGAAAATGCGCTTCGGCATCAAAACGTTGATAGTCCGGCGTCAGGTGAACGCCAGACGATTCGATCACGCCCAGACCGCGCCATTCGCTGTCGCCGTTGACGCAAAATACCTCAGCGATGGCCTGTTGCGCCAAGGCGTTACCGGCATCCGGTACCACGCGGCGGTACTGGTTTTCGACCTGGCTTTGGTCGGCGATTTTCTGTTCAATCAGCATCACTACGCCTTGCAGCAGGTCGAGCGGCTCAAAGCCGGCGACCACTAACGGGCGATGGAAATCTGAGGCAATGAAATTATAGGCGTCGGTGCCAATCACCATGCTGACGTGCCCCGGTGCTAAAAAGGCATCGATGCCGTTGTCCGGCTGTTCCAGCAGGCTGCGCAGCGTGGGGATTAGCGTAATGTGCTGACAGAAAAAGTAAAAGTTCTGCACATCGCGTTGTTTGGCCTGCTGCAGGGTAATGGCGGTGGTTGGCATGGTGGTTT
The DNA here is from genome assembly GCF_005281255.1 of Citrobacter sp. wls708. Taxonomy (NCBI): domain Bacteria; kingdom Pseudomonadati; phylum Pseudomonadota; class Gammaproteobacteria; order Enterobacterales; family Enterobacteriaceae; genus Citrobacter; species Citrobacter sp. wls708. Next base: position 295,638 of record NZ_SZXE01000043.1, read on the forward strand.
CAAAACCCAGACCAAAGAACACAACCTTACGCGTTGGGTTTTCCTGCGCCAGCTTCAGCGCATCCATCGGCGAATAGACGATGCGGATATCCGCGCCGCGCGCTTTGGCCTGTAGTAGTGAGCCTTGTTTTCCCGGCACGCGCATGGCGTCGCCAAAGGTGCAGAAAATCACTTCCGGATGGCTGGCGATTTCAACACAGCTGTCGATCCTGCCCATCGGCAGAACGCAAACCGGGCAGCCAGGACCGTGAATGAACTCCACGTTTTCGGGCAGCAGTTGGTCGAGTCCGAATTTGAAAATAGCGTGGGTATGGCCACCACAAACTTCCATGATGCGCAGCGGTCGTTCAGCGGTATAGGGGAGGAGAGCGGCACGTTCACGCAGGTGCTCTATCAACTGCATCACCTGTTCTGGTGCGCGGTATTCGTCAACAAAACGCATTTATTTTTCCTCGCCGTACAGCAACGCGCCGACATCCGGCTCAACGTCAAACATATTTTGCAGCGCGTCGAGCGTGTCGCGCGCTTCTGCTTCATTAATGATGCTCATCGCAAAGCCGACGTGGACCAGTACCCACTGACCCAGACGCGGCTGACCATTTTCATCACAGCTACCGACCAGCGTCAGGTCGACGTCGCGCTGAATACCGCAAACGTCGACTTTGGCCTGGTTGCCATCAATGGTGCGGATTTGACCCGGAACACCTATGCACATCGCTGCGTCTCCAGCCAGGAGAGCCATTGGTCCATCCCTTCGCCGCTGGTGGCGGAAATCAGGATGATCTCAATGTCCGGGTTCACTTCCCGGGCGCTGGCGATGCACTTTTCAACATCAAAATTGAGGTACGGCAGCAGATCCACTTTATTGAGCAGCATCAGCGATGCGGCGGCAAACATATGCGGATATTTCAGCGGCTTATCTTCGCCTTCGGTGACGGACAGCACCGCCACTTTATGACGTTCGCCGAGGTCGAAGCTGGCCGGGCAGACCAGGTTACCGACGTTTTCAATAAACAGAATGCCGTTGTCATCAAGCGGCAAACGCGGCGCGGCGTCAGCAATCATTTGCGCGTCAAGGTGGCAACCTTTACCCGTGTTGACCTGGATGGCGGGGGTGCCGGTGGCGCGAATACGGGCGGCATCGTTGACCGTCTGTTGGTCGCCTTCAATCACGGCGCACGGAACGCTGTCTTTCAGCTTGATCAGCGTTTCGGTCAGTAGCGTCGTTTTACCTGAGCCCGGGCTTGAGACGAGGTTTAATACCAGATGCTGACGAGCGGCAAAACGGGCGCGGTTACGTTCGGCCAGACGGTTATTTTTGTCCAGCACGTCAATTTCGACTTCCAGCATACGGCGCTGGCTCATGCCTGGCGCATGGGTACCCGCCTCGCCATGACCGTAGTGCAGGTCGCCTTCTGCGGTCTGGCTCGGTGCGAAATTAGAGGTTTTCACACCGGTAATATTCAGCGCCGGGCGAGCCGCCGGGGCAAATGGCGCGCTGCGAAACGCCGAGTGGGGATTATGCTCATCACCCTCTATATAAAGGTTGCCTTCAGCGCAACCACATGTCGTACACATCGCTCACTCCTGATCTCTTTCTTGTTACAGGCTTTTTGCCGGATGGCGACGCAAGCGTCTTCTCCGGCCTGGCAGGTGCCACCGGAATTAGTCTTCGGCGTCGCCTATTTCAATTCGTCGAATCTGTAAACCATCATCGGCCACAATTCTCAGCGTATCGCTGTTGCATTGCGGACACCGACGCACGCGTTGCGTCAGTAACGTGACGTATTGCTGACAAGATTCGCACCAACATTCTGCTTCTTGTTCTTCGAGGTGGAGTTTACAACCTTCTGCAAGGGTCCCACGGCATACCAGATCAAAACAAAAGGCGAGAGCGCTGGTTTCTACGCAAGAAAATGCGCCAATTTTGAGCCAGACCCCAGTTACTCGCTTGGCACCGTGTTGCGTGGCCTGTTGTTCAATCAATTCCAGTGCTCTTTGGCAGAGGGTTATTTCGTGCATACCGCCTCCTATGAAGTTGCCGTATTAAAAGCAATAAACATGCCAGGTTGAATTTTTTCATCCGTGACAATGACGACAATGACGAAATGACACGTCGTCACCCATCTTTGATTTTTTATGTATTTGAAAATAAAGGAAATTAATTTTGGCATGAAATGTGCTTAAGGCTGTTCATCTCTGCTAAACGGGTAACCTGACATGACTATTTGGGAAATAAGCGAAAAAGCCGATTACATCGCTGAACGGCATCGTCGCCTACAGGACCAGTGGCGTATTTACTGCAACTCGCTGGTTCAGGGGATCACCCTGTCGAAAGCGCGTTTGCATCATGCGATGAGCTGCGCGCCGGACAAAGATCTGTGCTTTGTCCTTTTTGAACACTTCGTTATCTACGTCACGCTGGCGGATGGCTTCAACAGTCACACCATCGAGTATTACGTCGAAACGAAAGAGGGTGATGATAAGCAACTGATTGCACAGGCACAGTTGACCATCGACGGTAAAGTTGATGAGCGTATCAGCAACCGCGATCGCGAGCAGGTGCTGGAGCACTATCTCGAAAAAATCGCCAGTGTCTACGACAGCCTGTACACCGCGGTTGAGAACAATATGCCGGTGAATTTAAGCCAGCTGGTTGCGGGACATAGCCCGGCGTAAGCCTCGGGGGCTGCTCACGTTTGTCATGGCGCGGCTTTAATACTGCGTCACGACAGTTTAGGGAATGGGCATGTCGAAAAATGTCGAAATGACATTTGCCTGACATGTTTTCGTCAAAAATGACTATCACCTGAGGAATGCCTGGTGAATCGTTTTGTAATTGCTGACTCCACTCTTTGTATTGGCTGCCACACCTGTGAAGCCGCCTGCTCAGAGACACATCGCCAGCATGGCCTGCAGTCAATGCCGCGCCTGAAAGTGATGTTAAATGAAAAAGAATCCGCGCCGCAGCTTTGCCACCAGTGTGAAGATGCGCCTTGCGCTACCGTTTGTCCGGTTAATGCGATTAATCGCGTTGACGGCGCCGTACAGCTGAATGAAAGCCTGTGCGTAAGCTGCAAACTGTGCGGGATCGCCTGTCCGTTCGGTGCTATTGAGTTTTCCGGTAGCCGTCCGCTGCATATCCCGGCAAACGCCAATACATCAAAAGCGCCGCCGGCTCCGCCAGCTCCAGCTCGCGTAAGCACGCTGCTGGACTGGGTTCCGGGCATTCGTGCCATCGCGGTGAAATGCGATCTGTGTAGTTTTGACGAGCAAGGTCCGGCCTGCGTACGCATGTGTCCGACCAAAGCCCTGCATCTGGTGAGCAACATGGATATCGCCCGCGCCAGCAAACGTAAACGTGAGCTGACTTTCAATACCGACTTCGGCGATCTCACCTTGTTTCAGCAGGCTCAAAGTGGAGATGCAAAATGAGCGCAATTTCACTGATTAACAGCGGCGTGGCCTGGTTTACAGCGGCTGCGGTTCTGGCATTTCTGTTTTCATTTCATAAACCGCTGAGCGGCTGGATTGCAGGGGTTGGCGGCGCGGTTGGCAGTTTGTGTACGGCTGGCGCGGGTTTTATGGTGCTGACCAACGCGCTGGCGGTAAGCGGTGTGATGCCGTTTATTGGTCACAGCCTGCAAATTACCCCGTTGAACGCTATCTGGCTGATTACTCTGGGCCTGTGCGGTCTGTTTGTCAGCCTGTACAACATTGACTGGCATCGCCATCCACAGGTGAAAGCCAACGGCCTGCTGGTGAATCTGCTGATGGCCGCAGCGGTATGTGCGGTGGTTGCCAGCAACCTCGGTACGCTGGTGGTGATGGCGGAAATCATGGCGCTGTGCGCGGTGTTCCTGACCGGTTGCAGTAAAGAAGGCAAGCTGTGGTTTGCGCTGGGGCGCATCGGCACGCTGCTGTTGGCGATTGCCTGCTACCTGGTGTGGCAGCGCTACGGTACGCTGGAACTGCGTCTGCTCGATCTGCGCACCCAGGAGCTGCCGCTTGGGTCTGACATCTGGCTGCTGGGCGTGGCGGGTTTTGGCCTGCTGGCCGGGATTATCCCACTGCACGGTTGGGTGCCGCAGGCACACGCCAACGCCAGCGCGCCGGCTGCGGCACTGTTTTCTACCGTGGTCATGAAGGTCGGTCTGCTGGGTATTCTCTCCCTGTCGCTGCTGGGCGGTAACGCGCCGCTGTGGTGGGGCATTACGCTGTTGGTGCTGGGTATGATCACCGCATTTGTCGGCGGTCTGTATGCGCTAATGGAACATAACATCCAGCGTTTGCTGGCGTACCACACGCTGGAAAACATCGGCATTATTCTGCTGGGGCTGGGCGCTGGCGTAACCGGGATTTCACTGAATCAACCGGCGCTGATTGCGTTGGGTTTGACCGGTGGTCTGTATCATCTGGTCAACCACAGCCTGTTCAAAAGCGTTCTGTTCCTCGGTGCTGGCAGCATCTGGTTCCGTACCGGTCATCGTGATATCGAGAAGTTGGGCGGTATCGGTAAACGTATGCCGATTATCTCTCTGGCGATGCTGGTTGGCCTGATGGCGATGGCCGCACTGCCGCCGCTGAACGGTTTTGCCGGTGAGTGGGTCATCTATCAGTCCTTCTTTAAGCTTGGCAACAGCGGCGCGTTTGTCGGTCGTCTGTTAGGGCCGTTGCTGGCGGTAGGACTGGCGATTACTGGCGCGCTGGCGGTGATGTGTATGGCGAAAGTGTATGGCGTTACGTTCCTTGGCGCGCCGCGCACGAAGGAAGCTGAAAATGCCTGCTGCGCGCCAATCCTGATGGGCGTGAGCGTGGTTGCGCTGGCTATCTGCTGCGTGATTGGCGGCGTTGCTGCGCCGTGGCTGCTGCCGATGATTTCCTCTGCCGTTCCACTGCCGCTGGAAACCGCGAACACCACCGTTTCTCAGCCAATGATCACGCTGCTGCTGATCGCGTGTCCGCTGCTGCCGTTCATCATCATGGCCATTTTCAAAGGCAACCGTCTGCCGTCGCGTTCACGCGGTGCGGCATGGGTGTGTGGTTACGATCACGAGCAGTCAATGGTCATTACCGCCCACGGTTTTGCCATGCCGGTGAAAGAAGCCTTTGCCCCGGTACTCAAATTGCGTAAATGGCTGAACCCGGTATCACTGGTTCCGGGCTGGCAGAATGCGGCCGCCCCGGTACTGTTTCGTCGCCTGGCGTTGATTGAGCTGGCGGTGCTGGTGGTGATTGTGGTTTCACGAGGAGCCTGAAAATGAGTGTTTTATATCCGTTAATTCAGGCGCTGGTGCTGTTTGCCGTTGCGCCGCTGCTGTCCGGTGTGACCCGCGTGGCGCGTGCGCGTTTGCATAATCGTCGCGGTCCAGGCGTTTTGCAGGAATACCGCGACATTATCAAACTGCTGGGTCGTCAGAGCATTGCGCCTGCGGATTCCAGCTGGGTTTTCCGCCTGACGCCATTTGTGATGGTAGGTGTGATGCTGACTATCGCCACCGCGTTGCCGGTAGTGACCGTTGGTTCACCGCTGCCGCAATTGGGTGATCTGATCACCTTAATTTACCTGTTCGCCATCGCCCGTTTCTTTTTCTCTATCGCGGGCCTGGATACTGGTAGCCCGTTTACTGCGATTGGCGCCAGCCGCGAAGCGATGCTCGGCGTGCTGGTTGAACCTATCCTGCTGCTGGGACTGTGGGTGGCGGCGCAGGTTGCGGGTTCAACCCATATCAGCAATATCGCCGATACCGTTTACCACTGGCCTGCTGCGCGCAGCATCCCGCTGATTCTGGCCCTGTGCGCCTGTGCTTTCGCCACCTTTATCGAAATGGGCAAACTGCCGTTCGATCTGGCGGAAGCAGAGCAGGAACTGCAGGAAGGTCCATTGACCGAATACAGCGGCAGCGGTTTTGCGGTGCTGAAGTGGGGTATTAGCCTCAAACAATTGGTCGTACTGCAAATGTTCGTCGGCGTGTTCCTGCCGTGGGGACAGATGGAGACCTTCACCGCGGGTGGGCTGCTGCTGGCGCTGGTGATTGCCGTCGTCAAGCTGGTCCTCGGCGTGCTGGTCATTGCCTTGTTCGAAAACAGCATGGCGCGTCTGCGTTTTTGCGCCACTTCACGCGTGACCTGGGCCGGTTTTGGGTTTGCGTTTTTAGCGTTCGTCTCCTTGCTGGTGGCGTGATTTAAGAGAGTTTGAGCATGTCTGAAGAAAAATTAGGTCAACACTATCTCGCCGCTCTGCACCAGGCCTTTCCGGGCGTGGTGCTGGATGAAGCCTGGCAGACCAAAGATCAGCTGACGATCACCGTCAAGGTGAACTACCTGCCGGAAGTGGTTGAGTTCCTGTACTACAAACAGGGCGGCTGGTTGTCCGTGCTGTTTGGTAACGACGAACGTCAGCTGTGCGGCCATTACGCCGTTTATTACGTGATGTCGATGGAGCAGGGCACCAAGTGCTGGATTACCGTCCGCGTTGAAGTGGATGCCAATAAGCTGGAATTCCCATCCGTGACGCCACGCGTTCCGGCAGCCGTCTGGGGCGAGCGTGAAGTGCGCGACATGTACGGTTTGATCCCGGTCGGTTTGCCGGATGAACGTCGTCTGGTGCTGCCGGATGATTGGCCGGACGAGCTGTATCCGTTGCGTAAAGACAGTATGGATTATCGTCAGCGCCCGGCGCCGACCACCGATGCTGAAACCTACGAGTTCATCAACGAACTGGGTGACAAGAAAAATAACGTGGTGCCGATTGGCCCGCTGCACGTGACCTCCGATGAGCCCGGTCACTTCCGTCTGTTTGTTGACGGCGAGAACATCATCGACGCCGACTATCGTCTGTTCTATGTCCACCGCGGCATGGAGAAACTGGCGGAAACCCGTATGGGTTACAACGAAGTGACGTTCCTGTCGGACCGCGTGTGCGGCATCTGCGGTTTTGCCCACAGCACCGCCTATACCACCTCCGTAGAGAATGCGATGGGTATCGTGGTGCCGGAGCGCGCGCAGATGATCCGCGCCATTCTGCTGGAAGTGGAGCGTTTGCACTCGCATCTGTTGAACCTCGGCCTGGCCTGTCACTTCACCGGTTTTGATTCCGGCTTTATGCAGTTCTTCCGCGTGCGGGAAACGTCGATGAAGATGGCGGAGATCCTCACCGGGGCGCGTAAAACTTACGGTATGAACCTGATCGGCGGTATCCGTCGTGACCTGCTGAAAGACGATATGATCCAGACCCGTCAACTGGCGCAGCAGATGCGTCGTGAGGTGCAGGAACTGGTCGATATGCTGCTCAGCACGCCGAACATGGAACAGCGTACCGTGGGTATTGGTCGTCTGGATCCGGAGATCGCCCGCGACTTTAGTAACGTCGGTCCGATGGTTCGCGCCAGCGGTCACGCGCGTGACACCCGCGCCGATCACCCATTTGTGGGTTATGGTTTGCTGCCGATGGAAGTGCACAGCGAGCAGGGTTGCGACGTCATTTCTCGTCTTAAAGTCCGTATCAATGAAGTCTATACCGCACTGAACATGATCGACTTTGGTCTGGACAACCTGCCGGGCGGCCCGCTGGCGGTGGAAGGCTTTACCTATATTCCTCACCGATTCGCGCTGGGCTTTGCCGAAGCGCCGCGCGGCGATGACATCCACTGGAGCATGACCGGCGATAACCAGAAACTGTATCGCTGGCGCTGCCGTGCGGCGACCTACGCCAACTGGCCAACGCTGCGTTACATGCTGCGTGGCAACACTGTTTCCGATGCCCCGCTGATTATCGGTAGCCTCGATCCTTGCTACTCCTGTACTGACCGTATGACCGTGGTCGATGTGCGTAAGAAGAAGAGCAAAGTCGTACCGTACAAAGAACTTGAGCGCTACAGCATCGAGCGTAAAAACTCGCCGCTGAAATAAGGAATCGCCATGTTTACCTTTATCAAAAAAGTCATCAAAACCGGGGCGCCGACGTCGTCGTATCCGCTGGAGCCGATTGCGGTCGATAAAAATTTCCGCGGTAAACCCGAGCACAATCCGCAGCAGTGCATTGGCTGCGCGGCCTGTGTCAATGCGTGTCCATCCAATGCGCTGACGGTTGAAACCGATCTGGTTACCAATGAGCTGGCGTGGCAGTTCAACCTCGGTCGCTGCATCTTCTGCGCCCGCTGCGAAGAAGTTTGCCCGACGGCGGCGATCAAGCTGTCGCAGGAATATGAGCTGGCGGTATGGAAGAAAGAAGATTTCCTGCAGCAGTCTCGCTTTTCGCTGTGTAACTGCCGCGTCTGTAACCGCCCGTTCGCGGTACAAAAAGAGATTGATTACGCCATTGCGCTGCTCAAACACAACGGTGACAGCCGCGCGGAAAACCACCGTGAAAGCTTTGAGACCTGCCCGGATTGTAAGCGCCAGAAATGTCTGGTGCCGTCTGACCGTATTGAACTGACTCGCCATATGAAAGAGGCCAGCTGATGAGCAATTTATTAGGCCCACGTGACGCCAACGGTATTCCGGTACCGATGACGGTGGATGAATCCATTGCCAGCATGAAAGCATCGCTGCTGAAAAGCATCAAGCGTTCAGCGTATGTTTATCGTGTGGACTGCGGCGGCTGCAACGGCTGCGAAATCGAAATTTTCGCCACGCTCTCTCCGCTGTTTGATGCCGAACGCTTTGGTATCAAAGTGGTACCGTCGCCGCGTCATGCGGATATCCTGCTGTTTACCGGCGCGGTAACCCGCGCGATGCGTTCTCCGGCGCTGCGCGCCTGGCAGTCTGCGCCGGATCCGAAAATTTGTATCTCTTACGGCGCCTGCGGTAACAGCGGCGGTATCTTCCACGACTTATACTGCGTATGGGGCGGCACGGATAAAATCGTTCCGGTGGACGTGTATATTCCTGGCTGTCCGCCGACGCCTGCGGCAACGCTGTACGGTTTTGCGATGGCGCTGGGTCTGCTGGAACAGAAAATTCATGCGCGTGCGCCAGGTGAACTGGACGAACAGCCCGCTGAAATTCTGCATCCGGATATGGTTCAACCGCTGCGTGTGAAGGTGGACCGCGAAGCTCGCCGTCTGGCGGGTTACCGCTACGGTCGCCAGATTGCTGATGACTATATGACGCAGTTAGGGCAGGGTGAACATCAGGTGGCGCGCTGGCTGGAAGCGGAAAACGATCCGCGTCTGACCGAAATCGTCACGCATCTTAACCATGTAGTCGAAGAGGCGCGTATCCGATGAGTGAAACGGTGGTGTTCAGTCAACTGAGCCGTAAGTTTATTGATGAGAACGATGCGACGCCCGCAGAGGCGCAGCAGGTTGTCTATTACAGCCTGGCGATTGGTCACCACCTTGGGATCATCGATTGCCTGGAAGCGGCGTTAACCTGTCCGTGGGATGAATATCTGGCGTGGATAGCCACCCTTGCCGAGGGCAGCGAAGCCCGGCGGAAAATGGAAGGCGTGCCGAAGTATGGCGAGATCGTCATCGATTTCAACCATGTGCAAATGCTGGCGCGCGCGTTTGATGATGCGCGCGCCGTGCAGACTCCGCAGCAGCAGGAGTGGAGCAAGCTGATGCTCAGCATGCTGCATGATATTCACCAGGAAAGCGCCATCTATCTGATGGTGAGGAGACACCGTGACTGACGTTTTACTTTGTGTCGGCAACAGCATGATGGGCGATGACGGCGCGGGTCCGCTACTGGCGGAAATGTGCGCTGCCAATCCTCAGGGCAACTGGGTTGTCATCGACGGCGGCAGCGCGCCGGAAAACGATATCGTCGCTATCCGTGAACTGCGCCCACAGCGTCTGCTGATTGTGGATGCCACCGACATGGGGTTAAACCCGGGTGAAATCCGCATTATCGACCCGGATGATATTGCTGAAATGTTCATGATGACCACCCACAACATGCCGCTGAACTATCTGGTCGATCAGCTAAAAGAGGATGTTGGCGAGGTGATCTTCCTCGGCATTCAGCCGGATATTGTCGGTTTTTATTACCCGATGACGCAGCCGATCAAAGATGCGGTCGAGACCGTCTATCAACGATTAGCCGGATGGGAAGGCCACGGTGGATTTTCCGGGTTAGAAGCGCCAGAAGAGTAACCTTACCAACGCCGGATGCCAGTGGCATCTCACACACTCTGTTCTTCACTTGCCTGCTCGATAATTAATTTCCCCTGCATCACCGAAACATTCACTGCCGTCCCGGTAGGGAATCCCGCTTGTTCCAGCCAGTCGCCGTTCAGCGTTAGCGAGGCATGCCGACTGATACGGAGCGTGAAACCCGTGTTACGATCTTCATGGCGTTTTCTGACATAGCCCACTTTCAAACGACGTACGGGTTTGGTGATAACCACTGCTGTTGTGCCATTTTCATCAGACATGAACGCTTCCTTGTGGTGAACGGATAAGAGAAAAACTACTGAATAAAATGCCAGTAAAAATGCGCAAGGGCAAACCGGAAACTGGAAGGAAGATTCCACATTTGGAATGCAATTCATGAAATGAAAATAGGTGATTCTGCCGGAGGATTACAAAACCCTCCGGCTGAGGAATTACGCCAGATCGGCCCCGTTACTGGCGATCACTTTTTTGTACCACCAGAATGATTTTTTGCGGGTACGCGCCAGCGTGCCTTGGCCCGCATCGTCCCGGTCTACATACACAAAACCGTAACGCTTGCTCATCTCGCCGGTTGAGGCGGAAACCAGATCGATGCAGCCCCAGGTGGTGTAACCCATTAGCGGCACACCATCTTCAATGGCGTCAGCCATGACGCGGATGTGTTCGCGTAAATAGCGAATGCGATAGTCGTCATTGATCTCGCCGTTGGCATCCATTTCATCTTTCGCCCCCAGCCCGTTTTCCACCAGAAACAGCGGCTTCTGATAACGGTCATACATCATATTCATCGTGATGCGCAGGCCAAGCGGATCGATACCCCAGCCCCATTCGCTGGCGGCAATGTACGGATTACGCAGTGATTTCACTACGTTGGCAGCGCTGGTGTTGCCCGTGTTCATGTCAGCGGAGGCGCAGCGTGATGCGTAATAGCTAAACGAGACGAAATCGACGGTGTTCTTCAGGATGTCGTCATCTTCCGCGGCTTTTTCTATCGTCACGCCCTTTTCGCGAAACACCCGGGCGGAGTAGGCGGGATAAGCCCCGCGCGCCTGCACATCAATAAAGAACAGGTTTTCGCGGTCTTTTTCCAGCGCGGTCCACACATCTTCTGGTTTACAGGAATAAGGATAAAAATTACCGCCCGCCAGCATGCAGCCGACCCGATTTTGCGGATTTACTTCATGGGCGATTTTCGTCGCCAGGGCACTGGCAATCAGTTCGTGGTGGGCGGACTGATATTTCACCTGATCCTGATTTTCCCCCTCTTCAAACACCAACCCGGCCCCTGAAAAAGGGCTGTGCAGCATGATGTTGATTTCGTTGAACGTCAGCCAGTATTTCACCAGACCGTCAAAGGCTTCGAAGCAGGTGCGGGCGTAACGGGTAAAGAACTCCACCATTTTGCGGTTCCGCCAGGAGCCGTACTCGGTAACCAGATGCATGGGCACATCGAAGTGACATAGCGTGACTAACGGCTCAATACCGTATTTTTTACACTCGGCAAAAACGTCCCGGTAAAACGCGATACCTTCTTCATTAGGCGCCAGTTCGTCGCCGTTAGGGTAGAGACGACTCCAGGCTATTGAGGTGCGAAAAACCGTAAACCCCATTTCCGCCATCAGCGCAATATCTTCCTTGTAGCGATGATAAAAGTCGATCGCCTGATGGCTGGGATAAAATTCGTCGTCCTGAAGCGTAAAGCGCTTCTCCTGACCCAGTTTAACCGGCATCCGGTGTTCGCCATGGGGGATCATATCGACGGTGGTCAGCCCTTTGCCGCCTTCCCGGTATGCCCCTTCAGACTGGTTGGCGGCCAGCGCGCCGCCCCATAAAAATCCTTGCGGAAAAACAGACATAGTTAACCTCAGTTCATGCCAGTCAAATGCTGGCTCCATTGATATTGCCCGCTTGTGCGGCCTGATTTTTTCTGGCCTGCGCGGCAGCATCTTCGACAGGAATATCTTCAAAGCCGAGAATCAGTGTTAATACAAAGGAAAGCACGACCGCCAGCGCCATCACGCCAAACACCCAGACAATGGTCATCGGATTAGCCGGATCGAAAAACTGGACGCTGGTGAACAGGCCAGGGGCCGCCATGGAATGACTCGCCAGTCCAGCCATACCGGCAACGGCACCGCAGATAAAACCGCTGATTAGGCTCGCAATCAGTGGGCGTTTCAGACGGATCGCCACGCCGTACAGCGCGGGTTCGGAAATGCCTGCCATGATGGCTGAAGCGGCGGCCGCTAACGCTGTCTGACGCAGTTCCGGGTTTTTGGTTTTCCATGCCACCGCCAGCGATGAACCGCCCAGCGACAGATTGGCGCCGATTTCAGAGGGCATCACCATGCCTTCTTTACCGGTTTCGGCAATGGTCTGGATAATGGTGGGCGTAAACACGCGGTGCATACCCGTCATCACCAACAGCGGCCACAATGCGCCCATAATGGCGACCGACAGCCAGCCGAGATAGCCGTGAATGGTATAGACCAGCGCTGAAATTGCGCTACCGATCCAGATACCAATCGGGCCGATTAAAACGATCGCGAGCGGGGCGGCGATCAGCACGATCAGCATCGGTTTGAGGAAGTTTTTGGTCACTGCCGGCGTGATACGATCCACCCAACGTTCGATATATGACAGACACCAGGTCATGACCAGTGCCGGGATCACGGTGTAGGTGTATTTGACCGCCGTCACCGGGATCAGGGCGAACTCAACGTGCTCACCCTGCGCGGCTTTTGCCATCAGATCGATAAAACTGGGATGGACCAGCACACCCGCAATAGCAATTGCCAGCGACATGTTGGTTTTGAATTTGATGGCTGCCGAAGCGGCGACCATCAGCGGCAGGAAGAAAAATGCGCCGTCGCCGATAACGGTCAGAATGGTGAGGGTGGACGATCCTTTTACCAGCACGCCGGTCATTTCCAGAACCATTGCCAGCAGTTTGAGCATTGATCCACCGATAATTGCCGGGATCAGCGGTGACATCGTGCCGATCAGCGCATCGAGGATCCCCGCGCCAATCCGTTTCAGCGTCAGCCGGGGTTTGGTTTGCGGCTCAGCAGGTTGCATGTTGGCAGGTAGCAGGCTGACAACTTCGCGATACGCCTGCGAAACGGTGTTGCCGATGATCACCTGACACTGATTATCGTTACGTACTACGCCCAGCACGCCAGGGAGCGTTTTCAGCGTCGCGCTATCGACCTGCGCATCATCTTTGATAACGAAACGCAAACGGGTCATACAGTGGGTCACTGCTGTGATGTTGTCGACGCCTCCCAGAGCCGTCACAACGGAGCGCGCCAGCGCTGCATAATTCTTGGACATCGGATTTAATCCTGTTTTATCAGTAGGGTACGTTATGTTTTATCCGTTTGCGCAGGTCACGTTTCTGAGTGATGAAACTCAGATAGGAAACCGGTTCCACAAAATAATGTTTAATTTATATTCATTAAACAAGAATTAATTTTTATTGTTTTTATAATTGTGATGATGATCACCAGATGTCAGGCGCCGCGTTTTAGCAGCGAGGACAGCGGCGAAACGGTGCAGTACACTGCGTCACATTAAGAGCAAAGGGATGAGTACTATGACCACGATGCTGGAGGTGGCGAAGCGGGCCGGGGTGTCGAAAGCGACGGTTTCCCGGGTGCTTTCCGGGAACGGTTACGTCAGCCAGGAAACCAAAGACCGTGTGTTTCAGGCCATTGAAGAGAGTGGTTACCGCCCTAATTTACTGGCGCGCAGCCTGGCGGCGAAGACCACGCAGACGCTGGGTCTGGTGGTGACCAATACTCTTTATCATGGCGTCTATTTCAGCGAGCTGCTGTTTCACACCGCGCGGATGGCGGAGGATAAGGGGCGCCAGTTGTTGCTGGCTGATGGTAAACATAGCGCAGAGGAAGAGCGTCAGGCGATCCAGTACTTACTCGACCTGCGCTGTGACGCGATTATGATCTATCCGCGTTTTCTCAGCGTGGATGAAATAGACGAGATCATTGACGCGCACGCCCAGCCGATTATGGTGCTTAATCGACGGCTGCGTAAAAACAGTAGCCACAGCGTCTGGTGCGATCAAAAACAAACCAGCTTTAACGCCGTTGCGCAGTTGATTGCCGCCGGGCACCAGGAGATTGGTTTTATTACCGGCTCGATGGATTCGCCTACCGGCGTGGAACGACTCTCAGGCTATAAAGACGCGCTGGCTGCGCATGGCATTTCGCTAAATAATGATTTGATTGTCAAAGGAAAGTGGACGCCAGCCTGCGGTGCGGCGGGCGTTGATACCTTACTTTCACGCAAGATCAATTTTACCGCGCTGGTGGCCAGCAATGATGATATGGCGATAGGCGCGATGAAGCAGTTGCATGATCAGGGTATCCGTGTGCCTGCCCAGGTGTCGGTGATTGGTTTCGATGATATCGCCATCGCGCCATACACTATTCCGGCGCTTTCCAGCGTCAAAATTCCGGTGACGGAAATGATCCAGGAAACGATTGGTCGCCTGATATTTATGCTGGGTGACGGGGCATTTACGCCGCCAAAAATCTTCACCGGGGAACTCATTCAGCGCGATTCTGTTGCGCCATACGTTTCGCGCTGACGGCTGTCATTTGTCATCGTCACTAGTGACGATGACACACCATTCTTACATCCATCAAAATAAAAACCCTTTAATAACAGTGCATTAAAATTTGGCACGATTCGTGAATGCTTCGGCAGATAATCTGTCATTGCTGGAGAAATTGATGAACCGTTTCATCATTGCAGACGCCAATAAATGCATTGGTTGCCGTACCTGTGAAGTGGCCTGCGTAGTATCCCATCAGGATAACCAGGACTGCGCATCGCTGACCCCTGAAACCTTTTTACCCCGCATTCACGTCATCAAAGGCGTTAACGTCTCCACGGCGACGCTGTGCCGCCAGTGTGAAGACGCGCCGTGCGCTAACGTCTGTCCAAACGGTGCAATCAGCCGTGATAAAGGCTTTGTCCATGTGATGCAGGAACGCTGCATTGGCTGTAAAACCTGCGTGGTGGCGTGTCCTTATGGGGCAATGGAAGTTGTCGTGCGTCCGGTTGTGCGTAACAGCGGCGCGGGCCTGAACGTTCGTGCAGAAAAAGCCGAAGCCAACAAGTGCGACCTGTGCCACCACCGCGAAGCGGGTCCTGCCTGTATGGAAGTCTGCCCGACTCACGCGCTGATTTATGTGGATCGCAATAAGCTTGAGCAACTGAGCGCTGAAAAACGCCGCCGCGCGGCGCTGGACTCCACCGCATCTTTGCTGTTCTGATCGCTAAAAATCCGCGTAAAATACGGTAGTACTTATGCCGGATGGCGGCTTCGCCTTATCCGGCCTACTTTTCGCATTCACGTAGGCCTGATAAGCGTAGCGCCATCCGGCAAACCGGGATAGATGACTGCGGGAAGGACATAATGACAATCAACAACCACTCCGGCGTACAACTGCGTATTCGCGGCAAGGTACAGGGCGTCGGGTTTCGCCCCTTCGTCTGGCAACTGGCGCAGCGCCTGCAACTGCATGGCGACGTGTGCAACGACGGTGACGGTGTGGTGGTGCGCTTACAGGAAGATCCGGCGGAGTTTATTGCGCAATTACATCAACATTGTCCGCCGCTGGCGCGCATTGATAGCATTGAGAGCGAACCATTCGCCTGGACGCAGCAGCCTGCCGATTTCTCGATTCGCCAAAGTGCAGGCGGTACGATGAATACGCAAATTGTCCCGGACGCCGCGACTTGTCCCGAATGCCTTGTTGAAATGAACACCCCCGGCGAACGTCGCTATCGCTACCCCTTCATCAACTGCACCCATTGTGGCCCGCGTTTTACGATTATCCGCGCCATGCCGTACGACCGTCCGTTTACCGTGATGGCGTCCTTCCCTCTCTGTGCGCAATGCGATACAGAGTATCGCGATCCCTATGACCGTCGCTTTCACGCCCAACCCGTTGCCTGCCCGCAATGTGGTCCACATCTTGAGTGGCTAAGCGCGGGTGAGCGAGCGGAAAAAGAAGAGGCGCTGCAGGCGGCGGTAGCGTTGCTAAAAGCGGGCGGCATTGTCGCTGTGAAAGGCATTGGCGGTTTTCATCTGGTCTGCGATGCGCGAAATGATAATGCTGTGGCGCTGCTCCGGTTGCGTAAACATCGCCCGGCTAAACCGTTGGCGGTGATGTTGCCTGCTGACGACGGACTGCCTGAAGCTGCGCTTCGTCTGTTAACCACCCCTGCCGCACCGATCGTGTTGGTGCAAAAACGCTATGTAGCGGCATTGAGCGAGGGAATAGCGCCAGGGTTAACGGAAGTTGGCGTTATGCTGCCAGCGAATCCGTTGCAGCATCTCCTGTTACAAGAGATGCAGTGCCCGCTGGTAATGACCTCCGGCAACCTCAGCGGCAGGCCGCCAGCCATTACCAACGCGCAGGCGCTGGAAGATTTACGCGAGATTGCCGACGGTTTCCTGCTGCATAACCGCGAAATTGTGCAGCGTATGGATGACTCCGTGGTGCGTGAAAGTGGGGAAATGCTGCGCCGCTCGCGGGGTTACGTGCCGGATGCGGTCGCGTTGCCGCCGGGTTTTCGTGACGTGCCGCCGATGCTGTGTTTAGGCGCGGATCTAAAAAATACCTTCTGTCTGGTGCGTGGCGAACAGGCGGTTATCAGTCAGCATTTGGGCGATCTCAGCGATGACGGCATCCAGCAGCAGTGGCGTGATGCGCTGCGCCTGATCCAGAATATTTATGACTTTACGCCACAGTGTATCGTGCATGATGCTCACCCCGGCTATGTTTCCAGCCAGTGGGCCAGTGAGATGAATCTGCCGACCGAAACGGTGCTGCATCACCATGCGCATGCTGCTGCGTGTATGGCTGAGCACGGTTGGCCGTTGGACGGTGGAGACGTTATCGCTCTGACGGTAGACGGTATCGGCATGGGAGCAAACGGCGCACTGTGGGGCGGAGAGTGTTTGCGGGTCAACTATCGTGAATGCGAACACCTGGGCGGCTTACCCGCGGTCGCGCTGGCGGGCGGCGATCTGGCGGCAAAGCAGCCGTGGCGTAACCTGCTCGCGCAGTGTCTGCGTTTTGTCCCTGACTGGCAGCGATTCCCGGAAACATCGGCGCTGCAACAGCAAAACTGGAACGTGCTGGCACGCGCCATTGAGCGGGGGATCAATGCGCCGCTGGCGTCATCGTGCGGACGGCTGTTTGATGCCGTTGCCGCCGCGCTCCAGTGCGCACCGACTTCGCTGAGCTATGAAGGCGAGGCCGCCTGCGCGCTGGAGGCACTGGCATCGCAATGTGAAGGCGTTGAGCATCCGGTAACAATCCCCTTGCAAGGTAATGAGCTTGACCTGGCTGTTTTTTGGCAGCAATGGCTGAACTGGCAGGGGGCGCCTGCGGCAAGAGCGTGGGCGTTTCATGATGCGCTGGCGTGTGGGTTTGCCACGCTGATGCGTGAGCAGGCTGAAGCGCGTGGCGTTAAGACGTTAGTATTCAGCGGTGGCGTGATGCATAACCGTTTGTTGTCATCGCGGCTGGCATTTTATCTGGCTGATTTTACCTTACTGTTCCCGCAGCGTTTACCGGCGGGTGATGGGGGATTATCGCTGGGGCAGGGCGTGATTGCCGCGGCGCGCTGGTTGGCGCAAAAATAAAAAAAAGCCCCGGGACTGGCGGGGCAAGAAAAACATGTCGGGGCATACCGACAAGTGGCAACGCACGTCCATGTGCGTGAGGTTAATAAATCAGTAGCAGCATTGCCGGATAAGGCGCGGCGCCATCCGGCACCACAGACTTACAAGGGCAATGTTTTCAGCAGCGCAAAGGCCTCTTTCATCCGGTCTTCACTGACCACAAACGCACATAGCTGGCCTTCGTCGTTCATTCCTCTGGCCACCATACCTTGCGCTTCCGCGGCAATATGCCAGTTCAGATCGCGCCGCTGGGTTTCCCCCGCCAGATGCAATGGCAGTTCCGGCGTTTTAACTTTTACCAGCATGGCAGGTAGCTTCAGCGGAGCATTGCCGCCGAGCAGGTTTTTCGCCAGATACATGGCGCTCAGTTGAATCGGCTGCAGGAACGGCAGCACCTGACCGTTAATTTCCGCGCAGTCGCCGAGGGCATAAATGTCCGGGTGGCTGGTTTGCAGATAGCTGTCGACGCAGACGCCACGATTAATGCTCAATCCGGCACGACGCGCCAGCGCCGTTTCCGGGCGCAGACCGGTGGCGGCGATCACCGCATCGACTTCTACGCGGCGACTACGATCGAGCGTGGCGCGAATACCCGATTCAGTTTTTTCCAGACCCTGAAGCTGTGATTTCAGCAGCAGATGCACACCCATATCGGTCAGACGATGCTGTAAGCGACTGCTGACTTCCGGTGGCATCAGCGAGGCCAGAATGCTGGCGGCGTTGTCGATAAGTGTTACCGCTTTACCGGCACGACAAAAATCCATCGCCAGCTCACTGCCAATCAGACCGCCGCCGACAATGAGTACCCGCTGGGCATCACGCAGTTGCGTTTCACAGGCGCGGTATTCTTGCTGACTGTTCAATGTGAGCATTAACTCACGTCCGGTGACTGGAGGCACAAAGGCTGAAGCCCCCGTCGCCAGCACCAACTTGTCGTACTGCCACTGTTGGTCCCGACTTTTCACGATGTGGGCATCGGTGTCGATGTCGGTCACCCAGGTGTAGGGGAACAGGCGCAAATTAAACTGTTCGGCAAACTCCCCCGCCGACTGGCGGGTGAGGTCGTCTGCACGCTGTGCCTGACTGATAACGTGGCTGAGATCGGGCTTGTTGTACTCATCCATGCTGTCAGCGGCAATCAGGGTCAACGGAACAGTTGCATCCTGTTTACGGATATTTTTGACTAACTGGCGGGCGGCGAAGCCCGAACCAATAATGACAATTCCGTGGCTCATTTTGCCTCCGTTGCCAGTACGTCGAAGACGTCTTTACCTAATGAACATTCCGGGCACAGGAAGTTATCCGGCACATCGCTCCATGGGGTACCTGGCGCGACATCCTGCAACGGTTCGCCTTTTGCTGGATCGTAAATCCACTGGCACACGCTGCACTGCATGCTTGGGCCGAGGTCAGCCGCAGCCGCAGCGGCACAAGCGCACTCTTCTTCTTTGGTTGTCGCTTTGACGGTCGTTTCCGGTAGCGGAGCAAGCGCCCACTGACGTGCAATTTCACGACCGTGCTGACGACACAGTTCCAGCGCATCCAGATCCGGACGCCATTTCGCCTTCAGGCTAAGCGACATCTCAAAACCGGCATCTTGTAAACGGGTGGACAGGCGGTCAACTGCGCCGCCGCTCCAGCCGTGAGAACCAAAGGCGCTGGCGCGTTTGTTACGAAAACGCAGGCCGGTCATCTCTTCCACCAGTCCGGCGATTTTCGGCATCATCACGTTGTTCATGGTGGAAGTACCGACCAGTACGCCTTTAGAACGGAAGACGTTGGTTAGGACGTCGTTTTTGTCGCTACGGGCGACGTTAAAGATTTTCACCGCCACGTTCGGGTCAACTTCGTTGATGCCCTGGGCAATGGCGTCCGCCATCATGCGGGTGTTGTTGGACATGGTGTCGTAGAAGATGGTGATGCGGTCTTCCTGATAATCGGCCGCCCATTTCAGGTACAGCTCAACGATCTGCGTTGGGTTGTCGCGCCATACCACACCGTGGGAGGTGGCAATCATATCGACCGGCAGGTTGAAGCCGAGGATCTCAGTGATTTTCGGCGTCACCAGACGGCTGAACGGGGTCAGGATGTTGGCGTAGTAGCGTTGGCATTGTTCGAACAGTTCGGTCTGGTCAACTTCATCATTGAACAGACGTTCGTCGCAGTAATGCTGGCCGAAAGCATCGTTACTGAACAGTACCGCATCGCCGGTCATGTAGGTCATCATGCTGTCAGGCCAGTGCAGCATCGGCGTTTCAACAAAGATCAGTTGTTTGCCGTTGCCGATGTCCAGAGAATCACCGGTTTTCACCACGTTGAAGTTCCACTCCGGATGATGGTGGTGGCCGGTGATGGAATCAATCGCGTTAGCGGTGCAGTAAATTGGCGTGTCCGGGATGCAGGACATCAGTTCGGTCAGCGCACCGGCGTGATCTTCTTCCGCGTGGTTAATGATGATGTAGTCGATATCCGCGAGGTCAATTTCACTGCGCAGGTTCTGCACGAATTCACGGCTAAACTTATGGTCTACTGTATCGATCAGCACGTTTTTTTCTTCACGGATGAGATAGCTGTTGTAGCTGCTACCGCGCAGCGTTTTGTATTCAGTGCCGTGGAAATCTCGCACTTCCCAGTCACGTTGGCCAACCCAATGAATGTTATTTTTAACCAGAATAGACATAGCAACCTCAATTAATTCAGCGTTTTTCTAAAAAGATATTTTGTTAATTGCAGGTTGTGTGCCAACTTTTTAATTGTTTGATTTTTAATGATTTATTATTTAGTGCCTATAAAGTGGTAGTCAAAATGACTGTTTATTTTATTGTCAATATGACAATATGAATTGTCAAAATGACAATGAGGTTGCCATGAGCTTTTCAGTAGATGTGCTGGCGGGTATCGCCATTGAATTACAAAGCGGTATCGGTCATCAGGACCGTTTTCAGCGCCTGATCACGACCTTGCGCCAGGTGCTGGAGTGCGACGCATCGGCACTGCTGCGCTACGAGTCGCGACAGTTTATCCCGCTGGCTATCGATGGCCTGGCGCAGGATGTCCTCGGCCGCCGCTTCACGCTGGAGGGACATCCGCGGCTGGAGGCGATTGCCCGCGCCGGGGACGTGGTACGTTTTCCTGCCGACAGCGATCTGCCCGATCCTTATGACGGGTTAATCCCGGGTCAGGAGAGCCTGAAAGTGCATGCCTGCATCGGGTTGCCGCTGTTTGCCGGACAAAATCTGATTGGTGCGTTAACGCTGGATGGCATGGAGCCCGATCAGTTCGATGTCTTCAGCGATGAAGAGCTTAGGCTAATTGCCGCTCTGGCTGCGGGGGCGCTGAGTAATGCGTTGCTGATTGAACAACTGGAAAGCCAGAATATGCTGCCGGGTTCGTCGACGGCTTTCGAGCAGGTGACGGAAACCCAGATGATTGGCCTGTCGCCCAATATGATGCAGTTGAAAAAAGAGATTGAGATTGTGGCAGGGTCCGATCTCAACGTACTGATCAGCGGCGAAACCGGGACCGGGAAGGAGTTGGTAGCCAAAGCGATTCATGAAGGTTCGCCGCGTGCGGTGAATCCGCTGGTGTATCTCAACTGCGCGGCGTTGCCCGAAAGCGTGGCGGAAAGTGAACTTTTTGGTCACGTAAAAGGGGCTTTTACCGGGGCTATCAGTAATCGTAGCGGTAAATTTGAAATGGCGGATAACGGCACGCTGTTTCTCGACGAGATTGGCGAACTCTCGCTGGCGTTGCAGGCCAAGCTGCTGCGCGTATTGCAGTATGGCGATATTCAGCGCGTAGGGGACGATCGCAGCCTGCGCGTTGACGTGCGCGTACTGGCGGCGACCAATCGTGATTTACGAGAAGAGGTGCTGGCGGGGAATTTTCGCGCGGATCTGTTTCATCGTCTGAGCGTTTTTCCCCTTTCCGTGCCGCCACTGCGTGAGCGCGGCGAAGATGTAGTGCTGCTGGCAGGCTATTTTTGCGAGCAATGTCGGCTGCGGCTGGGACTTTCCCGCGTTGTGTTAAGCCCCGGCGCGCGTAATCATCTGCTGAGTTACGGCTGGCCCGGAAACGTGCGCGAGCTGGAACATGCCATTCATCGGGCGGTTGTGCTGGCAAGGGCTACCCGGGCAGGGGATGAGGTGGTGCTGGAGGCACAGCATTTTGCCTTGCAGGATGAAAGCCCTGTACCGCAGCCGGACGTCGTGGCAGAGATCCCGCAGCATCACAATTTGCGTGAGGCAACGGAGTCATTTCAGCGCGAGATGATCCGCCGGGCCTTGGCGCAAAATAACCACAATTGGGCGGCAAGCGCGCGGGCGCTGGAAACAGACGTCGCCAACCTGCACCGGCTGGCGAAACGCCTGGGGCTGAAGGATTAGATAATACCGGCCTGATAGAAATCCTGCAGGTTGATAGCGCCGGTGAGTTTACCGTTTTCATCTACCACCGGTGCGGCAGTGATTTTGCGTTTCATCAGGATCTCTTTGGCGTCAATCGCGCGGCTCTGCGCCTGCAGCGTAATGCCATTATGGGTCATTGCTTCGCTAACCTGCGTGGTGAGCGCGCCGCCGCCAACCAGCCAGCGGCGCAGGTCGCCGTCAGTGAAGACGCCTTTCACCAGTGACGCGTCATCACAGACAGCCACCAGACCAAGACCCGTGCGGCTGAGTTCCAGCATCGCGTCCATGACGCTGGTGGTCAGCGTTACCTGCGGAATGGCATCGTCACGGCGCATCAGGTGATGCACTTTATTTAACAGACGAGCGCCCAGCGCGCCAGCCGGATGCGAGCGGGCAAAATCTTCTTCGTTAAAGCCGCGCGCCTGCATCACGGCGATTGCCAGCGCGTCGCCCATCATCAGCGTGTTCACGGTGCTGGAGGTCGGCGCCAGGCGCATCGGGCAGGCTTCACGTTCAACAGAAATATCCAGCACGGCTTTGGCCGCCAGGCCCAGCGGCGAGGTTGGTTTTCCGGTCATGGCCAGCAGGGCGACGGATTTGTCTTCCAGGCGCGGAATGATGAGATCCAGCTCTTTCGCGCCGCCGGAGTAAGAGATAAACAGCATCACGTCGCGGCTTTCAATCATGCCTAAGTCGCCATGCAGCGCTTCCGCCGGATGCACAAAAAAGGCAGGGGTGCCGGTACTGGCGAGGGTCGCAGCAATTTTTTTGCCAATATGGCCTGATTTGCCAATCCCGGAGACAATGACTTTGCCTTCACAGTGGATGATAGTATTGGCGGCGCGGACAAAATCATCGCCCAGTCGCTCCGGCAGTCGACTGGCTTCCTGCAGTTCCAGCATTAACGTCTGACGGCCCGCGTTCAGTAGTGCATCACTCATTGGTTTCTCCGGTTATGATTACTTCAATCCCTTTTGCTTCCAGCGCCTGACGAAATGCAGGGTCTATACCTGCATCGGTAATCAGCTTGTCAACGCTTTCCAGACTGCACACAACATTAGGGCTTTTACGCCCAAATTTTGAGGAGTCAGCCATCAGAATCACTTCGCGAGCGGCATTGCACATCGCTTTACTGACGCTAAAGACCTCATTAAAGGTGGTCACGCCGGCATTGAGGTCAATACCGTCGGTCCCCATGAAGAGTTTATCAAAGCTGAATTGCTCAAAGGCGTTTTCTGCCAGTTGACCGTGAAATGACGCAGATTTTTTGCGAAAGGTCCCGCCAGGCATCAGGATGGTTTGCTCGTTGTCCAGCTCCGAAAGGGCATTAACAATGTGCAGACTGTTGGTCATGACGGTGATGTTACTAAAGCGGGTAAGCATCGGCACCATCTGCAATACGGTGCTGCCCGCATCCAGAATGATGGAGTCGCCATCATGGATATAACGGACGGCGGCTTCAGCGATCTGCTCTTTTTTATGCGTGTTAATTAGGGTTTTGTGATCGATGGGCGGGTCAGATTCATCTTTGTTCAACACTACGCCGCCATAGGTACGAATGACGGTTCCAGCATTTTCCAGAATGACCAGGTCTTTGCGAATGGTTGTACCGGTCGTGTCAAAGTAGTGGGCCAGTTCTTCAACCGAGCATTTTCCCTGCTTTTGCAGGTGCTCCAGTATGGCAGCCTGACGCTGACGAGGTTTCATAGGCGTGATTACCCTGACTTATTTAGGTTGCAAAATGATAATTTCGCAAGCTATTAGCATTCACAACGAAATTACCCATGTTTCAGTTTAAGCGCCAATGATAGTGCATTCTGCGCTAACGGATCATGGGGAAAGATCACATCAGGCTGTAAATCATCAAGATGTTTGCCCATTATGGTGGCAATTTTGCCGGGTCTGGCGAATACGGTAAGACCTTTCATAAATAACGTATCGGTAACCCGCTGTTGCTCATCAAGCGCGATGGCGACGACCACGCGCGGTTTAAACCGTCCGCCGGAACGACCCACGCCCACCCGACCCCGCTGACAAAGTTTATCGAACGCGCGGTTAAAGCGGGATATTTGCCAGCCACCAAGCGCCAGTTGCAGGCACCAGGCGATGGCGGCGACGGTAATCAGTGCGGAAACCATAATGCGCTCCTTTGATTTTGCCGGACGACGGCTGCGCCTAATCCGGCCTACATAATATTCGTAGGCCCGGTAAGCACAGCGCTACCGGGCAGTCATACCTCTTAGAACATCACCTGACCGCCGGTGACGTTAATCGATTGTCCAGTGCAGTAAGAGGCTTTCGAACTGGCATAAAACAGCAGCATGTTCAGCACGTCCTGATAATCGCAGCCGCGTTTGAGCGGAACCTTATCAATGTAATACTGCTCTACTTCATCCGGCTTAAGGCCCAGTTTGGTAGCGTACTGCGGTAATAATGACTGGAACATCGGTGATTTCAACAGGTTGCCGAGCATCAGCGAATGGACGGTAATCCCGTATTCCGCCAGATCCAGCGCCAGCGATTGGGTTAAACCCACGCCGCCAAATTTTGCCGCGCTGTAGCCCGAATTGTGTTTACTGCCTACTTTCCCTGATTTGGAGTTGATCTGGATAATGCGTCCCTGAACGCCATCGCGGATCATCAGGCGCGAGAATTCACGGGCGCAGAGGAAGTAACCGACCAGGTTCACCTGCAGCGAGCGGTCGAAATCCCCAAGCTGAAAGTCGCTGATGAACGCGGCTTTAGCGATACCCGCGCTGTAAACCAGCAGGTCGACGCGACCAAATATTTCATCCACTCCGCGTGATAGTGCCAGCACGCTCTGTTCGCTGGTGGCATCAGCGCCAAAACCGTACGCTGTGCCTGCGCCAAACTCGGCGTTAATCTCCTGCGCGACGTTGGCGGCTTTATCGCTTTGAATATCCACCACCGCGACGCGGTATCCTTCTGTCGCAAGCCCACGGCAAAGGAACGCTCCCAGGGTCTGGCCTCCACCAATGACAACGGCAACCTGATTCATCTTTTTCTCCTTCAATCTTAAGCAACAAACTTCAAAATACAGCCCGGCGCGATATCGTCCGGTACAGGGCCCGCCACATGTACGGTGCCAGGGAATTCCGCTTCGCTGAGTCCGTCAAAACGTAGGGTGATATGCCCCAGTTCACGTAAGTTTTGTTCCGCCACGCTGCCAACGGCGGTGACCGGGTAGTGATGCTGGCCCAGTTCAAACTGGATCCCGGCGTGCAAAGAACCGTTCAGATCGCCGTGGCAATGGATGAAGCAAAACTCTTCAATATCCGCTGGCGCGCCTTCACGAAAGGTAATTAACATCTGGTCGCAAAGTGCGTCCGGGGCGCTTTGGCCGATGCGGGTGATGGTGGTTTGATAAATCACGGTCATTTTTGAGTGCCTCTTATTGGTAAATAAAGCCGGATACAAACCAGGCGATGAGAACGGTAGGCGCGCCGGTCAGGAAGCGGCTTACCAGGACGGATGGCACGCCGACGCGGACCGTGTCCTGACGCGCTTCGGCCAGCGATAACCCCACTGGAATAAAGTCGCATGCGGCTTGCGCATTAATGGCAAACAAGGCCGGTAGCGCCAGATGGGGAGGGATGTTCCCCAGGCCAATCTGTACGCCGATCAGCACCCCGATAACCTGGGCGATGACCGCACCAGGGCCGAGGAAAGGCGACAGCAGCGGGAAAGAGCAAATCAGCGCCAGCGTCACCAGTCCCAGCGGGTGGCTGGCGAGCGGTGCGAGTCCATGGGCTATCCAGTCTCCCAGACCAGAAGCCATGATGATGCCGATCAGCGCCGAGACGAACGCCATAAATGGCAGAATGGTTTTCAGAACGGTATCAATAGTGTCGCGACCGGCCTGGAACAGGACAGCAACGGCTGACCCCATGCCCATACCGACTTTTGCCAACAGACCATCGCTTTGTTCAGTAATCTTTTTACTGGTGTCGTAATCGCGACCAATCGTGCTGCTTGCAGGTTGCGGCGCAATGGATGCTTCACCGACAACGGTAATGTTTTCTTCTTTTACGCCAGAGACATAGATATCTTCGACAATGTACTGGGCCAGTGGACCGGATTTCCCCGTGGCGTGAATATTTACCGTGGGTATGCGACGTTTGGGATAGATCCCACAGCGCAGCGTGCCGCCGCAGTCGATGATCGCCACGCCAATTTCACTCTCCGGCGGTTCGCCCTCTTTGAAACCATCAATGGCCTGCCAACCGGTCAGATTCGCCAGCGTGTCGACAATCGCAGGGCGAGTCCCGGCAGTGATATAGACAATTTTCTTGCCCGGTACGGCATCTAGTTCAAGCGGGCCGCCCCAGCCGCCGGTGCCTTTTTCAATACGAATACGCGTCATGATGTTGCTCCCGCCAGATGAACTTTCTGCTCAAGTTGAATGCCCATTTTTTTCTCGAAAATGGCGGTGGTGAAATCGGTTACCCAGCCGCGGAAGAAGTTGGTGACCAGACCGACCAGCAAATAGCTCACCGCCAGCGGGCCAAGCGGAAGGCCCAGCGTCGTCAGGCCGCTGGCGATACCGAGATAGACAAACAGCTCGCCGGGGTTGATGTGCGGGAATAAGCCATTCATGGAATGGCAGCTATAAGAGGCCGCAGCGTAGTAGCTGGGCTTGTACTTTTCTGGCATAAAGCGGCCCAGGCTTAGCGTCATCGGATTACAAAACACAAATGTGCCGATGCACGGCAGCAGCAGATAGCGGGACAGTGGGTTTCCGGCGCAGCGCTGAGCAAAACGTTCAATACGCTGCTGGCCGATAAAGTTAATCAGCGCATTCATGATGACCAGCAGGCTAATCAGCAGGGGAAGAATACCGGTCACCATGCCGGTAAACACCTCTCCGCCTTTCTGGAACAGCCCGATAAACCACTCAGCACCGAGTGTGATGGTGTCGATCATTATTCTCTCCTGTAGGGTTTTTTAGTTATCTTGCCAAACGGAAACTAATTTTAATCAGATCGAAAGATTTAAAAGTGTTATTTTGATCTCAAAATGAAAGGTAAATATTTTATTTTGAAAGTTATTGCGTAAGCGCTCGCAAATATGACGGTCGGAAGTGCAAGAGGGGGGAAATTCTGTGAAGCAGAGCGACTACTGCTTCCTTGTATGGCTGAGGATGCTTTACCATACTTCTCCCAGGCTGAATTTGTTTAATGGATGTCTCATGTTCAAGCGTCGTTATGTAGCGTTACTTCCCCTTTTCGTATTGCTTGCTGCCTGTAGCAGCAAACCTAAACCTTCAGAGACTCAAACGACTACGGGTACGCCATCCGGCGGTTTCCTGCTTGAGCCACAGCACAATGTCATGCTAACGGGCGGCGATTTTGCCAATAACCCGAACGCGCAACAGTTCATCGAGAAGATGGTGAACAAGCATGGCTTTGACCGTCAGCAGTTGCAGGAGATCCTGTCGCAGGCCAAGCGGCTGGACTCCGTATTGCGTTTGATGGACCGTCAGGCGCCGACGACTCAACCTCCAGCCGGACCTAACGGCGCGTGGCTGCGTTATCGCAAGCAGTTCATCACGCCGGACAACGTGCAAAACGGCGTGGCCTTCTGGAATCAATATGAAGATGCCCTGAACCGTGCGTGGCAGGTCTACGGCGTGCCACCGGAAATCATCGTCGGTATTATTGGCGTAGAGACGCGCTGGGGCCGCGTGATGGGCAAAACGCGAATTCTGGATGCGCTGGCGACGCTGTCCTTTAATTATCCTCGTCGTGCGGAATACTTCTCTGGCGAACTGGAAACTTTCCTGTTGATGGCGCGAGATGAAAGTGATGATCCGCTCGATTTGAAAGGTTCCTTCGCCGGTGCGATGGGCTACGGCCAGTTTATGCCGTCTTCCTATAAAGAATATGCGGTCGATTTCAATGGCGATGGGCACATTAATCTGTGGGATCCGGTTGACGCCATCGGTAGCGTGGCGAACTATTTCAAAGGCCACGGCTGGGTGAAAGGCGATACGGTCGCGGTGCCGGCGAATGGTCAGGCGCCTGGGCTGGCGAACGGCTTTAAAACCCAGTACAGCATTTCACAGCTTGCCGCCGCGGGTCTGACGCCGCAGCAGTCGTTGGGGAATCATCAGCAGGCCAGCCTGCTGCGCCTGGATATTGGCACCGGTTATCAGTACTGGTACGGGCTGCCAAACTTCTACACCATCACCCGCTACAACCACAGTACCCACTACGCGATGGCGGTGTGGCAATTGGGTCAGGCGGTAGCGCTGGCGCGCGTACAGTAATCGCTCCAACCGGCCTACAGATAAGATATTGCTTGTAGGCCGGATAAGATGCTCTGACATCGCCATCCGGCGGGTCTTATTTTGCAACGGATCAATTTTTGGAATCCCCCTCGTAAAACGTTCTCCCCATCCCCACATTGGTTGTGAAAGTGCTATCTTGTGCGGCATATTTTTTTAACTGACAGAGGCTGAAATGACCGACAGTGAACTGATGCAGTTAAGCGAGCAGGTTGGCCTGGCGCTGAAAGCGCGCGGGGCGACCGTTACGACGGCGGAATCCTGCACCGGCGGTTGGGTAGCCAAAGCCATTACGGATATTGCCGGCAGTTCCGCCTGGTTTGAACGCGGGTTCGTGACCTACAGCAACGAAGCCAAAGCGCAGATGATTGGCGTGCGCGAAGAGACGCTGGCCCAGCATGGCGCGGTGAGTGAGCCTGTCGTCGTGGAAATGGCGATTGGCGCGCTAAAAGCGGCCCGCGCGCATTTAGCGGTCTCGATCAGCGGTATTGCGGGGCCGGATGGCGGCAGTGAGGAAAAGCCTGTGGGTACGGTATGGTTTGCCTTTGCCAGCGCAAGCGGCGAGGGGATTACCCGCCGGGAATGTTTCAGCGGTGACCGCGATGCGGTACGTCGGCAGGCGACTGCCTATGCGTTACAAACCCTGTGGCAACAATTTCTACAAAATACTTGATACTGTATGAGCATACAGTATAATTGCCTCAACAGAACATTATCTTTCACGTTTCGCGGTTTACCCCGAAAGCGGCATGACAGGAGTAATTAATGGCTATCGACGAAAACAAACAGAAAGCGTTGGCGGCAGCGCTGGGTCAGATCGAAAAGCAATTCGGTAAAGGCTCCATCATGCGCCTGGGTGAAGACCGTTCCATGGATGTGGAAACCATCTCCACCGGTTCGCTTTCTCTGGACATCGCATTAGGCGCGGGCGGTTTGCCAATGGGCCGTATCGTCGAAATCTACGGGCCTGAATCTTCCGGTAAAACGACGCTGACGCTGCAGGTTATTGCCGCCGCTCAGCGCGAAGGTAAAACCTGTGCGTTCATTGATGCGGAACACGCGCTGGATCCCGTCTATGCCCGTAAGCTTGGCGTTGATATCGACAACCTGCTGTGTTCCCAGCCGGATACCGGTGAACAAGCGCTGGAAATCTGTGATGCGCTGGCGCGTTCCGGTGCGGTTGACGTTATCGTTGTCGACTCCGTGGCGGCGCTGACGCCGAAAGCGGAAATCGAAGGCGAGATTGGCGACTCTCACATGGGTCTTGCGGCGCGTATGATGAGCCAGGCGATGCGTAAGCTGGCCGGTAACCTGAAGCAGTCCAACACGCTGCTGATTTTCATCAACCAGATCCGTATGAAAATTGGCGTTATGTTCGGTAACCCGGAAACCACTACCGGTGGTAACGCGCTGAAATTCTATGCCTCCGTGCGCCTGGACATTCGCCGTATCGGCGCAGTGAAAGAGGGCGACAACGTGGTTGGTAGCGAAACCCGCGTTAAGGTCGTGAAAAACAAAATCGCCGCGCCGTTTAAACAGGCTGAATTCCAGATTCTGTATGGTGAAGGTATCAACTTCTATGGCGAACTGGTTGACCTGGGCGTGAAAGAGAAGCTGATTGAAAAAGCCGGTGCATGGTACAGCTATAACGGTGAGAAAATCGGTCAGGGTAAAGCGAATGCGACCAACTGGCTGAAAGAAAACCCGGCAACCGCAAAAGAAATTGAGAAGAAATTGCGCGAGTTACTGCTCAATAACCAGGATTCAACGCCAGATTTCTCTGTTGATGACGGTGGCGAAGACGTAGCAGAAACGAACGAAGATTTCTGATAATCTGTTTTACATCGCATACAGTAAAGGGCTGCATATCATGCAGCCCTTTTGCATTTCTGAAGGTTCACTATGACAGATGCAACTTCCCGCCGATCCGCTTATTCCCGACTGCTCGACCGCGCCGTGCGTATTCTGGCAATGCGCGATCACAGCGAGCAGGAACTACGGCGTAAACTGGCCGCGCCGGTGATGGGCAAACAAGGGCCGGAAGACATTGATGCTTCCCCGGAAGATTACGACAAGGTCATTGCCTGGTGCATTGAAAGTCATTATCTGGATGATGACCGCTTCGTTCAGCAGTTTATTGCCAGCCGTAGCCGCAAAGGTTATGGGCCTGCGCGAGTGCGGCAGGAACTCAGCCAGAAAGGAATCTCGCGTGAGGCTATTGAGCGCGCCATGCGCGAGTGTGAAATTGACTGGGCAGTACTTGCGCGCGAGCAGGCAATCAGGAAATACGGTGAACCTTTACCAGTCGATTTTTCAGATAAGGTAAAGGCCCAGCGTTTTTTGCTCTATCGTGGCTATCTGATGGAAGATATTCAGGCAATATGGCGAAATTTTGACGATTGAGCGCATACGGGATTTTACTTCCCAGTAAAGAAAACTTATCTTATTCCCACTTTTCGATTGCCAGAGGCGCAGTTTGCTGCCGATGCTGGTAATGACATTTCGTTAGCTTGATTTCTTCAGGATAATTATGAGCAAGAGCACCGCTGAGATCCGTCAGGCGTTTCTCGATTTTTTCCATAGTAAAGGACATCAGGTAGTTGCCAGCAGCTCCCTGGTACCAAACAATGACCCTACTTTGTTGTTTACCAACGCCGGGATGAACCAGTTCAAGGATGTTTTCCTTGGCCTCGACAAGCGTAATTATTCCCGCGCAACCACCTCGCAGCGTTGTGTACGTGCGGGCGGTAAGCACAACGACCTGGAAAACGTCGGTTACACTGCACGTCACCATACCTTCTTCGAAATGCTGGGCAACTTCAGCTTCGGCGATTATTTCAAACACGACGCCATTCAATTCGCATGGGAACTGCTGACCGGTGAAAACTGGTTTGCCCTGCCAAAAGAACGTCTGTGGGTCACCGTCTATGAAACTGACGATGAAGCCTATGAAATTTGGGAAAAAGAAGTTGGTATTCCGCGCGAGCGTATCATCCGCATTGGTGATAACAAAGGCGCGGCCTATGCATCCGACAACTTCTGGCAGATGGGTGATACCGGTCCTTGCGGTCCGTGCACCGAAATTTTCTACGACCACGGCGACCACATTTGGGGCGGCCCTCCGGGAAGCGCAGAAGAAGATGGCGATCGCTACATTGAGATCTGGAACATCGTCTTCATGCAGTTCAACCGTCAGGCTGACGGCACCATGGAACCGCTGCCGAAGCCGTCCGTGGATACCGGTATGGGTCTGGAGCGTATTGCGGCCGTGCTGCAACACGTTAACTCCAACTATGAAATTGACCTGTTCCGCTCACTGATTGAATCCGTCGCGAAAGTTACTGGTGCGACCGATCTGAGCAACAAGTCGCTGCGCGTTATCGCTGACCATATCCGTTCTTGTGCATTCCTGATTGCCGATGGCGTTGTCCCGTCGAATGAAAACCGTGGCTATGTGCTGCGCCGTATCATTCGCCGCGCGGTACGTCATGGCAACATGCTGGGCGCGAAGGATACCTTCTTCTACAAGCTGGTTGGTCCGTTGGTGGAAGTCATGGGGTCTGCAGGTGAAGAGCTGAAGCGTCAACAGGCAATGGTTGAACAGGTTCTGAAAACCGAAGAAGAACAGTTCGCTCGTACGCTGGAACGTGGTCTGGCACTGCTGGACGAAGAGCTGGCAAAACTGACGGGTGATACGCTGGATGGCGAAACCGCCTTCCGTCTGTATGACACATACGGCTTCCCGGTTGACCTGACGGCAGACGTTTGCCGCGAGCGCAACATCAAGGTTGACGAGGCGGGCTTTGAAGCCGCAATGGAAGAACAGCGCCGTCGTGCGCGTGAAGCCAGCGGTTTTGGCGCAGACTACAATGCGATGATTCGCGTTGATGGCGCTTCAGAATTTAAAGGGTATGAGCATCTTGAGCTGAACGGCAAAGTGACTGCGCTGTTTGTCGATGGTAAAGCGGTAGACGCCATTAACGCCGGTCAGGACGCTGTTGTTGTACTGGATCAGACGCCGTTCTATGCGGAATCTGGTGGTCAGGTTGGCGACAAGGGCGAACTGAAAGGTGCGGGCTTTGCGTTTGCCGTGAGTGACACGCAAAAATATGGCCAGGCGATTGGTCATATCGGCAAACTGTCTGCGGGTTCTCTGAAAATAGGCGATGCAGTACAGGCTGATGTGGATGAAGCGCGTCGTGCGCGTATCCGCTTGAATCACTCCGCAACGCACCTGATGCACGCGGCGCTGCGCCAGGTATTGGGCACGCATGTGGCACAGAAAGGCTCGCTGGTTAACGATAAAGTGCTGCGTTTCGACTTCTCTCATACCGAAGCCATGAAGCCTGCTGAAATCCGTGCCGTTGAAGATCTGGTGAATGCGCAAATTCGTCGCAACCTGCCGATTGAAACGAACATCATGGATCTGGAAGCGGCGAAAGCCAAAGGCGCAATGGCGCTGTTTGGCGAGAAATATGATGACCACGTGCGCGTTCTGAGTATGGGCGATTTCTCCACCGAACTGTGTGGCGGTACTCACGCCAGCCGTACGGGGGATATCGGTCTGTTCCGCATTGTGTCTGAGTCAGGCACGGCGGCGGGCGTTCGTCGTATCGAAGCCGTAACCGGTGAAGGCGCTATCCAAACCGTGCATGCTGAGAGCGACCGCTTAAGCGATATCGCGCAGCTGCTGAAAGGCGATAGCCAGAATATCGGTGATAAAGTGCGTTCTGTACTGGAACGTACGCGTCAACTCGAAAAAGAATTGCAGCAATTGAAGGAACAGGCTGCGGCGCAGGAGAGTGCAAATCTCTCCAGCAAAGCGGTTGATATCAACGGCGTGAAGCTGCTGGTCAGTGAACTTGCGGACGTTGAGCCGAAAATGTTGCGTACCATGGTTGATGATCTGAAAAATCAACTGGGGTCTACCGTTATCGTTCTGGCAACGGTAGTTGAAGGTAAGGTTTCTCTGATTGCTGGTGTGTCTAAGGATGTGACAGACCGAGTGAAAGCAGGGGAACTGGTTGGTATGGTCGCTCAGCAGGTAGGCGGTAAGGGTGGTGGTCGTCCGGACATGGCGCAAGCCGGTGGTACGGATGCAGCGGCTCTGCCTGCAGCGTTAGCCAGTGTGAAAGGCTGGGTCAGCGCAAAACTGTAATAATTATAAGCGTAAGTCGACGCTGCGGGCTTCAATCCGCAGCGTTTGCATCAACGCTATCGACAACGATAAAGTCAGGTTGAAGTTGTGTATATCGGCTAAACTTAGGTTTAACAGAATGTGATGCCGTGACTGCTTACACTTAGGTGTTTGTCATCGCTTACTTTTTGGCGTTATATGATGGATAATGCCGGGATACAGAGAGACCCGACTCTTTTAATCTTTCAAGGAGCAAAGAATGCTGATTCTGACTCGTCGAGTTGGTGAGACCCTCATGATAGGCGATGAGGTCACCGTGACAGTTTTAGGGGTGAAGGGCAACCAGGTACGCATTGGCGTAAACGCCCCGAAAGAAGTTTCTGTCCATCGTGAAGAGATCTACCAGCGTATCCAGGCTGAAAAATCCCAGCAGTCCAGTTATTAAGGTTTTCGCGTCTCACCATTCTGGTGAGGCGCAACCTGATTGAGTTGTCCTTTTTCTTCGCTTTTCTGCTTCACTCCCCCCATTTTCTCTTTTCCCATACGCACATTGTCGTTCCCGGCGAATTTTCTGTTTGTTCATTGTCTGCGGAAACTGCCAATTTATCTGTTGATAAAACACTCTTTTTGCCGTTTTTGCAGACTAATTGCGCGTGAAATGTGCAAACGATAAAAGCTCTGGAAAAATTGTTTGACTTATAAGTCCCAGAAAGTAATATGTGCGCCACGCAGCGACGATGAGCAGAAACAAGTTCTTCGAAGCACTCGTAAGAGGCGTGTTGGTGAGGTGGCCGAGAGGCTGAAGGCGCTCCCCTGCTAAGGGAGTATGCGGTCAAAAGCTGCATCCGGGGTTCGAATCCCCGCCTCACCGCCATTTGCATCCGTAGCTCAGCTGGATAGAGTACTCGGCTACGAACCGAGCGGTCGGAGGTTCGAATCCTCCCGGATGCACCATCTTCTACGAGATAACAGCTAAACTGTTGTTTCATGGTGTGCGAGATAATCGCCAGCACCAGGGAGGATAACGTTGCTTCAGCAACGGCCCGCAGGGCGAGGTGCAGCCGAGTAATCCTCCCGGATGCACCATATTACTTGATAGCGCTTTAGTAGCGACATCAAATCTGCAGTAAAGTAAGTTTCCCGATGCATCCGTAGCTCAGCTGGATAGAGTACTCGGCTACGAACCGAGCGGTCGGAGGTTCGAATCCTCCCGGATGCACCATATTCTCCTGAATAACAGCGAAACTGTTGTTGTA
This sequence comes from Citrobacter sp. wls708, assembly GCF_005281255.1. Taxonomy (NCBI): domain Bacteria; kingdom Pseudomonadati; phylum Pseudomonadota; class Gammaproteobacteria; order Enterobacterales; family Enterobacteriaceae; genus Citrobacter; species Citrobacter sp. wls708. The sequence continues at coordinate 330,588 of NZ_SZXE01000043.1, forward strand.
TGGTCTGCGAGATAATCGCCAGCACCAGGGAGGATAACGTTGCTTCAGCAACGGCCCGCAGGGCGAGGCGCAGCCGAGTAATCCTCCCGGATGCACCATATTACTTGATAGCGCTTTAGTAGCGACATCAAATCTGCAGTAAAGTAAGTTTCCCGATGCATCCGTAGCTCAGCTGGATAGAGTACTCGGCTACGAACCGAGCGGTCGGAGGTTCGAATCCTCCCGGATGCACCATCTCTTACTTGATATCGTTTATTACGATATCAATATCGGCAGTAAAGCAAGTTTTCCGATGCATCCGTAGCTCAGCTGGATAGAGTACTCGGCTACGAACCGAGCGGTCGGAGGTTCGAATCCTCCCGGATGCACCATCTCTTACTTGATATCGTTTATTACGATATCAATATCGGCAGTAAAGCAAGTTTTCCGATGCATCCGTAGCTCAGCTGGATAGAGTACTCGGCTACGAACCGAGCGGTCGGAGGTTCGAATCCTCCCGGATGCACCATCTCTTACTTGATATCGTTTATTACGATATCAATATCGGCAGTAAAGCAAGTTTTCCGATGCATCCGTAGCTCAGCTGGATAGAGTACTCGGCTACGAACCGAGCGGTCGGAGGTTCGAATCCTCCCGGATGCACCATATTCTCCTGAATAACAGCGAAACTGTTGTTGTATGGTCTGCGAGATAATCGCCAGCACCAGGGAGGATAACGTTGCTTCAGCAACGGCCCGTAGGGCGAACGCTAGTGAGTAATCCTCCCGGATGCACCATCTTCTTGCCGTATCAGTAGTAATCAGCAATTCCCGATGCATCCGTAGCTCAGCTGGATAGAGTACTCGGCTACGAACCGAGCGGTCGGAGGTTCGAATCCTCCCGGATGCACCATATTCTCCTGAATAACAGCGAAACTGTTGTTGTATGGTCTGCGAGATAATCGCCAGCACCAGGGAGGATAACGTTGCTTCAGCAACGGCCCGTAGGGCGAACGCTAGTGAGTAATCCTCCCGGATGCACCATCTTCTTGCCGTATCAGTAGTAATCAGCAATTCCCGATGCATCCGTAGCTCAGCTGGATAGAGTACTCGGCTACGAACCGAGCGGTCGGAGGTTCGAATCCTCCCGGATGCACCATATTCTCCTGAATAACAGCGAAACTGTTGTTGTATGGTCTGCGAGATAATCGCCAGCACCAGGGAGGATAACGTTGCTTCAGCAACGGCCCGCAGGGCGAGGTGCAGCCGAGTAATCCTCCCGGATGCACCATATTACTTGATAGCGCTTTAGTAGCGACATCAAATCTGCAGTAAAGTAAGTTTCCCGATGCATCCGTAGCTCAGCTGGATAGAGTACTCGGCTACGAACCGAGCGGTCGGAGGTTCGAATCCTCCCGGATGCACCATATTCTCCTGAATAACAGCGAAACTGTTGTTGTATGGTCTGCGAGATAATCGCCAGCACCAGGGAGGATAACGTTGCTTCAGCAACGGCCCGCAGGGCGAGGTGCAGCCGAGTAATCCTCCCGGATGCACCATCTTCTTGCCGTATCAGTAGTAATCAGCAATTCCCGATGCATCCGTAGCTCAGCTGGATAGAGTACTCGGCTACGAACCGAGCGGTCGGAGGTTCGAATCCTCCCGGATGCACCATCTTCTCCTAAATAATAGCGAAACTGTTATTTCACGGTCTGCGAGATAATCGCCAGTGCCAGGGAGGATAACGTTGCTTCAGCAACGGCCCGTAGGGCGAACGCTAGTGAGTAATCCTCCCGGATGCACCATCTTCTCCTGAATAACAGCGAAACTGTTTCTTCATGGTCTGCGAGATGATCGCTAGCACTTTCCCCCTCATGAATCATTTCCACATACTCCCTGAACATCCCTCAATTCGCTGTCAGCGACAAAATCAATCAATTACGATAAAATAACGTCTGGTCATTCGGCTTGTGAGAAGACGATGTACGAACGTTATGCGGGTTTGATTTTTGATATGGATGGCACCATCCTGGATACCGAACCTACGCACCGTAAGGCGTGGCATGAGGTATTGGGCCATTATGGGCTACGGTTTGATGAACAAGCCATGGTTGCCCTCAACGGCTCTCCAACGTGGCGTATTGCCCAGGCGGTGATTGAATTGAATCATGCCGATCTTGACCCCCATGTTTTGGCACGAGAAAAAACGGACAAGGTAAAAAGCATGCTGCTGGATAGCGTCCAGCCTTTACCGTTGGTTGAAGTGGTGAAAGCCTGGCATGGCCGCCGCCCTATGTCGGTAGGGACGGGGAGTGAAAGCGCAATTGCAGAGGCTCTACTCGCTCACCTTGGTCTGCGTCGTTATTTTGATGCTGTGGTGGCCGCCGATCACGTACAACGCCATAAGCCTGCTCCTGATACGTTCTTGCTTTGTGCTGAGCGAATGGGGGTTGTTCCGGCGCGCTGCGTCGTGTTTGAAGATGCCGATTTTGGACTGCAGGCGGCGAGCGCAGCGGGGATGGACGCCGTGGATGTTCGGTTATTGTGAGTGATGGACTATCGCTCCTGTCACTGTTTGCCAGCAGTTTTCTCAGCGCCACGCTATTACCCGGCAATTCTGAAGTTGTTCTGGTTGCTTTGCTGATTTCTGGGGTAAGTCATCCCTGGGTCTTAGTCTTAACAGCAACAATGGGTAATAGCCTTGGAGGGTTAACTAACGTTATCCTTGGGCGTTTCTTTCCATTGCGTAAAACATCGCGCTGGCAAGAGAAAGCCACTGGCTGGCTGCGGCGCTATGGCGCTGTCACACTATTATTAAGCTGGATGCCGGTTGTGGGTGATTTACTGTGCCTGTTAGCTGGATGGATGCGCATCTCGTGGGGCCCAGTTCTCTTTTTCTTATGCCTTGGCAAGGCGTTGCGCTATGTTGTTGTCGCAGCGGTTACGACGCAAGGCATTATGTGGTGGCACTAATTGTGTTGTGAGATAGCCTTCAGGGTAACCAATACCATTATGCTAATTAAAACGATTTTGACAGGCGGGAGGTCAATTTGATCCCGAACGTATCACAGGCGCTGGCCTGGCTGGAAAACCATCCTCAGGCGTTAAAGGGGATTCAACGTGGGCTGGAGCGTGAAACGCTGCGCGTCAATGCTGATGGGTCATTGGCGACGACAGGCCATCCTGAGGTGTTAGGCTCAGCGCTAACACATAAGTGGATAACCACGGACTTTGCCGAAGCGCTGCTGGAGTTTATTACTCCACCTGGCGACGATATTCATAAAATGCTGACGTTCATGCGCGACCTGCATCGTTATACCGCCAGAAACCTGGGCGACGAGCGTATGTGGCCGTTGAGCATGCCTTGCTATATTGCCGACGGTCAGGATATTGAGCTGGCGCAGTACGGTACGTCGAATACCGGTCGTTTGAAAACGCTTTATCGCGAAGGCCTCAAAAACCGTTATGGCGCGTTGATGCAGACCATCTCCGGCGTACATTACAACTTCTCGCTGCCGATGGCTTTCTGGCAGGCGAAATGCGGCGTAACGGACGGTGAAGATGCTAAAGAGAAGATCTCTGCGGGTTACTTCCGTCTTATCCGTAACTATTACCGTTTTGGCTGGGTCATCCCGTATCTGTTTGGCGCTTCTCCGGCCATTTGTTCCTCCTTCCTGCAAGGAAAACCGACCACCCTGCCGTTTGAAAAAACCGACTGTGGAATGTATTACCTGCCGTACGCGACATCGCTGCGTTTGAGCGATTTGGGCTATACCAATAAGTCGCAAAGCAATCTCGGAATTACGTTTAACGATTTGCATGAGTATGTGGCAGGATTAAAGCGTGCGATTAAAACCCCTTCCGAGGAGTACGCGGCGATCGGTCTGGAGAAGGACGGTAAGCGTCTGCAAATTAACAGCAACGTTTTGCAGATTGAAAATGAACTGTATGCGCCTATCCGTCCGAAACGCGTCACTCGTCGTGGTGAAACGCCTTCTGACGCGCTTCTGCGTGGCGGTATTGAGTACATCGAAGTACGTTCACTGGATATTAACCCGTTCTCACCAATCGGCGTAGACGAGCAACAGGTACGCTTCCTCGATCTGTTTATGGTCTGGTGCGCATTGGCCGATGCGCCGGAAATGAGTAGCGATGAGCTGTTATGTACGCGTACTAACTGGAATCGCGTTATTCTGGAAGGGCGTAAGCCTGGCCTGACCTTAGGCATCGGCTGTGAGACAGCGCAGTTCCCACTGCCTGAAGTGGGTAAAGATTTGTTCCGCGACCTGAAACGCGTAGCACAAACGCTGGACAGCATCCACGGGGGAGAGGAGTATCAAAAGGTATGCGACGAGTTGGTCGCCTGCTTTGATAATCCTGAACTGACATTCTCTGCCCGGATCCTACGGTCTATGATTGATGAAGGCATTGGCGGTACGGGCAAAGCGTTGGGTGAGGCATACCGAAACCTTCTGCGCGAAGAGCCGTTGGAAATATTGCAGGAAGAAGAGTTTATTGCTGAAACCGAAGCGTCAAAGCGTCGTCAGCAGGAGATCGAAGCGGCTGATACCGAGCCGTTTAGCGTGTGGCTGGAAAAGCACGCTTGATACAAAAGAAAAAGGCCACTCGGGAGTGGCCAAAATTTCATCTCTGAAAACAGGGATGATGATAACAAATGCGCGTCTTTCATATACTCAGACTCGCCCCGGAACAAAGAGTTCAGATTATTTTTAAAAAATTTATCGGAGGTGGCTAAATGCCGTTGTTAGATAGTTTTACTGTCGATCACACCCGGATGGAAGCTCCCGCGGTCCGGGTTGCAAAAACGATGAACACCCCGCATGGCGACGCAATCACCGTGTTTGATCTGCGTTTCTGCATTCCGAACAAAGAAGTGATGCCTGAGAAAGGTATCCATACGCTGGAACACCTGTTTGCAGGTTTTATGCGTAACCATCTCAACGGTAACGGCGTTGAGATTATTGATATCTCTCCGATGGGATGCCGCACCGGCTTCTACATGAGCCTGATTGGCACGCCGGACGAGCAGCGTGTTGCCGACGCGTGGAAAGCGGCGATGGCTGACGTACTGAAAGTGCAGGATCAAAACCAGATCCCAGAACTGAACATTTACCAGTGCGGCACGTATCAGATGCACTCTCTCAGTGAAGCGCAGGACATTGCCCGTCATATCCTTGAGCACGATGTTCGTGTGAACAGCAATGAAGAGCTGGCACTGCCGAAAGAGAAGCTGCAGGAACTGCATATTTAGTTGTCATGCTGGATGGTGAAGCTCACGCTTCTCATCTGGTCGACAAATAATAGGCGCCAGCCGGTATAAAAAAGCCAGTTCATCTGAACTGGCTTTTTTGATCAATGTGCGCCGCCCGCGCCGCCGCCCGCGCCAAACGGCGGTTTAGCGAACCAGACAAGACCAAGCAGCACCAGGAAGATCCCCGCTGACATCCAGAAGATTTCGTTGGCGGAAATGATCAGCCCTTGATTGGTTATCTGTTGGGCCAGCCAGCCAGAGGCTTGCTCCTTGCTCATCCCTAATCCCTGCAGTTGGTTATACATAGCCTGTGCATTTGGGTTGTAGGGATTAACGGACTCCGTTAACTGCGCATGGTGTAGCGACTCACGGTTAGTCCACATTGTCGTGGTGATGGAGGTTCCGATAGAACCTGCCAGCGTTCGCGTAAAGTTAGACAAGCTGGACGCCGCCGCCAGACGTTCAGGCGGTAAACCGGACAGCGTAATGGTCGTCAGCGGCATAAAGAAGCAGGCTACCGCGAATCCCTGAATAAACTGCGGCCAGGCCGATGCGCCAAAATCCATACCCGGTTCGAACGTCCATGCGCGCCAGTAGAAACAGACGGCGTACATAATAAAACTGAACGTGACCAGACGACGCATATCCAGCTTATGCGCGAAGCGGCCGATTATCGGCGACAGGATCACCGGGATCACCCCAACCGGGGCGGAGGCCAGACCGGCCCAGGTTGCCGTATATCCGTAAACCTCCTGCAATAGCTGCGGCAGCAGGACGATTGCGCCGAAGTAGAGCATATAGGCCAGACTGATACACAAGCAGCCGATGGTAAAGTTTCGCGACTTAAACAGCGAGAGATCGACAATCGGGTGCTCGTCGGTAAGCTCCCAGACGATCAGGAAGCTGATAGCGACAACGGCGACCACCGTCAGGATGATAATCTCCTGTGAGGCAAACCAGTCCAGCTCTTTGCCGCGGTCGAGCATAATCTGCAAGCTACCGATACCAATGACCAGCAATGCCAAACCAATGGCGTCAATGCGTCGCTGCTCGGTTTTGGTTTCTCGCCCGCGTAGAGTTTGCAGAGTCATCAATACCACCGCCGCGCCGATTGGCACGTTGATGAAGAATATCCAACCCCAGTGATAGTTGTCGCTGATATAGCCCCCAAGAATAGGGCCGCATATTGGGGCGACAATCACCGTCATCGACCACAGCGCGAGGGCAATGGAACGCTTGGCGGGAGGATAATTATTCAGCAGCAGGCTTTGCGAAAGAGGAATGAGTGGACCGGCGACAATCCCTTGTACCACGCGGAAGAAAATCAGCATGTTCAGGCTGGTGGACATCCCGCATGCCCATGACGCAATGACGAAGGCAGTCGTTGACCACATGAATAGCCTTACTTCGCCAAAGCGCTTTGCCAACCAACCGGTGATTGGAATTGAGATAGCGTTCGCCACCCCGAATGAGGTGATCACCCAGGTTCCCTGGCTCAGCGAAGAGCCCAGGTTCCCGGCGATAGTAGGGATCGCCACGTTAGCAATGGTGGAGTCCAGCACCTGCATGAATGTCGCCAGAGACAGCGCGATCGTCATAATGACGAGCTGCGCGCCTTCCAGCGGTTTTTGCTGTTGCATCACACGCACCTTTGAATTAGCCCGCGTTGGCCCGCACGATCTCTTCGATCATTTTATTGACCGGAGCAAGGTTGATTTCACGTGCATTACTTTCTGATACCGGCGTGGTGCGGACCTGGCTTGCCAGAATCTGTCCGTCACGATTGGAGGTATCTACCGTAACCAGCGTAGACAAACCGATCCGCAGCGGATGTTGCGCCAGCTGCTGCGCATCCAGTTCGATACGTACCGGCAGACGCTGGACGACTTTGATCCAGTTACCGGTTGCGTTTTGCGCAGGCAGCAGGGAGAAGGCGCTGCCCGTACCCATATCAAGGCCAACAATTTTACCGGTGTATTTCACGTCATCGCCGTAAATATCACTGATAACCGTCGCAGGCTGGCCGATACGCATGTGCGCAAGCTGCGTTTCTTTGAAGTTAGCATCGACCCACAGGTTGGTGGCCGGAACAACTGCCATCAGCGGCGTGGTTGGGCTGATTTGCGCGCCAGGCTGTACGGCACGACGGGAAACATAGCCGGTCATTGGACTGACGATTCTGGTACGTTCCAGCGCCAGCCAGGCGTTGCGCACTTCGGTGGCGGCCTGCTGTACGGCGGGCTGATCTTCCAGCTTGCTGCCGAGAATCATTGCCTGGTTAGCATTATATTGCTGGATAGCGACATCAAGCTGCGCCTGAGCGCTGGCAACGGCATCTCGCGCATGTTGCAGCTCTTCGCGGCCAATCAGGTTGGCGTTGCCCAGCGGGACGCGGCGATTAAAGTCGCTTTGTGCCTGCGCCAGCGCGGTTCTCTGCACTTCAATGCTAGCCTGTAACTGCTTACTGTTGATCATCAGTTGGTGCGTCTGGCGCACGCTGGAAGCCAATGCCGTTTTGGCTTTTTCGAATGCCTGCTTAGCATCCGTCTGATCGAGAGTAACCAGCACATCGCCTTGTTTAACAAAGTCAGTGTTATCAGCCCAGACTTTCGTCACGCTGCCTGATACCTGCGCCATGATCTGAACCTGGTTCCCTGCCACGTACGCATCGTCAGTATCTTCGTAATGACGTAGTACTAAAAACCAATAAATCCCATATGCCACGGCAATGATAATAAAGAGCAAGGTCAGAAGGAGCAGCATACTTTTACGTTTGCCATTCTTCTTAACCGGTTGCTGCGGGGTTTGAGTCTCCGCATTTGCGCTCATGTTGTTCTCCACGATCTTATTTTTTTCACATCGGCTGAGCCGACCTGTTCATCAGAAAGGCCAGCAGTATGCGTGCTGGCCTGTCGGTTTTCATTTATAAATCTGGATTTCTGAGCGAGTCGGCGCGTTAGCGCAGCGCTTCTAATACCGTGCCATCCTGCTCCATCTGGTCAAGACGGGTCAGAAGTTTACGGGTGATTTGCTCAAGCTGATCTTTTTCGGTGGTGCTAAGAGATGACCAGAGTTGATGCAGGCAGTTGTGCTGAGGTGGTAACACCTCTTGCAAAAAAGCATGGCCTTTTTCGGTCAATTGCAGATGCAGACAGCGGCGATCGTTATCGCTTTCGCGACGTTCAATCCAGCCACGTTTTTCTAACTCATCCGCAATGCGGGTAGCGTTAGTCCGTGACGAGCCGAGCGCGCAACTCAGTTCAGAAGGCTGAATACTGTGGTTTTCCTGAGACTCCAGCGTAATCAACGCCATAAACAATGTCTCGTTAATCCCTTGAGCTTTCAGCATCTTATTGCGATTTTCCAGCAGCTTGCCCTGCATGTGCATGCAAAGACGAGTCAGAAGCACTTCCTGATAAGGGAACTCTTCGTAGCGGCTGGCGCGAAATTTTAGCATTTGTTCAATGGGCGTAAACGAACTATCCATTTGGGTATAACCTCATTAATTTCAGCCGATATAGTAACGACAGTGACAAATAAAGTAAATGTATTATTTATTTAAAATGATTGTTTTTGTCTATAAGCCAACCAGCATTTTCCAGGCTAATCCGTAGCCCAGAGCACTCAGTAAGGTCGGAATGATGATGCTGCGGGTCTTATAGAAGCTTGCGCCCAGTATGACAAACCCTACCAGCGTAGGCACGAACCGACGAGCATCGTGCATCACTTCTGGCGCGGTAGACACCACCAACAGGGCGCAAATTGATGCAATGCCAATGGTGTCAAGTAATATGCCCGTCGCACCGCGTCTTGTCGGGCGAACATTCCCTACCCCAAGACGGAGCGGTAAATAGCGAAAGCAATAATTCACGCCGCCGACCAGCAGGCCGAGCAGTAAAACTTCATAGCTCATCAGGTCCTCCCTGCCAAAATGACTGGAGCAGCGCGGTCAGGCATCCACAGATGATGCCCAAAAGGATGGCAGCAGGGATAGAAAAGAGTATTACCCCGGCCAGTGCGCCAGCCAGTGCGGCAGTCACGCAGAGCGCCTGTTGACGCTGGAAAGAGGCGAGCAGGAAACTCATAAATAGCGCCGGAAGCATGAAGCCCAGTGCCGCTTCAACCGCGGGATAATCTTTGAGTAAACCACTACCGGAAAACGCGCCGATCACTGTGCCGAATACCCAGGAAGCCCAGGAACATAGCGCAATGCCAATCATCCAGTTTTCACTCCAGCGCCGATTATCCCGGACCAGTTTAGCCGTTGCGGCGGCAAAGACTTCATCGGTGAGGCCAAAGGCCCACAGCGCGCTTTTGGGTTTGTTCAGGCGCTGTGTGATACGGCTGCGCAGGGAGGGACCGTATAAAACATGGCGGATATCCATAGCCATAACGGTCAGTGCGGCGACCCACAGAGAACTGCCTGCGGCAAGCATGGTGGTAATGACAAACTGGCTGGCTCCCGCATAGATAATGCAGGAGAAAAAGACGCTTTCGACCGGCGTAAAGCCAAGGCGAGTAGCATTTAGACCAAATGCAAAAGCGACCGGAATATAGCTGATAACTATCGGCAGACTGTCTTTGAATCCTTCCGTTAACGTCGCCGAACGGGATCCGGACTGGGGTATAGGGCTTTCCATAGGGTTATAGGTTTCATTACCGAAATTAATATAACTTGGTTCAATGAGTTATAACCTTAGCAGACTGATGGGCTCCTTAACACCCTGAGGAGCCCAATCAGCGGTAAACAAGCGCTATACGCTTAATTTACGGCTTCCTGACGGTGAAAACCTCGCCACCAGACCAACAGGTTGAGTACGGCAACGGTCGTACCCGCCAGACAAACGCCAGCCCAACCGGCATGTTGCCAGGCGGAGGCCGAAATCAACGAACCAGCGGCCCCGCCAATAAAATAGCTGGTCATGTAGCCGGCGGTCAGACGGTTACGTGCATCCGGATGAATGCGATAGATAACCGTCTGGTTAGTGATATGCACCCCCTGAACGGTGAGATCCAGAACCAGAATACCGATAATCAGCATTGGCACCGAAGTATGTCCGAGCCAGATAGCCAGCCACGAGAGCAACAGTAACAACAGGCCAACGGTAGTGGTGAGATGTGATTTCCCTTTATCGGCAAAACCACCCGCCGGGCGTGCGCCTAACGCCCCCGCGGCTCCCGCCAGACCGAACAGACCGATCATCCCTTCAGAATAGTTAAACGGCGGCGCGGCGAGCAAAAATGCCATTGAGGTCCACAGAATGCTGAAGTTGGCGAAAGTCAGGCAACCCAGCATTGCGCGGGTACGCAGCAATTTATCATGGGTAAACAGGCTGAATACGGAACCTAACAGCTGCGGATAGTTAAGATGGGTATCTGATTTCATCTTCGGCAGACCGCGCCACAGCGCAATCGCCATCAATGCCATCAGTATCGATGCCACCCAAAATACGGTGCGCCAACCGCCAAGGTTCGCCAGTAACCCGGCTACGGTACGCGCCAGCAGAATACCCAGCAACAGGCCGCTCATAATCGTCCCGACGACTTTCCCGCGCTTGTCCGGGGTGGCAAGCGTTGCCGCCAGTGGAACCAGGATCTGCGCCACTACCGAGAACAGTCCGGTCAGGGCGGTGCCGAGGATCAGCATGCCCAACGACTGGCTGCTGGCGGTAATCAGCATGCCGCCAGCAGCCAGCAGCGTCATGGAGACAATCAACATCCGTCGCTCAAACATATCGCCAAGCGGTACCAGGAATAGCAAACCTGCGGCATAGCCGAGCTGGGCCGCGGTGACGATAAATCCCGCTGTACTGGCAGACAGTGAGAAGTTGCGGGCGATGGTGTCGAGCAGCGGTTGCGCGTAATAGTTACTGGCGACGGCAAGGCCGGTGGCGATAGACATTAACAGGATCAGCGAAGGGCTAAGTCCCTGAGTGGTTTTCGTCATGGTTTTCAACTGAATAATGGGTTGCAGAAAACAATCATAACGGAAGTGATTAACTGTTGCTGATTTGTTGGGTGATGGATTGTGCGGTTTAGGTGGGATAGAGGGAAACAGGCCGGATAAGCGTTAGCGTATCCGGCAATGGTGCGGTTACTGTGCCTGATGGCGCTATGCTTATCAGACCTGCGAGTGGGTTATTTCTGCGCAGCCAGCGCTTCGTTCACCCAGCCGTCAAACTGCTGCTGGTGGGCTTTGATCCAGCCGTCTACGTGACCCTGAACATCGGCTTCAGACGCTTTACCATCATGCATCATCGCGTTCTGTGCGTTGATATCCGCCAACGGTAATTTCATGATAGCGAACAGTTTCGCTGCCGCCGGATTTTTCTCCGCCCAGGCTTTGTTGGCGACGATGTGCATGGTGTTCACCGGGAAGCCGTAGTTAGCGCCGTTTGGCAATTTGGTATCGATATCTTTCTGCTCACCCGGCAGGGAAGAGAACGGTACCTGCAACCAGACCACATCTTTGCCCGGCTTCATCACGTCGCTGACCCAGTACGGCGTCCAGGTGTAGTAAAGAATGGGTTTGCCTTCTTTAAAGCGGGTGATGGTGTCTGCCATCATCGCCGCATAGTTACCGTGGCTGACCTCGACCGTTTTTTCCAGATCGAAGGCTTTGTTCTGGTGGTTGATCACCGCTTCACAGCCCCAGCCTGGCGAACAGCCCATCATATCGGCTTTGCCGTCGCCGTTGGTGTCAAAAATTTTGGCGATCTTGGGATCTTTTAACTGGGCGATGTTGGTGATTTTGTACTGCTCAGCGGTTTTTTTGTCGATCAGATAACCCTGTGCGGCACCCGTAACGAATACCCCCTCGCGATAAAACTTTTTGTCTCCGCCCGCCGCGGCGTACATATCATCATGCAGCGGCTGCCAGTTCACGGCGGTAAAAGTTGCATCGCCAGAGGCAATGGAGGTATAGCCGACGTTATAGTCAACTTCGCTGGTTTTGTTAACGGTGTAACCCAGTTTCTCCAGCGCGCGGGCAACCAGCTGCGTCTGGAAGGATTCTTCAGAGATAGTGCTCTGGATTGGCTGGACGGTAATGCCTTTGCCCGGCAGGTCGGCAGCGAAAGTGCTGGTGGAGACAAGGGTGGCAAACGCTGTGGCAATAATAACTTTCTGTCGCATCGTTGTTCCTTAATTATTGGAGGGACGTGTAGGCCCGGTAAGCGCAGCGCCACCGGGCAACGGGTGTATTACTTGGTGAAAGGGCGAGTGATAAGCCCAACGGGACCGGTGGTGTACCAGCGACGGTTACCCCGGCTACGCGAATCGCGACCAACGGCCTGCGTCAGGCGATCCAGGATGATGGCGAGGATCACAATCCCAACGCCACCAACCGTGGCTAATCCCATATCCAGACGACCAATTCCGCGCAGAACCATCTGACCCAATCCGCCAACGGCAATCATCGAGGCGATGACCACCATCGAGAGCGCCAGCATCAGCGTTTGGTTAACCCCGGCCATAATCGTGGGCATCGCCAGCGGGAGCTGCACTTTAAACAGCATCTGACGCGGGCTGGCGCCAAACGAGCGCGAGGCTTCAATCAGGTCGGCCGGCACCTGGTTAATCCCCAGAATGGTCAGACGGACGATTGGCGGCAGGGCGAAGATAATCGTCACCACTACGCCCGGGACGTTACCAATACCGAACAACATGACAATCGGCACCAAATACACGAAAGCGGGGGTGGTTTGCATCGCATCCAGCAGCGGACGAACAATCTTTGCCGCCCGAGGGCTGCGCGCCAACCAGATGCCCATCGGCAGACCGATCACCACACAGAACAGTAATGCGGTCAGCACCAGCGCCAGCGTGATCATCGCTTGCGACCACGCGCCAATGGCGCCGATAGCAATCAACGAAATCAGCGTCGCGACACCCATTCCAACGCCGGAAATCTGCCAGGCGATCAGGGCGAACAGGATAATCGCCACGGGGGCTGGCATACCTAACAGCATTTGTTGGAAGCCGTTGAGAATGTAATCCACTGGTACACGGATGCCCTGGAAGACCGGACGAAAATGGGTCACCACCCAGTCGATCCCCTCGGTGACCCAACTGTCCAATGGGATCAGCGTCTTATGGAACGGATCCATAATATTGAAATGCTCTGGTGCCGGCGTGGGCGCGCTGGTCAGCCAGTCTGCGCTACCGCCGTCAGTAGGCGCGGAGGATGGTGTGCTCCACGCATCGGCGGTTTGTGCGGCGCTATCGGCCGCTGGTGTGGTATCCCACGGATTAGTTTGATCAGCCATTGTTTGCCCCCTCACGATCTAAAGCCTGTAACAGCATGCGTTTTGAAATAACGCCCACATACTGCTGTTCCTCGTCAACTACCGGTACCGCGCACGGTGCCTGGCCGACATGAGAAAGCAACTCGCTGAGAGGAGTTTGTGCATCGACAGCCAGCGGTTCATTGATCAACGCCGCTTCAATACCTTGCGCCTGACTAAGCGCGGTTTTTAGTGAGTCGATAGAGACGACGCCGACGAATTTATTGCCACGTTCGATCACGTAACCATATTCGCGATCTTTGTCCTGCAATAATTGCAGCGCCGAACGAGGGCCTACACCGGGTGTTTTACGAATTAAACCTTCGGGGCTACGGCGGGAAATATCTTTCGCGCTGAACACCTGGCTAATATCAACGCCGCGGAAGAAGGTGCGTACATAATCATTAGCCGGATTATTCAGGATTTCATCCGGTGTACCGACCTGTACTACTTCACCGTTTTGCATAATGGCAATTCTGTCGCCAATACGCATAGCTTCGTCGAGATCATGGGAAATAAAGACCACGGTGCGTTGATGCTTCGCCTGGAGTTTTACCAGTTCATCCTGCATCTCGGTACGAATTAATGGATCGAGGGCTGAGAAGGCCTCATCCATTAATAAGATGTCAGGATTAATGGCTAATGCGCGGGCAAGGCCTACACGCTGGCGCATCCCCCCGGAAAGTTCATCCGGGTAGCTGTGAGCGTAATTCTCCAGACCGACCTGACGTAGCGCATCCAGCGCCTTTTCGCGACGTTCATCCGCGGCGACGCCGGCTAATTCCATGCCGAATGCCGTATTGTCCAGCACCGTCATATGCGGCATCAGGGCAAAGGACTGAAAGACCATCGCAATCTTTTTTCTGCGCACCTCGCGGAGTTCGGCATCGGAGATCCGGGCGATATCTACGCCGTCGATCAGTACCTGTCCGCGGGTGGGTTCAATCAGGCGATTGAGAAGGCGTACCATTGTGGATTTACCCGAGCCGGATAATCCCATGATGACAAATATCTCGCCTTCTTCAATGGCCAGACTGGCGTCTTTAACGCCAAGCGATAGCCCTGTTTTCTCCAGAATTTGCTCTTTTGTAAGTCCTTTTTCAATATATTTGAACGCTCTCTGAGGATGCTCGCCAAATATCTTATAGAGGTTCTTCACTTCTAATTTAATTGCCATGCAATAGAATGATTCCTGTTATTTGTTTATATCGATATGTTACCTGATGGAAATAGTGACCTTTTTCTACCCTAACATACTGAGAATCTGAGACAACCCTGAATTTAGTTGTGGCATGAATATTGCCGAAGGTCAGTCGGCGGGATTTCCCGTGATATAAGGGCTGAGCGTGAATGTGCGTTAACTGATATTTTTTGTAAACGCCAATGAAAAAGCGCCTGAATTGGTGTAATGCAGGCGAATAATGCGGCTGATATTGAGTGTAGATCACACAATTATAATTGCACGATAAAAGTGTGATCCTGTTAAAATATTACCGCGAAAAATGTACGGTATTTCCTGTGAAAATGAGAGTTAAAAATTCCAGTCGTCGTCTTCGGTTTCGATAGCTTTACCCATCACATAAGATGAGCCAGAACCTGAGAAGAAATCGTGGTTTTCGTCTGCGTTGGGCGACAGCGCGGCAAGGATTGCCGGGTTAACCTCCGCCATTTCTGACGGGAATAACGCCTCATAACCCAAATTCATTAATGCCTTATTGGCGTTGTAACAAAGGAAGGCTTTGACGTCATCCACCCAACCGGTTTCTGCATACAATTCTTCTGTATAACGCGCTTCGTTATCATACAACTCCATGAGTAGGTCGAGGGCAAAATTCTTTAACTCCTCGCGTGCGGATTCGGAAATATGCTCCAGGCTTTTTTGAAATTTATAACCAATGTAATACCCATGGACCGCTTCATCACGAATGATCAGACGAATGAGATCGGCGGTATTAGTCAGTTTGCCGCGGCTGGAGAAATACATCGGCAACCAGAAGCCGGAATAGAACAGGAATGATTCCAGAAACACGCTGGCAATCTTCTTGTGCAACGGATTATCGCTGGCGTAATGGGCCAGAATAATCTGCGCCTTACGTTGGAGCGGGATATTTTCCTCACTCCAGGCGTAGGCGGCATCCACATCTTTGGTCTGGCAAAGCGTGGAGAAAATAGAGCTGTATGAGCGGGCGTGAACGGCTTCCATAAAGCTGATATTCGACAGCACCGCTTCTTCGTGTGGGGTTAATGAATCCGCCATTAGCGCTGGCGCACCGGCAACATTCTGAATGGTGTCGAGTAGCGTTAGCCCGGTAAAAACGCGGATAGTTAACTGCTGCTCGGCAGCGCTCAGCGTTTGCCAGGACGGGACGTCGTTGGAAAGCGGAACTTTTTCCGGTAGCCAGAAGTTACTGGTCAGGCGATTCCATACCTCCAGGTCTTTATCATCATCAATCTTGTTCCAGTTGATGGCGCTCACGCGGGATAATGTCATGATCTCCTCCTTACAGCGCGCATGACACGCAACCTTCGATTTCGGTCCCTTCCAGCGCCAGCTGACGCAGTCGGATGTAGTACAGCGATTTAATGCCCTTACGCCAGGCGTAGATCTGCGCTTTGTTAATATCGCGGGTAGTGGCGGTATCGGGGAAAAAGAGCGTCAGCGACAGTCCCTGATCGACATGGCGCGTCGCTTCAGCATAGGTATCGATAATTTTTTGTGGGCCAATCTCGTAGGCATCCTGATACAAGGCCAGATTCTCATTGGTCATAAAAGGAGCTGGGTAGTACACGCGCCCGGTTTTGCCCTCTTTGCGAATTTCCACTTTTGACACGATCGGGTGAATACTTGACGTCGCATGGTTGATGTAGGAAATAGAGCCGGTTGGCGGAACTGCCTGTAAATTCTGGTTATAAATGCCGTAGCGCATGACATCTTCACGCAACTGCGCCCACATCTCACGCGTCGGCAGCGTAATGCCGCTGGCGGCAAACAGTGCGCGAACTTTGTCGGTTTTTGGCTGCCAGTCACCCTGCAGATACTGGCTAAAATACTCGCCGCTGGCGTAGCGAGACTGCCTGAATCCAGCAAAGGCTTTACCACGCTCGCGGGCGAGCTTCATTGACGTATTCAGCGCATGCCAGGTGATGGTGTAAAAGTAGATATTGGTGAAATCCAGCCCTTCCGGCGAGCCATAGGCGATGCCTTCCCGCGCCAGATAGCCATGCAGGTTCATCTGACCAAGACCAATCGCGTGCGATGCGCTGTTTCCGGCTGCAATCGAGGGCACGCTGCGAATATGACTCATGTCCGAAACGGCGGTTAAGCCGCGAACCGCCGTTTCCACGGTACGACCAAAATCCGGGGAATCCATGGTATGGGCGATATTCAGCGAGCCGAGGTTGCAGGAGATATCGTGTCCGGTCTGCGCGTAGTTGAGATTTTCATCGTAGGTGGAGGCGCTGTTAACCTGCAAAATTTCGGAGCACAGATTGCTCATGTTAATACGACCTGCAATCGGATTCGCGCGATTCACCGTATCTTCAAACATGATGTAAGGGTAGCCGGACTCAAACTGGATCTCAGCCAGCCGCTGGAAGAAATCGCGGGCGTTAATGTATTTTTTGCGCACGCGTCCATCGGCAAGCAGTTCGTCATAGCGTTCACTGACGGCGATATCGCCGAACGCTTTGCCGTAAATGCGTTCCACGTCATAGGGCGAGAACAGCGCCATGTCGGCATTCTCTTTGGCCAGTTTAAAGGTAATGTCCGGGATCACTACGCCAAGCGACAGGGTTTTGATACGGATTTTCTCGTCGGCGTTTTCACGTTTGGTATCCAGAAAACGCAAAATGTCCGGATGATGCGCGTGCAAATACACCGCGCCCGCGCCCTGACGCGCGCCGAGTTGATTGGCATAAGAAAACGCATCTTCCAGCATTTTCATTACCGGGATCACGCCGGATGACTGGTTTTCAATGCGTTTAATCGGCGCACCTGCTTCGCGCAGGTTAGAGAGCAAAAACGCTACGCCGCCGCCGCGTTTGGAAAGTTGCAGCGCAGAGTTAACCGCCCGGCCAATGGACTCCATGTTGTCTTCAATGCGTAACAGGAAGCAGGAAACCAGCTCGCCGCGCTGCTGTTTGCCGCAGTTTAAGAAGGTTGGCGTGGCGGGCTGAAAGCGCCCGGAGAGCATTTCATCGCTAAGCTGCATGGCGAGCATTTCATCGCCTTGCGCCAGCGTGAGCGCCACCATCGTGACCCGATCCTCAAAATCTTCGAGATAGCGCTTACTGTCGAACGTTTTCAGCGTATAGCTGGTGTAGAACTTCCATGCGCCGAGGAACGTCTGGAACCGGAATCCGCTGGCGTGGGCGTGAGCAAAGAGCTTTATTACAAATGCGCGATCGTAACGGCTTAATACGCTTTCGTCGTAGTAGCCTTCAGCAACCAGCGTTTCCAGGCGCTCCTGCTGGCTGGCAAACGTCAGCGAGTTGGGGCGGACGTGGGCGGCAAAGAAAGCCTCCACCGCCTCATGGTCTTTGTCGAACTGAATGCGTCCAGCTTTATCGTACAGATTCAGCATGGCGTTCAGGGCGTGATAATCCAGCGTTGGCTGGGTTATGCGTTCTGCGGTTGTCGTTGCCAAAATTCACTCACTCCTTGTCGAACGTTGTCGATATCGCTTTGGGTGCCCATCAGCTCAAAGCGCCAGAGCCACGGCACGCCGCATTTTTGTGAGATGACTTCACCCGCGCGGCCATAGGCTTCACCGAAATTGCGATTGCCGGAAGCAATCACCCCACGGATTAACGCCCGGTTGTGCGGATCGTTTAAAAAGCGGATCACCTGTCTCGGAACCGCGCCTGCCGTTCCGCCGCCGCCGTAGGACGGCACGATTAAGATGTAAGGTTCGTCGACCCGGATCCGCTCGCGTTCATTAAGCGGAATGCGGATGGCAGGCAGCCCCAGACGCTGGATAAAGCGGTGCGTATTTTCGGAGCTGCTGGAGAAGTAGACGAGCTGACTCATGCGCTGGCCATATGGGGTTGTGGGCGCAGACGGTTGATCATGTCCGGGCGAAACCCGGACCAACTGGTTTCCCCGGCGACAACGACCGGTAACTGACGAAAGCCTTGATCGCGCAGGCTGTCAGCCAGAGCGGGCTGCAAATCAATATTTACCATCTCAAAGTCAAACCCGCGGCTTTCCATTGCCCGCTTAGTGGCGTGGCACTGAACACAGTTATTACGAGTGTAAATAATAATACGCATGATTCGTATTTCCATTTGTAGATAAAAGATCGACGCGATTGATAGCGTCGGATTGTAGGTGTCTTGATAGGAGTGATACTAGATGTAGTTTTAAAAATATTCAACCATACAAGATATGGTAATTTTAGATTGATGAAGGGCAGAATGATGAGCGTGACGGGGGCTGGGATGTGTAGCATGACGGGGGGGCGGAGGGCGACGCGTCGCGTCTTATCCGGCCTACAGGAGAACACATCCCAGGCCGGAGAAAGCATTTATGCCGCCATCCGGCAGGGCAGAATTACATGCGCATCCCAACCGCCAGGCGGTTGAAGCAGTTCATCAGGCTGATGGCAAACGTCAGATCGCTGATTTCTTTCGCGCTAAAATGGTCGAGCAGCGGCAGATAAACATCATCTTCCGCGTGGGTGCTGGCGATATGAGTGACCGATTCGGCCCATGCCAGCGCCGCACGTTCCTGTTCACTGAAGTGGTGGCTCACTCGCCAACCTGCCAGCGCGTCGAGTTTGGCCTGCGCAACGCCTGCTTTGCGCAACGCCTTACTGTGCATTTCCAGGCAAAATGCGCAGCCGTTGATTTGCGAGACCCGCAGGTAAACCAGTTCCGTCAGCGTAGGTTCCAGTGCGCAATTTTCCAGCGCTTTGCTGGCCTGAACCAGAGCGTTATAGATTTCAGGACTGAGTTCATAATAGGGCTGGCGTAACATTGTCATGGTATTTCTCCTCGTTTGGATAACCCGCAATGTAGCACTATAATGGACTGCTACAGAGAGCCATATTTTTGCAAAAAAAGCAGACCATAAATGCCGCGCTATCAACAAATCGCCCGCCAGTTAAAAAATGCCATTGAGACAGGTGAACTCAAACCAGGCGCAAGATTGCCCTCCAGCCGGACGTGGTCCCAGGAACTCGGCGTTTCGCGTTCGACGGTGGAACATGCCTATGCCGAGCTGGTGGCGCAGGGCTGGCTGGCTCGACGTGGGCAGGCGGGAACTTTTGTCAGTGAGCAGTTGCGACCAGAGACCGCGCCTGCGGCTCCCGCTATCTTCGCAGGAGAAAATCCCAGACCCCAACCTTTTCAGATGGGGCTACCCGCACTCGATCTCTTCCCGCGTGAAGTATGGGCGCGGGTGATGGGCCGACGTTTACGCACCCAAACGCGTTTTGATCTGGCGGTGGGGGAGGTTTGCGGCGAAAGGGTGCTGCGTCAGGCGATTGTTGATTACCTGCGCGTTTCACGCAGCATTGAGTGCCAGCCGGAGCAGGTTTTTATCACCTCTGGCTATGCGGCATCGATGACGTTAATTCTGCGCGCGCTGTCTCAACCCGGTGAAGGGATGTGGGTCGAAGATCCCGGGTTTCCGTTGATCCGACCGGTGGTGGCTCAGGAGCGAATTGCGCTGATGCCGGTTCCTGTTGATGCCAATGGTCTGGATGTCTGCGCTGGGATCCGCGATTACCCGCAGGCGCGCTTTGTTTTGCTTACACCCGCGCATCAAAGCCCGCTGGGTGTGGCCCTTTCATTGGAGCGTCGCCATCAGTTGCTGGAGTGGGCGGCCCGCACCCAGGCATGGATTATTGAAGATGACTATGACAGTGAATTTCGCTACCACGGTAAACCGTTGCCGCCGTTGAAAAGCCTGGATGCGCCGCTGCGGGTGATTTATGCCGGAACGTTCAGTAAATCAATGTTTCCTGCGCTACGCACGGCATGGCTGGTGGTGCCCATGACTCAGGTCGAGCATTTTCGCCAGCAGGTGGCGCTAGCGGCCTGTAGCGTTCCGGTTTTATGGCAACAAACGCTGGCGGATTTTATGCGCGAGGGGCACTTCTGGCGGCACTTAAAACGCATGCGTCAACATTATGCCCAGCGACGCCAGTGGATGGTAAATGCCCTGACCGAACACGGTTTTAACGTGCTCCCGCAAGAGGGGGGGATCCAACTGGTGATGAGTGTAGACGCAGACGATGTTGCGTTAGTACGTAAAGCGAATCGGGCAGGTCTGGCCGTACAGGCCTTGAGCCAGTGGCGTATAACGCCGAACGGACAAGGGGGAATATTATTGTCATTTACCAATATTAGCTCAGCGGAAATGGCGCAGCAGGCGGCCTATCAATTGCGGCAGGCGCTGACATAAATCTGCACGGTTCTTAAGATATTCGTCCCACCGTCTTCACTCGTTTATGGACTTTTCTGAAAGCGTTGCTAATGCTGAATCAGGTAAGGTAAGCCCGCAGTAAAAGATAACGAGGAAAATAATATGTATTTACGACCTGATGAGGTGGCGCGCGTACTTGAAAAAGTGGGCTTTACCGTTGATGTAGTGACGCCGAAAACGTACGGCTATCGACGTGGTGAAAATTATGTGTACGTTAACCGGGAAGCACGTATGGGACGTACCGCATTAGTCATCCATCCCACGCTTAAAGAGCGCAGCTCTTCACTGGCGGAACCTGCGACAGACATTAAAACCTGCGATCACTACCAGCAATTCCCGTTGTATTTAGCCGGAGAGACCCATGAGCATTATGGTATTCCGCACGGCTTCAGTTCGCGTATTGCACTTGAGCGTTATCTGAGTGGGTTATTTGGCGACGTTAACGCTAACTAATAACGCGACTGGCAGGGCCAGTCGCGAAGAGGCGTGTCAGGCTTTAGCCTGGTGATAGCTGCTGACCTTAAACAGGCGGCGGCAATAATCAAGGAAGTAGCCGTATACTGCGCCCATCAGCATCGATACCACGATGTTCGAACTTACCGCAGCCGTAATCTGGTGCCAGTCCGCGCCAACCGTCAACAGAATAATCACGTAAACCGGCGACTGGAAGGTGACATAAGCCAGCACGTCCGCCAGGTTTTTTGCCCATCCTGCCTGCGTGGCTTTACGTGCCGCGCGCATAAACAAATCACGGTACATGCCGTATGGCCAGGCGATCAGAATATTGACAGGGATGGCCACCAGTCTGGAGTACAGTGACTGTTCAAAGCTCATTCCAGAAAGGAATATCTCGATCAACATGTTCACGACAGAACAATAAACAACCATCGCGAACGTGTCTGCTACAGCATGACGCAAGCGTGACTGCGGAGAGAACATGTTAATGCTCCTTGTAAAAAGGGGAAAAAAGGTTTTGAATACCTTCACTGCTAGTGATTTGTCTTGCTGCTTTCGCGTTTCAATAGGATATCTGCCTGGATAATAACTAGCAACTAGCTTAAAATTTTTATTTATTGCCTTTTTGTCGATAAAATGCTCTGCATTGGTTTGATTTTTGTTCGTTTTGGTGTTTTCGTTGTTCTGCTGATTAAAAGTATTTTATATCAATAGGTTATGAAGACTTGTTTTTCTGAATTTTTTGCGCTCCTTTTCTGAAAGTTGACTGATGTTCAGAATGTGCGCGTGCCGGCCCTGGGCAATAAAGTGATGTGTTTATCAGACGATGCGCTGAGAGGTCATGCGAGTATATTTACAGTGACTATCCTGGGAATATAAAATATTTGATGTCAGGTTTCAGGATAGCCATTTAAATAACGGGATTGGCTATTTGTTTTATAATCTGCGAAAAAATTAGACTGGAAAAATAATAATCAGTTGCATACAATATTTAGCGTGATACCATTTTTACGTTAAAGAGGTTTTGTTAATATGAGTTCAATGTTAAAAAACTTAAATAATATCCGCTCGCTGCGTGTAATGGCACGTGAATTTTCCGTTGATGTGCTGGAAGATATGCTCGAAAAATTCAGAGTAGTGACTAAAGAACGCCGCGATGAAGAAGAACAGCTACAGCGCCAACGTGCAGAACAGCAGGAAAAAATTAATAATTTGCTGGCCCTGATGCAGGCCGATGGGATCAATCCGGAAGAGCTGCTGAGTATGACCCCAGCGACGTCGCGGGCAGTCAAAAAACGTCAACCACGCCCGGCGAAATATCGTTTTACCGATTTCGACGGTGAAACAAAAACATGGACCGGACAAGGTCGGACACCAAAGCCAATTGCCCAGGCGCTGGCTGCCGGTAAATCTCTTGATGACTTTTTAATCTAATTATAAATGCGGTGAGGGTGACCTCACCGCCTGTTTTCAGCAAACGCCGAAATCACCGTCTTCGGTATATCGCGTCACGTCAGCTGCTTTCAGTGTGAATTTTTCACCGCTTTCATTACTGGCTTGTACCGCCACAATTTGATCTTCGTTGACTTCGACAACTTTCAGTTTAGGTCCGCCCATGCGTGGTTGAACCAGATCGCCAGGTTTAAACATATTGCGCTCCTTTATTTATCGCACAACTCACCATAGATCACGTCAATCGACGGGTACAGCGCTGTTTCAGGTATTACCGCTTAATGAGTACGCCGGTTCCAGGGCATTTTGTCCAGCAACCGCGCCATGCCGCAAAAGCCGGTTAGGCCAGCGAGTATCAGCCCGGCACCCACAAAACCGCTCAGCAGGAAGAAGGCGCTGTTGACGGCGTATCCGAGAATGACGCCGAGTAAGGCAAGGCTACCTGCGGCTATCTGCACCTGACGCATCAGCGGCAGTGGTTGTGAACTGTCTTTTGCCACGGGTAAACCTGCGGCTTTCCAGCCATCGATTCCACCTTCCAGCAACCAGACCTGCGCAGGCGCGGCAATGGCGCTGAGTTTGTTCGCTGCATTTTGTGTGCGTTTGCCTGACTGGCAGTGAAAAATCACCTGCTCGGCGCGTAAATTCGCAGGCAACGATCCCTGCTCAAGCGTGGGTAACGGTGCCAGATGCGCCTCAGGAATATGCTCGTGCAGATACTCGTCGGCATCGCGGATATCAATCAGTTTCGCGCCTTGCGCGACCAGCGTCTGCGCCTCGCGCGGGGAAATCTTCCCAATGGTCATGATGGCTCCTTATGGGCAATACAGTGTTTTTAATGTGGCGATCAGCGAATTCACAGCCGCATTTTTAATGGAATAAAGGATGCGCTGGGCATCGCGCTGGCTGTCTATCAGACCTTCTTCACGCATACGCGCCAGATGCTGGGACGTGGCGGAAGGACTCAGTCCGGTAGCGCGTGCTAACTCGCCCGCGCTGGTACCGGGCGAACCGCAGAGCATGCACAAAATCAGCAACCGCTTCGGGTTACTCATCGCTTTAAGCAAAGCGGCAGCCTGTTCAGCGCTGGCCTGGAGTTGTTCAAGTTCAGTCATATGTATTTAAGCATAATCTAAATTAAGCAAATTCTAAAATAAAAAGCCAGCGTACGCCAGCGTAAAGAGCGTAAAGGAGGGTAAAACAGCAGGGGAAGGCTGGCGGATTTGAGTAGAATGGCTACTCTTAGAGATAAAATCTCTTTTTAAACAATGATTAACTTTTTGCTTGTAGGGAGTGTGTATGGGTTTCTGGAGAATCGTTTTTACTATTATTCTGCCCCCGCTTGGCGTACTGCTGGGAAAAGGATTCGGCTGGGCGTTTATCCTTAATATCGTTCTGACGCTGCTGGGCTACATTCCTGGTTTGATCCACGCCTTCTGGGTACAGACGCGTAATTAATACTTCCTTTCATAAACGGCGCATTTGCGCCGTTTTCTTTGCCGTCCTCTCTCCTCTGCTACACTTCCTGGTGTTGCTTGTTAATAACCGAGGTGGATATGGGACTCTTCAATTTTGTGAAAGATGCAGGTGAAAAACTTTGGGATGCGGTCACCGGAAATCATGACACGGCCGATCTGGCGAAGAAGGTGCAGGAACACCTGAATAAAACCGGCATCCCTGATGCAGATAAGGTGAACGTGCAAATTAACGAAGGCAAGGCCACCGTTTCTGGCGATGGATTAAGCCAGGAAGCGAAAGAGAAAATCCTGATTGCGATTGGTAATATCTCCGGTATCGCCAGCGTGGACGATCAGGTTAAAACCTCTGCACCCGCGAGTGAAAGCCAGTTTTATACCGTGAAAGCGGGCGATACCCTGAGCGCTATTGCCAAACAGGTTTACGGTAACGCTAACCTGTACAATAAAATATTCGAAGCGAATAAACCGATGCTGAAAAGCCCGGATAAAATTTATCCCGGGCAGGTGTTACGTATTCCGGAAGAATAATGATGTGCGGGTTTATTCCGTCAGCAGCTTGCCGGACATCGCCTGTTGAATAATTGGAATCGGCGTCAGCAGGTGCTGGCGCATTAATTCGCTGGCGCGCACGGCATCGCGTGCCAGAATCGCTTCGGTCAGCGTTTGATGCTGATCGTGTTTATCTTCCAGCATCTCGACTGACAGCACCGTTTTACGTAGCCAGATAAACCGGTAACGTGCCGCTAAATCAAACAATCGTTCGCGCATTTGCAGCAGATATTGGGAACCGCAGCCGGCGACAATCGCCGAGTGAAATGCCTGATGGCGCTGATCCCATTCATCAAGCATCTGTTCACTGGCGTCCACAGCTTCAAGCTTACTGAGCATATGCGCCCGTGCCAGAATCTCCGCTTCCCAGGCGTCGTCGCCGCGTTCGATGGCCAGTGCGACCAGCATGGCCTCCATATTGGCGCGGGCATCGAAAATATCGAGCAATTCCTGCTCGGACATCGGGGCGACACGATACCCTTTCTGATTAACCACCGTGACCAGTCGCTCCGCCACCAGCTGTGAAAGCGCTTCGCGCAGCGGTCCTACGCCAAGCTCATAGCGCGAGGTCAGCAGGCTCATACGCAGTTTCTCATCAGGCTGATAAATACCGCGGATGATGTCGTTCTTGAGCCAGCGGTATCCATCAATGGCCGTCGGTTGGGGAATGGCGGTCATGGTCTTACTCCTGAATAAATGTCCCGGCGTGTGCCGGGAACAGATTTAATGCGTATTTTGCAAGGGTGCTTTTTGCCACGATAGCAGTTTTTTCCAGCGTGCCATAATGGGCACCGTGCAAATAATTCCTATGGCTAACAACCCGGTAGAGATAACCTCCAGCTGTTGCGCCGGGCGAAAGAGCATAACCACCAGCACAAAGATAATAAAGGCGATAACCAGCCAGGTCAGCCACGGATAAAGCCACATTTTCAGTTTAATTTCACCGCCTCGCGCCAGCAGAATTTTGCGCATCCGCAGTTGGGAAATCGCGATCACCAGATAAACCAACAGGGCGATGGCGCCGGAGCTGTCGATCAGGAATTTAAACACTTTGGCCGGGGCGTAATAGTTGACCACCACGGTGAGGAATGCCGCCCCCGTAGACAGCAACACCGCCACGTAAGGCGTTTTACTGCGGTTAGTTTTCCCCATAAAGGCGGGGGCATCGCCACGACGGCTCAGGGAATAGAGCATACGGGATGAGGTATACAGCGCGGAGTTCAGGCAACTGGTCACCGACAACAAAATGACGAAGTCCATGATCAACTTCGCGTGTGGGATATGCAATAACTCCAGTACCGAGCGGTAAGAACCCACTTCTTTTAGCCCCGGCATGTTCCATGGGATCAGTGCCACCACCACGAAAATGGAGCACAGATAGAAGATGGAGATACGCCAGATAACCGAGTTGGTGGCGCGGACGATGTGTTTATCCGGGGTATCGGACTCGGCGGCGGCGATGGTAACAATCTCTGCACCCATAAAGGAGAACATGGTGATCAGCATCGCGCTGAGTACGGCGCCAAAACCGTTCGGCATAAAGCCGCCCTGATCCCACAGGCGTGAAACGCCGCTAACCTCAGCATAAGGATAGAAACCGCTAATCGCCACCGCGCCGAGGACAATAAACGCCAGAATGGCAATCACTTTGCACAGCGCCAGCCAGAATTCGAATTCACCGTAATTTTTGACGCTCAGCAAATTACTGCCGGTTAATGCCAGCGTGATAACCAGAGAAAATAACCAGACAGGTATGCCTGGGATCCAGGAATGCAGAATGATGGCGGCAATATTGGCCTCCAGTGGGATAACCAACACCCAGAACCACCAGTACAACCAGCCGATGGTATAACCTGCCCATGGGCCAATGGCTTTATCGGCGTAGGTGGAGAAGGAGCCGGTATCCGGGGTGGCGACGGCCATTTCGGCCAGCATGCGCATAATCATCACCACCAACAGTCCGGCAAACAGATAAGCTAATAATACCGCGGGACCGGCTTCTGCAATCGCCACGCTTGAACCTACGAATAAACTCGCGCCGATAACCCCGGCAATAGACAGCATGGTGACGTGGCGTGATTTCAGCCCGCCCCCTAAATCATGTGATTGTGACACTTGCCCCATCTTGTAAACCTCTCGAAAGTATTTCACTTGGGAGAGCACCCCGGCATTCCCGCGCCGGGGCACGCGTATTATTGTTATTGACCCTATGTGCCGGATGGCGGCTCCGCCTTATCCGGCCTACGGATTGCTTTTTTGTATAGTTAGCCCTGCTTCGCCTCAGCAAAACACTGGGCGATGATATCCAGCCCCTGGCGAATTTGCGCATCTTCAATGGTCAGCGGGACAAGGATGCGCAACACGTTGTAGTAAGGCCCGCAGGAGAGCAGGATCAGCCCTTTATCACGCGCGCGCGCCACCACTTCCGCGGTTAGCTTGGCGTCTGGTTTCGTATGGTCGCCGTCTTCGAACAGTTCGATGGCGATCATCGCCCCCAGCCCACGCACGTCGCCAATTTCGCGATGCGTTTCGGCGATAGCCAGCAGGCCTTCGCGCAGGGTTTGCCCCAGTTCGTTGGCCTTTTGCAGCAGATTTTCCTGCTCGAAAATGTTCAGCACCGCCAGCGCGGCGGCACAGGCAATCGGGTTACCGGCATAGGTACCGCCCAGGCCCCCCGGCGGGATAGCGTCCATGACGTCGGCGCGACCGGTTACCCCTGCCAGCGGGAAGCCGCCAGCGATAGATTTGGCGAAGGTGGTAAGATCGGGCGCAACGCCCATCTGCTCCATGGCGAACAGCGTACCGGTGCGGCCCGCGCCGCTCTGCACTTCATCGGCAATCAGCATGATCCCGTGTTCGTCACAAATGGCGCGCAGACGCTGCATAAATGCTGGGGTGACCGCGTAAAAACCGCCTTCGCCCTGGACGGGTTCAATGACGATGGCGGCAACGTCTTCCGGCGCGGCATCATTTTTGAAGATGCGGTGAATACTGGCGATAGCATCATCTTCACTGATGCCATGCAGCGGGCAAGGAAAAAGTGCGCGATAAACATGGCCCGGCATCAGCCCCATTCCGGCGGAGTACGGGTTGACTTTCCCGGTCAGCGACAGGGTGTAGTGGGTACGGCCATGATAAGCGCCGCTGAAGGCGATCGTACCTGTACGTTTGGTGGCGGCGCGGGCAATTTTCACCGCGTTTTCCACGGCTTCAGAACCGGTGGTCACCAGCAGGGTTTTCTTGGCGAAATCGCCCGGCACTTTCTTGTTCATGATTTCGCACAGCTCCAGGTAGGGCTCATAGGCCAGCACCTGGAAGCACGTATGCGACAGTTTTTTCAACTGCGCTTCTACCGCAGAGACAATCTGCGGGTGCAGGTGACCGGTATTCAGCACCGCAATACCGCCAGCAAAATCGAGGAATTCGCGGCCTTCAACGTCCCAGACCCGGCAGTTTTCTGCCCGCTCGGCAAAAATAGGGTGGATCTGTCCTACGCCACGGGGAACGGCGTTGCTGCGACGTTGCATGAGTTCTTTGTTGGTGCTCATCAGGTGTTCTCCAGTATTTGTTTTATTAAAGGCCGATACACATATATTTGATTTCTAAGTAGTCTTCGATGCCGTATTTCGATCCTTCACGGCCAAGACCGGAGGCTTTTATCCCACCAAATGGTGCGACTTCGTTGGAGATGATGCCGGTGTTAATCCCGACGATGCCGTACTCCAGCGCTTCGCCAACGCGGAAGACGCGGCTTAAATCACGGGCGTAGAAATAGGCTGCCAGGCCAAACTCGGTGTCATTGGCCTGGGCGATGACGTCAGCTTCGTCTTTAAAGCGAAACAGCGGCGCCAGCGGGCCGAATGTCTCTTCTTTGGCAACCTTCGCGTTGGCAGGTACATCGACCAGAATGGTGGGCTGAAAGAAGTTCCCACCCAGCGCATGAGGTTTACCGCCAGCGATAATGCGTGCGCCTTTATCCAGGGCATCGGCGATGTGCTCCTGCACTTTGGCGACCGCTTTCTCGTCGATCAGCGGCCCGGTGGTGACATCTGGTTGCAGACCATCACCGAGGCGCAGCTTGCTCACCGCCTGCTCGAGTTTTTCGGCAAACTGGTCATATACGCCGTCCTGCACGTACAGACGGTTGGCGCAGACGCAGGTTTGCCCGGCGTTACGGAACTTTGACGCCAGCGCGCCTTCTACGGCTTTGTCGAGATCGGCATCGTCAAAGACGATAAACGGCGCATTGCCGCCCAGTTCCAGCGACACCTTCTTGATGTCTTTGGCACACTGTTCCATCAGCTGACGGCCAATTTCGGTGGAGCCGGTAAATGACAGTTTGCGCACCAGCGGGTTGCCGGTCAGTTCGTTGCCGACCGCGCTTGCTGAACCGGTCACCACGCTGAATACGCCAGCCGGGATGCCGGCGCGATTAGCCAGCTCTGCCAGCGCCAGCGCGGAATAGGGGGTCTGGCTGGCCGGTTTAAGCACCATGGTGCAACCCGCCGCCAGTGCCGGACCGGCTTTGCGAGTGATCATCGCCGCCGGGAAGTTCCACGGCGTAATCGCGGCGGTAACGCCGATCGGCTGCTTGATGACGATCAGACGCTTATCAGCCTGATGGCCGGGGATCGTGTCGCCATAAATGCGTTTGCCCTCTTCGGCAAACCACTCAATAAATGAGGCGGCATAGGTGATTTCGCCTTTGGCTTCCGCCAGCGGCTTACCCTGTTCCAGGGTCATCAGACGAGCAAGATCGTCCTGATGTTCAATCATCAGGTTGAACCAGCGACGCAGAATATTGGCCCGTTCTTTGGCGGTCAGCGCACGCCAGGCGGGTAGAGCGCGGTTCGCGGCGTTAATGGCTTCACGGGTTTCATCCGCCCCCATTTTCGGTACGCTACCCAATTGCTGACCATTGGCGGGATTCGTTACTGCGATGGTCTCGCCGTTGTTGGCGTCACGCCAGTTGCCGTCAATCAACGCCTGTTGGCGAAATAAGGTTGGATCGTTTAGTTGCATAATTACTTCCTGTCTTAATCATGTTAACGGGTGAATGCGGCGTGTAATGTCTCCACGCTACGTGCCGCACGCAGCGTGCGTCCGGGATTACTCTGGCTCTCCAGCAGCGCATGTACTTTGCCGACAATATGCGCGCCGATAGGGAGCGCTGACGTTGCTGCCGGAGAAGGGGCGTTGCAGGTATGAATGGAGCGTGGCGTTGTGACAAACAAGAAATCGTCGATCAGCTTGCCGTCCGGCGACACCGCCTGCGCCCGCACGCCCGCAGGCCACGGTTGCAGATCTTTCTGCGTCAGACTCGGACAGTACTTTTGTACCAGCCGTAGATAGCCGCTTTTGCACAGCGAATTCTTCATTTCGCCAAGCCCGGAGCGCAGGTTGTTTTGCAGCACGCGGCGGATGCCGGAAGAGCCGAAGATCTCCAGCGTATCGCTGAGTGAGAAATCGCGTTTACGGTAACCTTCGCGTTTAAATGCCAGTACCGCGTTGGGTCCCACCGTGACGCTGCCATCAATCATGCGGGTGAGATGCACACCGAGAAACGGCATCGCCGGATCGGGGATCGGGTAGATCAGATGATTGACTATCTGATTATGTTCTGACGCCAGACGGAAGTATTCGCCACGGAACGGACAGATAATAAAACCGGGTTCAACGCCGAGCATTTTCACCAGTCGATCGGCCATCAGGCCGGAACAGCTTATCAGCGTTGCGCCTTCATATTCGTGCCCCTGACGGGTATGGACGATCACGCCCGCGGCGTGTTCTCTCAGCGCGCTGACCTCGGCGTTGTAAATAATCTCACCGCCCTTGGCCTGGAAAATCTTCGCCATCGCGGCGGTTACTTCTCGGTAGCTGACGATCCCGCTCGACGGGACAAAAATGCCGCCCAGCCCGGTAATGTTGGGTTCACGCTCGCGTAGCTCTTGCGCATTCAGCCATTCGCGTTCCAGGCCGTTAGCGGCGGTGCGATCCCATAGCGCGCGCATACGCTCCATTTCCAGAGCGGAGGTGGCAACCAGCATTTTTCCGCAGACGTCGTAGCGGATGCCGTTTTGGTCGCAAAAGGCTTTGGTGGCGCGATTTCCGGCCAGGCAAAACTGCGCCTTCAGGCTGCCGGGCGTGTAATAAACCCCGGCATGAATCACGCCGCTGTTATGGCCCGTCTGGTGACAGGCCGGGCTGGACTCTTTTTCCAGCAGCGCGATTCTGGCGTCCGGATAGACATCAATCAGTTGCATGGCGGTCGACATGCCGATAATGCCGCCGCCAATAATCACAAAATCATACATCCGCTTTTTTCCTTCGCCCTTACTGATGGGTCTGGTAGTGGTTGCTCGCGTAAGCGAAATAACCACGCTGGCGCATCAGTTCGCGGCGCAGGTCAGGATGCGAGGTGAAGCGATCGCGGCCGTGCAGCCAGAACAGGTTGTTGATCAGCAGGAATTTACCCACGGGAACCGGAACGGAAATAATGTTCTTGCTGGTTTCCAGCGCATCGGACAAGTCGCTCAGCCAGACGCCTTCTTCATAGTCTTTCGGCTGGACGAACTGGTCGATGTAGCGCATTACCGGGCGGCCCTGCTGGTCAACGTCAAATACCGGATGGAACACATCCTTGCTGACGTTTTTGCTTGGCGGCGCGGCAAAGCGCATCGCGCGACGCGCCAGCGGATGGGTAAAGTACTGCTCCAGATGTTCCCAGTCGTCGAGGTGCAGCAGCAGCGAGTTACCGCCGGTCATGTTCTGCTCGTCGATCTTCATCATCAGCACGTAATCGGTGATTTCTTCAAGGTAGGTTCCGTCGTTATGTAGCTCCATAACACGGTGCGGCTGGCGCAGATAGCTGTCTGAGTTATCGACGTTTTTCACCACAAAACGGGCATAGTATTGACCGCTCATCGCATCAAAATTGGAGCGTCCGATCAGATGCGCGACCGCCGTCGCCAGTTTGACCATTTCTTCAGCCTGGGCCACATCATCCACGCCGACGGCGTTGATCAGCAGCGCGCCTTCGGCACGATCGAGCAGCGTTTTCAGCAGCAGGGGCTGCAACTGGTTGCCGCACAAATCATCGAGGATCTTGCCCACTTTGAAGCGCAGGAAAGATTTGTATTCCAGGGCCTGCACCGGCCACTGCGCGACGGCCTGTAGAAATTGCTCAGTGGTCTCGGCAGAAAAAGTCAGCTCCAGCAGACGTGGAGACTGGACTGATGGTTTCAGTGTGAAACCTCTGTAGTGCTGGGCTGGATCTTCAGCGTTCGGTTGTACGGCAGTCAGTGCGTTCATCAAATCGATCCTCTCAGTAGATTGTCAGGGAGATATGGCGCAGCTCGTTTCGTAGCCATAAATTAAAAATATCTACATTTTTGAAAAACGCGCACACAATGAGCTTGTTTGTTTCTTATTTGTGATCAAAAGCAACAATTATTTAACATTGCAAAAGGTGAGGATTTAGAGGCTGGATGGATACTGAGTGGCTATTTCAGGGGCGAAAGCCCCTGATTTTAAAGAGGAAGATAAGGTGTATTAATGTTCCAGGGCGATGGCGCAGACGTGTTCCACATGAGTCAGATCGTGATATAAGTCGGGCAAGGTCATCTTTTGACGAATTACGATTTTGAGATTAACTTCAATTTTGCCCTTCTTGATATCCCTGATAGTGATGTTTTCGATAATGTTTTTCTGTTGATGAATACGGGTTATCAGACTTTCCACAGCGTTTCGTTCATCAAGAATAACCCGCACTTTCACTTTTCCGGGAAACTGGTTTCTGGTCTGTAAGAAGATAATGAATGGGCTTAGTTTGATCGCTAATAAAAATAAAGCCGTGGCAAAAACAGCATGAAAATAAAAACCGGCTCCGCAGGTGATTCCCACCCCTGCAGATGCCCAGACAATTGCCGCAGTCGTGAGACCAGAGATAGCATCGTCATGTCGGTGCAGAATGACTCCCGCACCGAGAAAACCAACGCCGCTGATAATCTGCGCCGCCAGGCGCATAGGATCGCTACGGATATTCATCGAAATTTCTGCATAGTATTCAGCAGATTGTATTGATACGACAGTTAATACACAGCTGGCTACGGATAAAATAACGCAGGTTTTGAAGCCGACCGGTTTCCCTTTCGATTCTCTTTCCAGGCCAATAATGCCACCCAGAATAAATGCAATACTGATTTTGATGATCGTAGTTAAAGGCAACAATCCTTGCTCATTGATGATGGCGGCCAGATTATTCATGCAATTACCTTAATGAGAGAGTCTTTAACGATCAGGAGTTTGCTTTTTTCAAAGTGAGGTCCGTTTTGCGTTTCGAAATATCGTCCCGGAAGAAAATCAGGAAGAATATGCTGACCACTGCGGCAACGCCTGCTGAAACTAGCCAGAATGTTTCCCATTGTGGCAACGCCTCTGGACCTTGTTCCGTCACGGTGTTGTTAAAGATTTGCCCGCATACGGTGGAGGCAAATAGCAGACCAACGCCGTTGGAGACGATAAATCGCAAGCTTTGGGCTTGTGCTTTAATCTCTGGCGCTGCTTTACGGTCAACATAAATGTCGCCCACGGTAAAGAAAAAGTCCCAGCAGAATCCTTGTAACATCAGGCCGATCAGCACAAACATCATGTTGGCATCCAGCGAGGCATTAGCAAATAATAGTGTGCGGATGATCCAGCAGACGGCGCCTAACATCAGCGTGATTTTGAAGCCAGCTTTCAGTAAGAAGAACGACAGCAGGAACATGAAAATAACTTCACAAGCGATGCCAACCTGCATCATTGAGGCGGCGTTATCGAATCCAAGCGCTTTTAAAAAGACCGGGATATAGGCGGAATAAGCCGTTTTGGGGATCATCAGGACAAAAATACTGAGCATCAAAACCGAGAAGCTGCGGTCTTTGAAGAGCGCCAGAGCATCCAGACATAACAGATCGCGAAGCGTAAACACGCTTCCTTTTGCTTTCGGCGGGGTATTTGGCAACGTAAAACAGTACAGGCCGAGAACAACACCGGAGGCCGACGCAATATACCAGGTGATGGTATTTCCAGAATAACCCATTTCACCAATGATAAAGCCGATGACCATAAAGCCAAATGTGCCGAATACACGAATAAATGGGAAGTATTTTACCCCGTTAATGTGGCTGAAACTGATACTGTTCGCCAGCGCAGTTGTTGGATAAAACAGCAGACCAACCAGGAAAATCATGGTTAACGTCATACCTGTGTTTTGTGCCTCAATAAATTGCGGAACAAACAACAGTACACCAGCATTAATTAAATGCAGGATCGCCATGACTTTTTGTGACGCAAAGAAGCGATCGGCGACCATGCCAATAAATAGCGGGGAAAGAATAGTCGCCAGGCCAAGCAAAGCATAGGATGAGCCAATAATTGTTGCCATACCATAGGTGCTCAATACCAGCCCCATGGTCATATTCCAGGCACCCTGCATGAAATATTGTATGAACATCATAATCAACAGGCGTGGTGTTTTATTAAGGTCCATATTGCATATCCTTACTGGTTGATGCTCAGGTTAAGCCCGTCCCAGGCGACAAGAATGTTCTCTTTGTCGCATGCCGCAACGAGATCGTCGTGCAGCAGACCTCCGCTGTGTGATATATGCGAGACGATAAGTTGGCTATTTTTCTCAAGGCAACCGAGTTCCGCAAGCCTGTCCCTGGCGGCGAAGACGGTTTCCAGACTCATGTGGTTATTTGTACGATTATCACCATTAAAACCGTAGGTGCACTCCAGGACAGCAAGATCGATTTTTTTCCCTTTCAGCCACTGCCATGTGAGCTCAGGAAACCAGCCTGAATCATGTCCGTAGAAAATTGACTGGCCTTCTTTTTCAATAAACCAGGTATAACAAAGCTCCCACTTGGCATGGTTAGCCAGCAGCGGAGTGATGCGGTATCCGCGAGTTTCAACGGTCACGAAGGGCACCAGGCAATGAAAAGCAAATCTTTCAGCGCTGTAGCCTGGTAACACTTCCGCAGCACCGTTAATTGCACGGTCATTACCAAAAATGTGCAACGGATGAGTAATTTCAAATCCATACCCTTCCATACGGCTAAAAAGATCGCCGACGTTGAAATGATCGGGATGAGTATGTGTGAACAATAGCGATCTGATCTCTGTTGCGTCCAGGCCATCTCGCAGCAGTTGTTGGCTGAATTCAGGCGCCACGTCAATGAGCAGTTCATCGTCGATAATCGCTGAAGAGTGTGTGCGTAAGTCTTTACTTTTACGAATGCGGGCTTGCTGGCAGTGCTCACAACGGCAAAAAGGATTGGGGATCCCTTCAGATGCAGCGGTACCCAGAAAATGAATCTTCATGTTTCCCTCTTAATGACAAATGTGATTGTTGTTTTTTTAGACGTTTATGTAATAAAACGTAATTGGAACGTGTCAATTATGGTTCCGGTATTTTATATGAACAACGATCTTTTTCCTCAGAAGTGATCCTCTTCAAAAATTATAAAATTTATACATATATTTCATTGTGTTAATGTTTTTTCGTGCATGAGGTGTGTCTATCGATAACGTCAGGCTTTTATTATGACATGCTTATAAAATGCACTTTTTAATATTGTAACGTTCAAATTTTAGTGCTGAAGATAGTTTCCTGATGAGCGCCGTGCTAGCATCAAAGCATCAGGGGAAGGATGTAAAAATGCCAACTATCAAAGACATAGCAAGAATTGCCGGTGTGTCGCATGGGACTGTCTCGAATGTGCTCAATGGCAGAGGGAATGTAAGCGTCGAGAAGATTGAAGCGGTTCAACGTGCAGCCCGAGAAGTTGGCTATCAGTTGAATGCGCAGGCGCAATCGTTAAGAGCCAGCAAAAGTCAGGGAGTGGCATTGATTCTGCCCGACATCAATGCCGAACAGTACTTTCAACTCTATCGGGGATTGCATCAGGTTTGGCAGCCTTCATTAAGCGAACCGATCGACCTTTACCTGACCAACGATCTGCCTAATCTTGAGCTCGAGATTCTGCAAACGCTGGCGGCAAAGTCTTATCAGGCTGTTGTCTCGGTCAGTTGCCTGAATGACAGTCAGCCCTATTACGACTTGCTCAGGCTTTCCCCGGAAAATATTTTGTTTGCATATCGCCAGCCTGTCGGCGCAGTTTGTTATTTTAGCCTTGACTATGTGACTGCAGGCGAAGAAATAGTGAGGAGGGCGCTGGCGCAGCAGCCGGGCCATATTGGTGTTTTTTGCGAACGTCTGGAGTTTTCCCATAGCGCGAGCTTTACTCAGGCGATACAGGAAACCTGCTGGGAATTAAGTCCGCATACGAAGCTTACGATTTTACCTGCACATGCCAGTGAAGCTAACACCGTCGCTTTTGACTTTTTTCGCGGGGCAATTCCCGATCTGTTTATTGTCCAGGACTCTGAGAGAACGCGAGCACTGACGCAAGCAGCCTGGTTTGGTAGCTCCCAGTCCTGCCCGCCGATATTGCAACTGAGTGATAATCTCCCTGCATCCTTCGACGGGATCACCAGCTACCAGATGGATTATGGTCGCCTGGGGACAACTATTGCCTCCAGTATTCGCCTGCCTAAAAGTAAAGAAAAGCATCGTATTCTGACAAATTGCGGTTTTTCCTGGAATGGACAGTACGTGCCGCCGCCTGAAACAGAGGCGACGCTGAATATGTTAATTTTACCGAGTCCTTCGACTGATGCGTTGAAGAAACTGTTACCCCACTTTTATCGCCAGACCGGTATTAAGGTAAATCTTGCGGTTTATCCCTATGATGAAGTTTTTGAAATCCTTTCCCACCTTCATCTACATCCTTATTACGATTTACTGCGAATCGATATGGCGTGTTTTCCGTGGTTTGCAGAGAAAGCTCTCTTGCCGCTGGAATCCGTCTCTTCTGAGCTTCCATTGCTGTTGGAAAATTTCTCTGAGCAAATTCAACAGCACTTCAGCATGGTGAATGGGACCGCATGGGCAATACCCTTTGATGCCAGTATGCAGCTTTTGTTTTATCGACGAGATCTGTTTGAAGACGCGACGATTAAACGGATGTTTTATGAAGCAACGGGAAAAGAGTTAACGCTGCCAGAGAGCTTTGCGCAATTTGATGAGATAGCGGCTTTCTTTAGTCAATTACATCAGCCAGAAAACAGACAGCGCCCGATGGGAACAGCGGTGACGCTGGGAAGCTCGGGGCTTATTGCTACCGAGTATCTGCTGCGTTACTACGCGCTCGGTGGGCGTTTGGTGCGCGAAGGCGAGCCGGTACAACTCGAGCCTTCACTTGCCGCAACTGCACTCGAACAATATCTACAACAGCTTTCTATCGCCGTGAATCTGCCCGGTGAGTGGTGGAGTGACGCGGTAAAACAGTTTGAGCGTGGAAATCTTGCCATGCTGATCATGTATCTCAATTTGTTCAACGATGTGGCGCACACGGCCATAGCGCCCACTATTGGCTATGCTCCTGTTCCGGGGCAACTTCCACAATTGGGGGGCGGTTCCATTGGAATGTCCCGCTACAGTAAAAAGAAAAAACAGGTTGAGCAGTTCTTTCATTGGCTTTATTCCGATGAAATTGCGCGCCATCTGGTTTTGCTGGGAGGAAATAGCGCCTGGTCTGGAATATGTCACGATCAAAACGTTCTCAATCTCTACCCGTGGTTTAATTTATTGAATGAAAAAGGCATGACGGGAATAAGGGAGTCTGAGGGAAGTAAAGGTGAACCTTTCAACCTGCGCCAGGCAGAGATTATTATCGGGCAAGGTGTGACGAATGCAATTAACGGCATTATGGATGTCTCTCAGGCCGTGGAATATATTAATGCGCGAATAAGAAACGAAACGGGTGCCTGAAAATAGGCAGTGGCTTGCCTCTTACTGATGACGTAAGAGGCAAGGTCATGCTTTTATCAGTAACCTACTTTATAAGTACGCCCGGTTTGGATGCCTTCCACGCTGCGGCGATAGGCGTTGGCAACGGTAGCGGCCGGGACGCTTTCAAAACCCGGAAAGAAATCGTCGTAGGCTGCGGCGGATTCACTGAGCACGGTTGGGCTAATCAGGTTGATACGCAGCCCACGCCCCAGCTCACAGGCCGCCGCGCGAACAAATCCTTCCAGACCGGCATTGATCGTTGCCGCATTCGCCCCCTGCGCGATGGGTTCATGGGCGATGATGCCGCTAATGAGCGTAATTGAGCCGCCATCATTGAGAAAATGCTGCCCGGTTAATGCCAGACGAATCTGGCCTAACAGCTTATCCTGTAACCCCTGGTTGAAGTCCTCGTCGGTCATCGTCGACAGCGGCCCAAAGAACAAATTGCCGGTGGCGGAAACGATCGCATCTACCCGTCCGACTTTTTCAAACAATGCCACGACACTTTCCTGGGAGGTGATATCAACCTGGTAATCTCCCTGCGTGCGGCCCACACGGATCACTTCATGTTTACGGCTTAATGCTTCCGTAACTGCGCGACCCACCGTACCGCTGGCACCAACAATAACGATTTTCATAACCACCTCCGCAATAGTGTGAGCCGCTATTCTTTAATGAAAATGAAATCGGATAAACTGGCCAAAAGTTAGATGATTACTAACCAGAGGTTTGCAATATGGATAAACTGCGCGGCATGGAAACGTTTATCGCGGTGGTGGAGAGCGGGAGCTTTACCACCGCGGCCACGCGACTGGGAATGTCTGCGGTGATGGTAGGGAAGTATATCACCCACCTTGAAGCGCAACTCGGTACGCGCCTGCTGGAGCGCAACACACGTCGCCAGAGTCTGACCGATGCCGGTCGTGTCTATTTTGAAGAAGCCCGGCGTGTGCTGGAACAGGTGTCGATAGCCGAACGCTCAGTGGAGCGTCTGCGGCTGGCGCCTGCGGGGACGCTGCGCATCAGCGCGCCGACCTCTTTTGGCGCCTGCGTTATCTCGCCGCTGGCCGCCTCGTTTTTACAGGCCTGGCCGGAAGTGCGCATTGAACTGGATCTGACCAATCGGATGGTCGATCTGGTGAATGAAGGGGTTGACCTGGCGATCCGCATTGGCGATATCCATCAGACTGATGTAGTGGCGAAATACCTGTGTCCGTACCGTATGGCGATTTGCGCGTCACCGGATTATCTCGCTCGTCATGGCACCCCCTTCACGCCCGCGGATCTGGTGGATCATTTGTGCCTGTCCCACACCGTGTGGACGGCCCGCAACGAATGGATGCTACCGGGCGCGGGGGGCGAAGTCAGATGGAAGCGCGATGCGATCCTGCGCTGTAACGATGGTCATGGCCTGCGTATGGCGGCAGTGGCGGGGGCGGGGCTGTTGTTACAACCGGAGGTGCTGTTGGCGGAAGAGTTAGCTACTGGCAGGCTGGTGCGGGTGCTGGAGGCGTTTACGCCGCAGCCACGACCCATTCATCTGCTGTGGCGGCAAGATTTGCGTGCGTTGCCGAAGCTGACGCGGTTTGTCGAGCACGTTCTTAGTGCAGTTCAGGAATTAAGATGAAAATGCCGGATGGCCAGCGCCATCCGGCATATTACTAACCGATATCCACCTGCGGTTTGCTGTTACGCTTACGGATCAGGCGCAGCACCGGCGGGATAACGATAACCAGTACCGCCATCACCAGCAGCACTTTCGCTACGCCGCTGGCCCACAGAATATCCATGCTGCCGTTACTGATAGACAACGCCCGGCGCAGGTTCTGTTCCAGCATTTCCCCGAGAACGAAGCCTAAAATCAGCGGCGACATCGGGAAGTGCATCTTACGCAGAATGTAGCCCAGTACGCCAAGGGCGACCATCAACACCAGATCAAAGGTTGTGCTGTGAACGGCGTACACGCCAACCGCGGAGACTGCCGCGATAGCCGGTACCAAAAACCACAGCGGGATAGTCAGCATACGAGTAAACAGACCGATCAGCGGGATGTTCATCACCAGCAGCATCACGTTGGCAATCAGCAGCGCCGCAATCAGTCCCCAAACGATATCCGGCTGCTCGGTGAACATCGCCGGGCCAGGGGTGATGTTGTACAGGGTCAGCGCGCCCATCATCACTGCCGTGGTGCCGGAGCCTGGAACGCCGAGCGTCAGCATCGGAATAAAAGAGCCACAGGCCGAGGCATTGTTCGCGGCCTCAGGTGCCGCCACACCGCGAATATCACCCTTGCCGAAGCTGTCGCTGTTGCCGCTGAGCTTTTTCTCGGTCATGTATGTGATAGCGCTGGCAATGGTGGCGCCTGCGCCAGGCAGAACGCCGACGAAAAAGCCAATCACCGATGAACGCAGGGTTGCGCCTACGCACTGTGCGCCTTCTTTGGCGTTGAACAACATGCGGCCCGTTTTACGCACCAGCGTCTGGCCGCTGCTGGTATGTTCCAGCATTAACAGTATTTCTGAGACAGAGAACAACCCAATCACCACCACGATAAACTGCACACCGTCGGAGAGATGAACGCTGTCAAAGGTAAAGCGATAAACCCCGGTGTTGGCGTCCACGCCGACGGTCGCGAGGCCGAGACCGATAAGCGCTGCCAGAAATGATTTCAGCGGATTTTGCGCCATCATGCTGCCGAGGCAGGCAATGGCGAAAACCATTAAGGCGAAGTATTCGGCCGGGCCAAAGGACAGCGACCATTGGGCTAACGCTGGGGCAAACAAAATGATGCCGCCAATAGCGATAAGCGAACCAAAGAATGAGCTGACCGCCGAGATAGAGAGCGCAACGCCGCCACGCCCTTGCTGCGCCATCGGGTAGCCATCCAGCGCGGTCATAATCGCTGCCGCATCGCCGGGCACGTTCAGCAGGATCGAGGAGATACGCCCGCCGTATTCACAACCAATGTAGACCGTCGCCAGCAGGATCAACGCAGATTCAGCCGGCAGGTGCAAAGCGAAAGCCAGCGGCAGCAGGATCGCCACGCCGTTAATCGGCCCGAGGCCGGGCAGCAGCCCGACGATGGTGCCGACAAAGCAGCCAATCAAGGCGATAACCAGGTTTTCCGGCGTCATCGCCACCGCGAAACCCTGAGAAAGATAAATCCAGGTATCCATCGTTTCTCCGTTAACCCAGCCAGGCGCCGAGTGGTAAGGTGACGTCAAGCAGCCGGTCGAAGGCATACCACAACAGAATGCCGAGTACCGCGCCGGAAATACCCGCAGCCGGAATGGTTGCGCCGAACAGCATGCCAATCACCACGGTGAGAATGGCGGTGGCGATGGGAAAACCGAGCCATTCAAAACCCCAGGCGTACATCAACAGAACAATCACCATCGTCAGCAGCTTTTGCAGCACATGGCGGCGAGGCCAACTGATGGTGTCCGGGTGGCGCAACAGCAGCGCCACGGCGCATAACAGCATCAGACTGATAATGCCCAGCGGAAAGGGACGCGGGCCAACCGGCTCATAGCTGTATTCGCTGGTGATTTGCCAGGCCACGAACAGCCCGGCTATACAGAGCAACAGCCAGATACCTGCAAAAATACGATCGCTCATCATCTTTGCCTCTGCGCTTATTTCGCCAGACCGAAGGCTTTCGCCTGCTCACGATAATCCGTGACCTGCTTCTTCACGTACTCGTCGAGCTGCTTACCGCTCATGTTGAACTCGAACAGGCCGCGGAGATCGCGCTGCTTTTTAAATTCCTCAGTCTGCTGGAGTTTGTTAAAGGCATCGACCCACCACTGGTATTCGGCATCGCTGACTTTTGGTCCAACGTAGAAGCCGCGAATGATCGGCCACACCAGGTCGTAACCCTGCTCTTTGGCCGTTGGCACATTGGCTAACTGACCCGGCAGGCGTTCTTCAGAGAACACCGCGAGCACGCGGATTTTGTCGCCGCTGAGATAAGGCACCATCTCGCTGAGATCGCCGGAAACTACCTGCACGTGATTGCCCATCAGCGCGGTAACCGGTTCGCCGCCGCCCTCAAAGGCCACATAGCGCATCTTGTGCGGATCGACGTTGGCTTTTTGCGCCAGCAGCGCCGACTTCATCCAGTCCTGACTACCGATTGAGGCACCCGCGCCAATAACTACGCTGTTAGGATCTTTTTCCATTGCCGTCAGCAGATCTTTCAGCGTCTTCCATGGTGAGTCCTGGCGTACGGCTATCATGCCGTAATCCGTGCCCACGCTTGCCAACCAACGCACGTCATCCACGCCATAGCGACCAAATTTACCTTGTGACAGGTTCAACAGGGAGCCGCCGGAGAAAGCCACCACGGTACCCGCTTCAGCCGGGCGTTGAGCGACGATTGCGTTATAGGCCACAGCGCCAACGCCGCCGGGCATGTAGGTTACGCGCATTGGTTTTTCGATAGCGCCGGTTTCCATCATGCTCACCTGAATCAGTTTGCAGGTGAGATCGAAGCCACCGCCGGGTTTCGCTGGGGCGATACATTCGGTGCGCGATGGCGCTTGTTCTGCCAGAACAGAGGTACTCATCAGTAAAATGCTTGCAGTAAGGGTACGAAGTGATTGTTTTTTCATTGTTTATCCTCACACCGGAAAACCGGATTTTCGGGTACGGAAGAAGATTTTTGTGATTATGTGAGCCGATGTGTAGCAGTTCGGTTGCGTGATTGTTAAAACATTAACCTTTCAATTCCCTTTCAATGCGGCAGAAACTTTACAGGATGTGATATGCGTCTCTTATTAGCGGAAGATAACCGTGAGTTAGCTCACTGGCTGGAGAAAGCGCTGGTGCAAAACGGTTTTGCCGTCGACTGCGTTTTTGATGGCCTGGCGGCCGACCATCTTTTACATAGCGAAACGTATGCGCTGGCGGTGCTGGACATCAATATGCCGGGGCTGGACGGTCTTGAAGTCGTCCAACGGCTGCGCAAGCGCGGTCAGACGCTCCCCGTTCTGCTGTTGACGGCGCGTAGCGCGGTGGCCGACAGGGTGAAAGGGTTAAACGTCGGGGCCGATGACTATCTGGCAAAACCGTTTGAAATCGAAGAGCTTGATGCCCGGCTGCGGGCTTTGCTTCGTCGCAGCGCGGGGCAGGTGCAAGGCATACAGCAACTGGGGGAGCTGGCGTTTCACGATGAAGGCTATTTTATGTTACAGGGACAGCCGTTGGCGCTTACGCCGCGTGAACAGGCTCTGCTGACGGTGCTGATGTACCGTCGCCTGCGTCCGGTTTCGCGCCAGCAGTTGTTTGAACAGGTTTTCAGTCTAAGCGATGAGGTCAGCCCCGAAAGTATCGAACTGTACATCCAT
Organism: Citrobacter sp. wls708; assembly: GCF_005281255.1. Classification (NCBI taxonomy): domain Bacteria; kingdom Pseudomonadati; phylum Pseudomonadota; class Gammaproteobacteria; order Enterobacterales; family Enterobacteriaceae; genus Citrobacter; species Citrobacter sp. wls708. Next base: position 373,736 of record NZ_SZXE01000043.1, read on the forward strand.
CGTCTGCGTAAAAAACTTCAGGGAAGCGATGTGCGCATCGCCACGCTACGGGGTCTGGGCTATGTGCTGGAGCGTAGCGATGAAATGGGTTAAGCCCCAGTCGTTGTATCTGCAACTGCTGATGTTTCTGGGATTACCGCTGCTGTTGCTGTGGGGACTGTCGGCATTTAACAGCTATGTCAGCGCGTTACAGGCGGCGACGCAGGCGTATGATCGGACCCTGCTCTCGTCCGCCAGAACCGTCTCTGAGCGGTTAGTGGTACGTAATAAACGACTGGAAGTCAATGTGCCGTGGGTGGTGTTGGACAGTTTTGAACTGAATATGAATGACAGGCTGTATTACAAAGTGGTCGACCCGGCGGGGAAGGTGATATCAGGTTATGACGATTTACCTGCGATGCCGCCTGCAACCTCGCGCACCCGGCTTTATCCGGCGCTGGCGTGGTTTTATCACACTGAATATCGCGGCGAGGCAATCCGCGTGGCGCGTCTTCTTCAGCCAGTCAACGAGGGCGGCATTACCGGTATGGCGGAAATTTATGTCGCTGAAACGCTGCAATCGCGGCGGTATCTGGCGCGACAGTTGCTGTTCTCCTCGTGGGTTTCGCAAGGACTGCTGGTAATGCTCACGCTGGTGTTGGTTGGCTGGCTGCTGCGTCGGGTGCTACGTCCGATGCGCCAGTTGTCATCGCTGATGGTGCGTCGTGAGCCTGGGCTGCTGACGCCGTTGCCGGAGCTGTTGCCGTGGTCGGAAACCCGTCTGCTGATTGTGGCATTCAACCGCTATCTGGACCGACTTCGTGGCCTTATCTCTCGTCAGGAACGCTTCAGCGCGGACGCATCCCATCAGCTTAAAACGCCGTTAGCGGTACTGAAAACTCAGGCGGCGGTAGCCCTCGCCAGCCCGCAGCCTCAGCAATGGTTCGAGAGTTTACAGGCCATGAGCGTGACTCTGGATAACACTATTCAGCTGACGGAAAGGCTGCTTCAGCTGTCGGCTGTGAAGCGCAAAGAGCAGGAAGAAAAGCACTTCTCACCGGTTAATTTGTATGAGGTGGTGCAAAGCAGCTGTTTTACCCGGCTGGCGCAGGCGCGCAGTAAAGCTATCGATCTGGGTTATGAGGGGGAACAGGGCGCGGTGTGGATTGAGGGCGATGAAGTCCTGCTCGGCGAGCTGTGTGGAAATCTACTGGATAACGCCCTGAAATACACCCCTGCGCATGGGGTGGTGACTGCCCGACTGCAGCGTGAAGGCGAAGCCGTGGTGCTGATGATTGAGGATAGCGGGCCAGGTATAGATGACCAGATGGTTCATCAGGCGATGCTACCGTTTCATCGACTTGATAACGTTGGCAATGTCCCTGGCGCAGGAATTGGTCTGGCGCTGGTTAACGACATTGCTCGCTTACACCGGACGCATCCGCAGCTGGCACGCAGCGAAACATTAGGTGGGTTAAGCGTGCGGGTGCGCTTTTTAAGCGTTGCTGCCTGATATGTTTTTATTGTGGCGCCGGCACTCAAATATAATTAAAAGTAATTAACTTTGTTATTGTTGCGTTTTTAAATATCACTATAAGGTATTTGTTGTTATTTAATTACAGCGTTTAGCCACAATGAAAGGTGGGTTCAGAATAAATCAAGCAAAGCCGTAGTGAAATTTGTCATACATAAAACGTTTTTTCATAGACCATGTTTTGTTAATTGTCAATGATGATTTTGTTGTAAAAAATGAACTTTTTTGATTTGGTGGTTAAAACTTATGTTGCATTAATTTTCTTTAAAATCATAATGATGAGAATGAATGAGTGGTTTGCATCACACTAATAAACATTATTTTTTACATTTACTGACAATGGGTCATTGCGTTTTTTAGACTTGTGATATAATTAGCAACATGAAATGAGAAAAAAATAATTAAATATCAATAGATAATGGGCTGAGATATGCTAAAAAAATCGCTAAAGATTAGCAGTCAAGGATATCCAGTCTTTTTAAAACTGGTTGATTTTATCGTTATTAATGTGACGCTAATTTTTAGTGCCCATCTGCTGGGGTTAATGCCATTTAACACCATTGCTATTCTGAGCATTCTGTTTTCAGTCTTTTTTTTGCTGTTTGCTGAATATATCAAGATTTATCAGCAAAAAATTAAAACGATTGGTTTACGTAATCAAAAACGGTTACTTTTTTGTACGCTGCTGGCTATTTTTTTTAACGAGCTGGTGAGTATGACAGTGGCAGAACCGGCGTCCCTCGGTTACTTAGACCGCTTACCTTCGCCTTTTTATTCTGCCATTATTTACTGGTACTTCATTCCATTACCTTTTCTTTATTACATTCGCTTTTTTATTTTTAAATATTCAACGAAAAAGAGTATGCGCGTGGCGATTATTGGTTTGACCGACAATGGTCTGGCCGCGGAAAGCGCGTTACTGTATGAGTACGCCAATATCAAATTGGATCTGGCTTTTTATGATGAGCGGGCGTTATCGCGCTGTGGCGACATCGTTGATAAGATCAAAAGCCCCTTTCGTGGCCCGGTGATTAATCTGGTTGAGGAAGCCCGACTGGGAAATATTGACGAAATATATATCGCTTTACCGATGGTGGCGCTGCACCGCATCCGCCATTTCCTGGCTATGATGTCAGACACCACCGTAGATACCTATATTGTTCCTGACTTTTATACCTACAGCAACAATATGTCCAAGCTACGCTCTATCCACAACCTGCAAACCATCGGTATCTTTAGCTCACCGTTTGAAGGGGCGGGTTCGTTTATTAAGCGGGCGGAAGATTTGGTGCTTGGCAGTATCATTATGCTGATGATTTCGTCGCTGATGTTGGTTATTGCTATTGGTATCAAACTCACTTCGCGTGGGCCGGTTTTTTTTAAACAAGACAGGTATGGCCTGAGTGGGCAAAAAATTAAGGTCTGGAAATTTCGCACTATGCGCGTTATGGAGAATTCCGGGACGGTAATTCAGGCCACGAAAAACGATCCGCGGGTGACGAAATTCGGTAGTTTCTTACGCCGTACATCGCTGGATGAACTTCCGCAATTTATTAACGTATTGCAGGGAAGTATGTCGATTGTTGGTCCCAGACCCCATGCGGTTACGCATAATGAGCAGTATCGTAAACAGGTCGAAAATTACATGATCCGCCATAAGGTAAAGCCTGGCATCACCGGACTTGCGCAGATTAACGGTTTTCGTGGGGAAATCGATGCGCTTTATAAGATGGAAAAACGGGTTCAGTACGATATTGAGTACATTCAAAACTGGTCATTATGGCTGGATATAAAAATTATCATTAAAACCATTTTCAAAGGATTTGTCGGTAAGAATGCATACTAAATTAATCGTTATTACCGGAATCGTGATAACGCAGTCCGCATGGGCTGATTTAACACCGAAATCACACATAGGCTTTGCGGGGATCGACTTCCAGGGCAAGGTTGCTGTGGATTATGGTTATAATGATAACGTGACCTATCAGCCACATAACAGCGATGCTGTCGGTTCCTCGTTTCAGAGCGCAGCGCCAGTGCTGAGTATGATCGGCGAGCGCGGTCAGGATAAGTATTTACTGATGTACTCTGGGGATTACCGTAACTACTCGAGCGATTCTGCTGATAACTACACCGATCATTTTTTCCGTTTTAACGGGGCCTGGCGTTATGGACTCAAGCATGGCTTAACCCTCAATCTGGAGGATTCGCTTGGACATGAATCCCGTGGCCGCGGCATTACCGAGGGCTTTTTACCGGGCCAGTTCGAGCAGTATGGGATTAAATCACCGTTGACGACAAATTTCATCAACAGTGAATTACGCTACAGCTACGGCGCGCCAGAGGGGCGTGGCAAAGCGGAACTGGCGTTGTTATACAAAAAACTGACTTTCGGTAATACTTCTGATGTGCAGGATACCAGTGAGGATTTCTACCATTACATTCAGGAACAGGAATGGCACGAAAATAGTCTGGTAGCGGAAATTTTTGACCAATACACATCCAGAACACGCTTTCGCTATAGCTTTATTACTAACCAGCGTCGCTATGACAACAACTCAGAAAAAGATACTAATGAGTACTATTTGCTGTACGGCATGAAGTCGCAGTTGACCGGAAAAACTAACGTCGACATGAATATTTCATGGTTGTACAAAACATTTGAAAACAGCACAAATTCGCATGATTTTAATGGCCTCAACTGGGACATAAAAGCAGAGTGGAAGCCGCTGCAACAGTCGGTTTTCACAGCCCACTCGGCACAAAGTATTAAAGACCCGTCGGAAGTTGGGGGATACATTTTAGTGACCCAGTATGGCATTTCTTACCAGCATTTCTGGTTAGGGAATCGTTTTTCGACTTTGCTGGATTATTCATACACTGCGGAAGACTATAAAAAACAGAACAAGGATCGGCATGATAAAGATGGGGTATTTAGCGTAACCATGAGCTACGACTATACGCCATCGGTTAATTTTGAGATTAAATATCAATTAGATACATTGAATTCGAATAAGGATACTGACTCGTTTTATATCGGTCCCAACGACAACCAGGAAGTTATTAGAACGTTGGGTTATGATAATTCTATGATTATGCTTAAAGCTAAGGTTCAGATCTAAAATGAAAATAATAGAACTGTGCGCGTTTTTGCTATTCAGTATCCTGGTGGTCGGATGCACAACGTCCAGCCCGAGATTAATGGATGATCCTGCTACTGTTCAGCAGGATTACCGGCTTGGGGCGGGGGATACTGTCAATATCGCTGTTCACGGTCAACCTGATATGACGATGCGGTTTATTTTGGATAAGAGCGGGGAGATTAATTTCCCGTTTGTGGGCGCTCTTAAATTAAAAGATAAAACTGTCGAACAGGTGACTAACGAATTAACTCAACGGCTGACGGGAGATTACTTTACCACGCCGATGGTGACAGTGAGTATTGCCGAGTTCCGTAAATACTATGTTTCGGGCGAGGTGAAAAGCCCGAACGGATTTGCCTGGGAGCCAGGTCTTACCGTCGAGAAATCAATTGCGCAGGCGGGCGGATTTACAGATCGTGCTGACCGAAAAGATATCAACATTCGCCTGTCGGGGAGCAATCAGCTGCTTGAGAATGTCGATTTAACGCACTCTGTTCATCCTGGGGATGTCGTGATTATTGGCATGGGGTTCTTCTGACGATGAAACTATCTATAGTGGAAAACGGCAAAAAACGAGAAAGTACGGTTGAATTCTCCCGCTTTGCCAAAGAGCTGAAAAAGAACGCCTGGAAAATCGCACTGGCCGGTATCGTTGCCGGGGTCGTGGCATACCCATTAATCAGCATGATGTCCTCAAAGTATGTCTCAACGGCGACGGTACTGATTAAAGCCCAGGCCGATAACGTTTCTCCATTCCCACAGGTTGATGGTTTCGATTCAACGCGCAGTGGTTACTATGAAACGCAATATGCGTTGATGCATTCGCGTATTGTGCTTGAGCAAGCCGTCCGCGATATGAAACTGGATGAAAACCCGGAATTTACCGGGGAAAAAGCCGGTAACCAGGGAGCGGAAAGCAATGAGAGCCGGCAGTTGAGGATGGAGCAAGCGCTGAAAACGTTGTCGAAAAACCTGAATGTCATCGGTATTCGTACAACGAACCTGGCGTCTATCACCTATGAATCCCCCTCGCCGCTGATGGCTGCTGACGTTGCCAACGGCGTCGCGCAGGCGTTCATCAACTATACGGTTGAGCAAAAGCGCCTGAAAGTAGAGAAAGCCCGCGAACTGAATTTTGAAAAAATGGAAGAGATTCAGAAGTCGATAGCGAAACAAAAAGAGGAAATGGACAGCTATCTGAAAAACGCCGGGCTGCTGACTTTTCGCGGTATCGATGGTTTTGAAACCGAGCAGTTAAGTATTGTCACCAATCGTCTGGCTGATGCGACCCAGCGTCGCGTTGCCGCAGAATCTGTCTATAACGAGGTGAACAGCGGAGGGCGGTCGGTGGAGAGCGTTATCTCTCTACCTTCGGTCTCTAACCACGCTCAGATTCAGGATTTACGTATCGCGTTAATTCAGGCGCAGCGCACGTTGTCTGAACTGCGCAAAGTATACGGGCCGAAAAATCCCGCTATTTTAAAAGCAGAAGCTGATGTCCAGTCGATCCAAAGCCAAACCGGACGGGTTCTGGGTGAGCTGAAAGTGGGGTTACGTCAGCAATATCTGGCGGCGCTGGCGGATGAAAAGAACTATCAGCAGCAGGTGGAGCAACAGAAAGAGATCTTCCAGAAAATGGCCTCAAAACGTGATGCCTGGAATAGCCAAAAGCTGTCGTTAGATAAAATGGAAGATCTGTATAAATCGCTGTATCAACGTACTCAGGAACTGTCGCTGTCCGGCGTAAATGCCGACGCGGTGTTATATGATCCTGCCGTTCCCGCACTAAAACCAGCGAAGCCGAATAAATCCCTCTTGTTGGTGATGGTGGTCCTGCTGGTGGTGGTGTTCAGTATCATGTATTTCATTGTCAAAGCGGCGATGGACAACTCAATCGGTACGTTGAGTCGTATGAAAAAACGCCTGAACGTTGCTCCGCTGGGCGAAATCCGTCGTTTTAGCGGAACCTCAGGGCGCGCGCAGGTGCGGGACATGATCCTGAAGAACCCGCTGAATGCCGATATTGTGCACGGTATCCGTACCCGGATTATGTTGGATAATCGACCGTTACAGACGCTCGCCGTGGCGTCGACGGAGCACCGTGAAGGGCGCTCTTTGCTGGCGAGTCTGTTAGCAAATTCCTTTAGTTTCGATCAGAAAACGCTGCTTATTGATGCGGATTTCTTCAATACTGACGGACTCTCATCCGAGTTGGCATCGGCAACGTCCGCAGGCGTAGCGGAACTGCTGCGTGGGGAGACCCAGCTTGAACAGGCGCGGATCAAGCTCAGTGATAATCTCGATTTTATCCCGCACGGGAAGACCACCATCTCTTCTCTGCTGATGTTGTCGTCCGGGCACCTTGAGCCGTTAATGCACGAACTGAAATCCCACTATCAACGCATCATTATCGATGTGGCTGCGGTAAATCAGAGTCAGGACGTGCAATTGATCAAACGCGCCGTTGATGGCGTTATTTTCATCGTGAAAGCCGGCTCGGGTTCGGCGGGACATATAGCCAACGCGCTGGACAAGATCGAGGAAAATGATGGCGTTGTGATTGGCGCTGTGCTGAATGCGGTTGAAGAAAAGGACCTTGAAACACAAGAGGGCCTGCGTTCACTGAACTTCAGCACCGATCAACTGATGACAACGCCAGGCCGCGTATGAGTCTACTGAAGAGCGCCTCCACGATAGCCGGTTCATCAGTCATCTCGCAGTTGATTGGTGCGCTGTCTATCTGGTTGATCTCACACAAGTACGATATGGCTGAAGTGGGGCTTTATGCGCTCAACTACAGTATTGCCGTGGTGGGCGCTCAGGTCTGTACTTTTGCGTCACAGCTGTTAATTCCTAAACAGCAGGACGACGAACTGGTACAGAATGTTGTGTTTTGCCTGATACAAAGCACGATTATCGCCTTACCCTACGCTGTACTGACCGCGTGGTTGTTTCACCAGAGCATACTGTTTCTCTATTTACTGACGCTTGCTACGGCGTGGGTTCTGATCTCGGAAAACCTGTCGCTGCGCACAGCTAACTTTCGTTTTCTGATCTTCCAGCGCATTTCTGTTTCTGTGGTGGTATTACTTTCGATACTGGTTACGCACCATGTGCAACTGTTCTACTGGTCATGGGCCTGCGCGACGATGGTACTGACCATCAGCTGTATTTTGCATTCGTTTGATATTCGTTTGGTGGCGGCCCAACATTTGCGACCTGCCAGCAATTGGCATTTTTTTAAACAGAATATTCATCACATCACTAAAGTTGGCAGCGCTGAGGTGTTGGCGATGGCCAGCAGCAATCTGCCGATTATGCTGATTAACTTCTGGTTTTCGGCGCTGACAGCCGGTTATTTTTCCGTGGTCAGCCGCTTCTGCCTGGCGCCGGTGGTGATCATCGGGAACGCGGTGCGCAATACTATTTTTTCCAAGTGGTCTATTGATTTTAGAAATAACACCTTTAATTATCAGGAATATACCCGGGTACGGATGCTGCTGTTGGTGCTGGGAGTTATCTGTACTCTTGGCGTGTTTATTTTCTACCCGATTGTGATGCGCCTTGGTTTTAGCGAAGACTGGATTAACTCCATTGAAACGTCACGCTACATGCTACCCTACCTGTTCCCGGCGCTGGCGATAAGCCCCCTGACGGTCATAGAGCTTATTTTTGGCTCACATCGCTATTTTCTGCGCATCCAGTTGGAGCAACTGGCGATTGTGCTATTCGCTTTTGTCGTGACGCCCTATTTTTATAAAGACTATGCAACGTCGGTGATTTTGTTTTCTTCACTGACATTTATTCGCTACGCCTTTATTTATTTGAAAATGAACAAGCGGGCTAATCTGCTGAAAGACAGGCCGGTGATACTATGACGCTGAATACCGGATATTATTTACAAGGTTATACCTTCGTTACCCTGATCCTGTGTGGCCTGGTGCAATACTTTACCGGCATACAGTCGGTGCTATGGATCCCCTTTTTTCTGACCCTGTTGATGGTGGGATTACTGGTGATGCAGACGCGGGATGGCTCGCTGCGTCTGGATGCGCAGGAGACGATTGTGCTGGCGCTGTATTTCTCATTCCTGATACTGGCCGGGGCTTCAACTCTGATTCAGGGCGGGATCACCGTCGCGATTGTGGCCTTTAAAAATGAAATCGCACTGTCGCTGGTGATGATCTGTTTACTACTGGGATTTTGCCGGGAGTCGCAGATTTATCGCGTGACTCGCTATTTGTACTGGGTGTTCTACGCGCAGATCCCGGTAATGATTTATCAGGTTTTACTGGTTGTTCCCCAGCGTGTCGCGGTGCGTGGTGAAGATGAAAAATGGGATTCCGTGGTGGGCACGTTTGGCGGCGACCCGATGGGGGGCGGTAACACTGCTGCGATGGGCCTGTTTTGCCTGCTGATTATGTTGTTAAAGGTCTCTGAGTATAAGCACGGACTGACCACGTTTAAATCCATGGCGTTACACATTGTTCTCGGGATCGGGCTATGTATTATTGGCGAAGTAAAGTTCGTTATCCTGCTATCGCCGCTGTTCCTGGCGTGGGTGTGGATCTCACCGAGCTACGTTAAAGACGTTAGCAAGGTTAATCTGAAGACGTTATTGGTTATTGTGGCGGGGATGTTGCTGCTGATTAGCCTGTCGATAGTGATCCTTGCGTATTATTATTCTACTGCGTTTGGCGGCGATCCGTCGAAAAGCTCGTTGAGTATTTTCATCGACTCTTTGAGCTATATTTTTGACCCAAACTACATTATGTCTACCGGGGAGTTAGGGCGCTTTACGACCTTCCTGTTCTGGCTAAAAAATAACGATCTGTGGGGACTTTCAGGAACGTTATTTGGCTATGGACTCAACGCCACTAACAGTGGTAGTACGGTTTCGCCAGGCTTTCTGAATATTATTTATAACTTAATCCTCGACTCGACTTCTCTGAGTATGCTGCTGTGGGAAGTGGGGGTGATTGGCACGTTACTCTTCATTAGCTTATTCATTTATATCCTGAAAATATGTCAGCCCAAGCCTTTACTGATGCTTGAACAACTGGACCAGCAGGATCTGCAATTGTTGAGCTTTGCTCCGGCATTTAATGCTTTTGCGATTGCTTGCTTAATTAGCTTACCTTACAGCCAGATACTGATGATTATACCGATGTTACAATTCCTGTTCTATTTATCACTAGGATCAAGTTTAGTGATTCGTCGAACCGTCCTTCGCTGCGTAGGGTAATTGTATGGACAATAAACCGTTTATTTCAGTGAGTATTAAAACGCTCAATGAATCTGAATGTATTGAGAAAACAATTGATAGTATCCGGAAACAGCTTGTTGATTATCCACATAAAATTATTGTGGCAGATAGTCTGTCAACGGATAACACCCAGCAGTTGGCGATTGATAAAGGGGTGACTGTGGTGTCATTAACCGATCCTGGCGATCGTTGCTGTGGCGTCGGACATCAGTTGGGTTACCTTTATAGTGAGGGGGAATATCTGTTGCTGATGGATGGCGACATGGAACTGGAAGAAGGGTTTGTGGATCAGGCTGTCGCGTTTTTGCAGGCTGAACCGGAATATGCAGGCGTAGCGGGAACCGTCGAAATGGACGATGCCGTTAACTATGAATTTAAATCTCGTAAGCAACGCATTAATAAAATCTATCCCGTAGGGGATAGCGACCATTTAGGCGGCGGGGGGCTATATCGCCGCTCCGCCATTGAGAAAATTGGTTATCTTACCAACCGTAATCTGCACGCTTATGAAGAAGCCGAACTCGGCCTGCGTTTACTTGACGCGGGTTATAAACTACGTCGTCTGAATATTCCGTATTTCATTCATACTTCGCATACCATGCCGACCTTTCAGATGCTGAAGCATCGCTGGAAAAGCAAATACTATCAGGCGCCGGGCGAATTTTTACGCTGCGCCTGGGGAAAACCCTATTTCATCAACGCGTTAAAGATGGTTAAAAATGAGGCGATTTTTGCTGTTTACCTGGTCGCTTTGTTCATTGCGGCGGTGACCTTTAATCTCGAGCTTTTCGATATCGCATTTCTGCCATTGCTTGCCTTTGTCATACTGAAAACCGTGCAGAATCGGTCGTTATTGAACGGCCTGCAAAGCGTGATGAACTTAGCTGTGCTTTCTGCGGGACTTGTTATAGGGCTGACACATCCGCTACGCGATCCGTTGACTCCGCCTGACAGTAAAATCATTCATGAATAACTAAGGCAGACGCCATGAAAGTTTTATTAGTAAATAAGTTTTTTTTCATCAAAGGCGGCGCGGAAACAGTTTATTTTCAAGAGCGCGATATGCTGAAACAGGCCGGAGTGCAGGTGATTGATTTCTCGATGCAGCATGAGAAAAATTTCCCTTCGGACTATGCGGATTATTTTGTCAGCAATGTGGACTACCACAAAGAAAGTAATTTGTTGGGCGGGCTCAAAACGGCGGTTAACTTTATTCATAATTCGCAGGCCTGCAAAAAAATGCTGGCGTTATTGCAAAAAGAGCGCCCGGATATCGTGCATTTTCATAATATCTACCACCAGTTAACGCCAGCGATAATTAAAGTTGCGCGCAATTTTGGCTGCAAAACGGTACTGACTGCGCATGACTATAAGATTGTATGTCCTGCATATTCCATGCTGCGCGACGGCAAAGTGTGTGATGCCTGTATCACCGGCACGGTTTTTAATGCCTTCAGGTATCGTTGCCAGGAAGGTTCCGCTTCAAAAAGCTTATTGCTCTCTCTGGAGGCAACCTGGCAATACATTGCGCAAAATTACCAGGCGCTGGATGTGATTGTTTCGCCGAGCGTTTTTTTACGCGGCGTGTTGTTGCGTACGCTGCCGAATTCCCGCATTGATGTGATCGTTAATGGGGTCGATGACAGCCGTCCTCTGGATGAGACAAGCGATGAAGGCTATATGTTGTTCTTTGGTCGCCTGAGCCGTGAAAAAGGGGTGGCAACGCTGCTGGCGGCACATAAGAAAATGCAGAACAAGGCACCGTTAAAAATTGTGGGCCACGGTCCGCTACATGACGAGTTAGTCGCCCAATACCCGGATGTCGAGTTTTTAGGTTATGTGCAGCAAGGGGAGGCTCTCGATAAGCTTATTAAGCATGCGCGGGCGGTGATCCTTCCTTCTGAATGTTATGAAAACTGTTCCATGGCGATATTAGAAGCGATGGCTTTAGGTAAGCCGGTGATTGGATCGCGCATTGGCGGGATCCCGGAACAAATTCGTGACGGTATCGAAGGGATTTTATTCGAGCCGGGCAATGCGCAAGCGTTGGCGAATGCGATGGATACGCTGGCTGACGCACCAGAGAAAGCGCGGGTTATGGGGTTACATGGTCGTGCGCGGTTAAGTGAAAAATATGCGCTAAGTAAACATATGGATACCTTACTGGCGCTGTATAAAGAACTGCTGAGCAGGCCATAGTATGAAAAAAATAACGGTTTTTGGCACACGAGGTATTCCGGATGTGTTGGGCGGCGTGGAGACACACTGCCAGAATCTTTATCCTGCTATTAAGCAGCAGCTCGATGTTGATATTTGTGTTATCGCTCGCTCACCGTATGTGAATTACAAACGGTCAACGTATAAGAAAGTCGAAACCTATGCGCTGTGGGCGCCCAAAAAACGTTCGCTGGAAGCGATTGTTCATTCCGTTTTGGCGGCATTGAGGACAGTTTTCGACCATTCGGATATTGTGCATGTGCATGCTATCGGACCAGGCCTTGTGATCCCATTATTACGTGTTTTAGGCAAAAAGGTCGTTTTTACCCACCATGGGCCTGACTACGATCGTCAGAAATGGGGTTTCATTGCCAAAAAAATACTGTTACTGGGTGAACGCTGGGCGGTGAGATACGCCAACGAGGTGATTGTGATTTCTGAGGTGATTAATCAACTGATCCAGAAAAAACATGGTCGCTATGACGCGCATTTAATTCACAACGGTGTGAACGATCCGCGGTTATTATCTGAGCTGACTATCGAAAATACGCTCTCCCGCTTTAGGCTACAGCCGAAAAATTATCTTGTGGTGGTTGGACGATTTGTCGAAGAAAAAGGGATGCATGACGCCATCGCCGCTTATCAACAAAGCGGTTTGACCATGCCGCTGGTGTTAATTGGCGATGCGGATCATCCGACTGAATACAGCATTCGCCTCAAAAAGCAGGCCGCCGACACGCCAGGCGTCGTGATGACCGGATTTTTACGCGGTGATGAGCTGCAGGCGGTATTTTCACAGGCGAAACTGTTTGTGATGCCTTCATATCACGAAGGTCTGCCTATTGCGTTGCTGGAAGCGATGTCCTTTTCTCTTCCCGCCGTGGTCAGTGATATTCCGGCGAACCAGGAAGTTCAGCTACCTGCCGAAGCCTATTTTAAGGTCGGGGATGTGAACAGTCTGGCCGAGAAATTAACCCAGTGGGTGACAGCCAATCGCGTGGACTATCGTGTATATTTGCAAAACTATAATTGGTATGAAATCGCCAAAAAGACAGTCAACGTCTATCACTCAATTGATAAAGATATAGGTTAATTTTGACCAGTCCTCAAAATCGTCCTCCCGTCATCGAGCGATTCTACGCTCACCTTGATGAGCAAATAGCGGCGGGGTTGACCCCGGAACAAAAAGCAGGGGTAGAAAACGCGATCCTGGCCTCGACATTGGCGTCACGGCATCAGATTGATATTCGCCGGAGTTTTCCTTTTTTCAGTAAACGTTTTTATCTGGTTTTTTTGTTTGGCAGAGATTTACGCCGCCAGCATCGCCAGGAATCGACTTTATCGCGGATCTTGCTCACTTTTTTGCTGTTGATCGCCGTGCTGTTCGTCACCTGCTGCGTATTGCTGACGTTGTATATGATCAAATCAGCGTTAGGTATTGATGTATTCCAAAATTTTCACGTCGGTATTTGGGACTGGTGGTTAAATCTGAAAAACCACTAGCGTGATTAAACCAGTGGGGGCATTACTGCGATGAAGAGTAAATGGGTTTCTGCGCTATTGGGTATGTTCCTCCCGCTGTCGGTCATGGCCGCATTAACGACCGTAACTCCCAAAGCATTGACAGGGCCGTTAACTAATCCGGGGATTGGCGTTGCCAGTTTTCATCAGGGATACGGTGAAACGCTGAGTCTGGCGGATTATCCCAATACCGGGTTCGAGTATGAGCGATTTTACTGGCGAGATCTGGAACCTGTTGAGGGCCAGTACAATTTTGCGCTGGTGGATGATGCCTTTAAATACGCAGCGGCGCAGCGTCCCGCGATGAATGTCGGGCTACGATTTATGGCGCTTGCCGATCCGGCGGATGGCACTAAAATTCCTGACTGGCTGATTAAAAAAGGCGTAAAAGGGACCTGGACGTCTGATAATAAGACGTTTGTGCCGGATTTAGATGACCCTTTGTTTATCGAATACAGCCAGCGACTGCTCAACGCATTGGGTCAGCGCTACGATGGTAATGAGAATCTCGCTTTTGTTGATATCGGCATGGTGGGTTCGTGGGGAGAGTGGCATAACAGCAACTTCCCCGACCTGCAGCCACTCATGCAGCGATACACCACCGGACAGTTGGATCGCTACGTTGCGATGCACTTTTCTGCCTTTCCCAAAACGCCCAAAATTATGCTGATAAGCGGTGGGCAAAGCCTGGCAAATGCGGTGGCGCGTGGGGCCGGGTGGCGAGCGGACTGTTGGGGCGACCTGCGCGTGTTTTCAGACTCGTGGAATCATATGCAAGATGACTATCCTCAGCGATTACTGGCAGCGCAGCAAAGTTATGCAGGCTTTAACGATGCCTGGAAACGCGCGCCGGTGAGTCTGGAAATCTGTTCGTATATGCAGGACTGGAAGAATTCTTTTCATTATACGCGCGCCGAAGTGCAGGGGATTTTTGACTGGGCGCTCAAGCAGCATGCCAGTACCATCAACCTGAAATCGAGAGCGATACCCAGCGATTATCGACCGATTGTCGACGATGCACTGACCAAACTGGGCTACCGATTTCGCTTAGCGTCCCTGAGCCATGAGTCAGTGTGGAACAGTGGACAAACTCTGACGTTGAACAGTACCTGGTATAACGATGGAGTGGCACCGATCTACCTGTCCTATACGCTGGCATTTCGTGTAGTAGACAGTGCTAATAAGGTGGTGGCGCAGGGTAATGCGGCGGATGATATACGACATTGGCTCCCTGGAATTCATCAGGTTAGTTATGCGCTGCCTATGCCGGAGCAGTTGGCGAAAGGGCAATATGCGATTGAGGTTGCGATGCTGGATAAATCCGGCGCCGCGAGAATCAACCTGGCCAATGAAGGGAAGCAGAGCAACGGCTGGTATCGTGTATCAACAATAACGTCACGCTAGCCTGGTAAAGCCACGAGCCTGGCGACCAGGCTCGTGGCTGAGAACATCACAGGTTATAACCATTCGGGTTATTTTTTTGCCAGTTCCACGTGTCGCGCATCATTTCATCAAGACTATAGATAGCCTGCCAGCCTAACTCTTTTCGCGCCAGGGAAGGGTCTGACCAACACTCGGCAATGTCTCCGGGTCTTCTGGCGACAAACTGATAATTAATTTTTGTCTGCGCCGCTTTTTCAAACGCCTCAATGAGGTCAAGTACGGAATACCCGACTCCGGTACCAAGATTAATCACCTTGTAAGCGGCGCCTTTGTTCTGGGAATCCAACGCGGCTAAGTGACCGGTCGCCAGATCCATGACGTGTATATAATCACGAACGCCAGTACCGTCGGAGGTTGGGTAGTCATTACCGTATACCGACACGGTCTCAAGTTTACCAATCGCGACCTGGGAGATATACGGGACCAGATTATTGGGAATACCGTTAGGATCTTCGCCAATTCGACCCGATGGATGGGCACCGGCCGGGTTAAAATAGCGCAGGCAGGTGATGCGAAAATCGGGCTGTGCGCGTGAAAAATCGGCCAGAATCTGTTCGACCATTAATTTAGACGTTCCGTACGGATTGGTCGTACCGCCCGTGCGCGACTGCTCGCTTAGCGGCACGCTTTCCGGATTACCGTATACCGTGGCCGATGAGCTAAAAATAAAACGATTCACGCCTGCGGCCCGCATCTCATCAAGTAATACCAGCGTACCCGTGACGTTGTTTTCATAGTAGGCGAGGGGTTCTTTTATCGACTCCGAAACCGATTTGAGTCCCGCAAAATGAATGACATCAGTGATGTTATGGCGGGTGAAAATGTTCTTTAACGCCTGCCGATCCAAAATATCGGCGATATAGACAGTCGGTTTGCTTCCGGCGAGTTCCGCGACTCTGTCCAGCGAGACTTGACAAGAGTTCGACAGATTATCAATGACAACGACATCATCGCCTCTTTCCAGTAGTGTTAAAACAGTATGTGAACCAATATAACCTGCGCCACCAGTGACAAGAATTGCCATACAGACTCCAGATTTATGCTATCAAAACGGGCATTGATTCACGCCACTACCATAGAAAACATGCTATTGGTGAAGTCTGGTAAGGTTGTAGTTACGATATCTCACCATACATTTATAAGATATTTTTTTAAGTATAGATAAAAAACTGAACTTGTTTATTTTTGAGTCATAAACAATATAGTTATTTGAGAAGTTTAGTGTATGGACACCATCACTGTGGTTGATCGAGGAATTGATTTTCTCGATCAGGTTTTCATCGAAAACAGTATCGTTCAATGTAACTAATTCTTTGATGTAGATGGATTTTCCGTAGGTTTCAGGTGTGCACTCCTGGGTGAGGAAGTACATTTTGTTATCGACAAGGTAAGGCGCGCCGGCTCCCCGGTGGTGATGGTTGCTCATCTTCAGTGAGGGGGCAATCCGCTGCCACTCCCCAAAGATATTCTCAGCAGAGTGAATAATGATTTCATTATCCATTGTGGTGGATAAAAGATAGCAGGTTTCATTAATTGTGAGAAACACATTATCTGTTAATTCAGTATCCGATATTAAGACTTTGATTTTCTTCCAGCGTGCCGGGAATTCTACCGACTGAAACAGTATGACTTCTTTTCTTTCTGAAGACTCAGGGATCATGAAAAGCTGATCGTTGATATGAATCAGGAAAGGGAATGACAAATGACACTTTAAGTCGTCAAAGCCCTCAAGTTTAACATCATCGATTTCAGTCAGTTCACGATCCAGGACGCGGCATCTTAGCGTACCTTTCGAATTTCGAAAGCTAAAGGCTTCATAAAAAACATACAGTTTATCGGCCTTTTCAACAATAAAAGGGTCGGCCTGAAACGTATATTTCTTTTTTAACTGCTGGGCAGTAGTTTTACTCAGTATTTCCAGAGTGTTATCGGGGAATAAGTGTGAGCCATGATCCTTTAGAATCATGATGTCCCACGACTCATGATAGAAAAATGTTTTAATTATTTTTTTTATTTTCGTTTGCATTCGCGCCTACTCCTTTAATTACCTGCATCTTAACAAAAATCTCATACGAACAGCTAATTTGCTGCTGCGTACATGATATCTGTCGTAATGTTGAATGAATGCGCGAAGACCAATGCAGAAACATCAGAGGCTATTATTAAAAATTAGGTCCGGGTGTGTTTTTTGTCTATAGCACAAAAGTAGGAAATAATTATCCAGAGCATCCTTGCTCCAGTGGAGGGTTTACTCGAAATGCACCTGCGGATTGTCAGCAAGGGAAACGTAGGTTTTGCTGTTTTTATCCAGGGTACGAATTTCACCGCTTTCGATGTCATACACCCAGCCATGCAGACGCAGCGCATTATTTCGCAGCCCAACAGCAACGGAAGGGTGCGTTTTAATATTGTTCAACTGAGCGATAACGTTCTCTTCCACCATGGCGTTAACTTTATCGATGGGATTATCCCAGGTTTTCTTCTCGACCACGGCCTTAGCTGCATCGGCATAGTGCAGCCAGTGCGCCACTGCGGGCATTGGATCGAGGGGCTGGCTATCAGCAATGGCTTTCATCGCGCCACAATTGGAATGGCCACAGATGACAATATCCGTCACACCGAGTGCGACTACCGCATATTCGATGGTGGCGGAGACACCACCGGGTTCCGGTCCGAAAGAGGGGACGATATTGCCGGCGTTGCGGATAACGAACAACTGCCCGGGCTCTTGCTGAGTCACCAGTTCTGGCACCAGACGGCTATCGGAACAGGAGATGAAAAGCGCTTTTGGATTCTGGCTGGATGCCAGGCTGCGGAAGAGTTCCTTACGTTGAGGGAAAATCTCTTTTTGGAAGTTGAGGAAGCCCTCAATGATATGTTGCATAGCAGTGTCTCTTTTCTCTGTTTGAGCAGGTTATGATGAAGATCACACTTTCCAGTTTAACACCAGCCGACAGAAGCGAAAGAGTTTATAGCAGTTTTGCAACATTTTTGACTGATTTTTCTCCACCGTAGCGAGGGTGGAATGTGATACGCGTTCTGTCGTTCTGAGTTAACAGATGGCGGGGGTAGACTGCAAATGGGGACATTCGCAAGCCTACGCCTGGCAAAATGACATCGCTTTTTTTGCCAATAAATCGGAGTTATAGCGATAGCCAGTCATCATGGAATACCTTACATTTTTATATGTATCCACACCTCAAGGAATCATCATGTCCAGACTCCGTACTTTAGCAACGGCTTTAGTCGCCGTTGCCGCGATGACGATGTGCGCCACCCCTGTATTCGCAAACCCCGGTAACGGTAACGGCAATGGTAATAGTGGCAACCATGGTAATAGCGGAAACAAGGGTAATAGTGGTAACAGCCAGAAAGGAAACGCCGGCCAAAAAAATAATGCACATACAGAACAGCGTAAAAATTATGGCAAGCCGGATCATGTGGATAGCGACATCAGCTATAACGTGGCCAGGCAGTATGCTGTCAGATATGGTTTGACGGGGTATAAATCACTGCCGCCAGGCATTGCCAAAAATCTGGCGCGAGGAAAACCGCTTCCTCCGGGGATCGCTAAAAAAAGCGTCCCACCTTCTATGTTGAATCAACTGCCGTATTATCCTGGTTATGAATGGCAGGTCGTTGGCGACAATCTGGTGTTGATTGCACTGAGCACGGCGATTGTCACTGCCGTTATTAATGGCGTGTTTGATTGATTCGCCACGGAATTAATTGGCTCTGTTGTGCCTGCTGGACGCCCGCATTACGCGGGCTTTTTCGTTAAGTAAGGTCAGGTTTATAACCCGTACAGCTTTATTTTTCGATAAAGCGTGGCAATGCTGATCCCCAGTTCGGTCGCTGCCTGTTTTTTCCCCTCCACGCTTGCGCCAAATCGCTGGATGACATTTTCTATGGCCTCCCTTTCTGCTTGTTTTCCCTTATTAGCAAGCTGCTGAGGCTGGGCTGTCATCGACGTTTTTCTGCTGTCAGCTGCGGTGAGCAGGTAAGGAGGCAGATGGCTGGCGTTGATCCCTGCGGCTTCCCCGCGCATCACGAAAATATATTCGATAACGTTACGTAATTCACGAATGTTGCCAGGCCAGTGCCAGGCATAGAGGCGGTTGATGACATCATCGGGAAGTTTTTGTGATGGTCGCTGATAACTGACCGAAAACTCATCGGCAAAATATTGCGCGAGGACCGCAATATCTGCCCGCCGTTCGCGCAGAGAGGGAAGAACCAAAGGGACCACGTTCAGGCGATAGAAAAGATCTTCGCGAAACTGATTACTCTCCACCATCGCGTTAATGTTTTTGTTAGTCGCGGCAATAATTCGTACATCAATATTGATGGTGTTGTTAGACCCGACGCGGGTGATCGCTTTTTCCTGCAGAACCCTGAGCAGCTTAGCCTGCAGATGAAGCGGCATATCGCCGATCTCATCCAGAAACAGACTGCCGCCGTTGGCCAGTTCAAATTTTCCCACGCGGCCTTTGGGGTCGGCCCCACTGAATGCGCCGCGCACATAACCAAACAGTTCGCTTTCCAACAACTGTTCGGGAATGGCAGCACAGTTGATTGTTACGAAGGGGGCGGCTTTACGGGGGCTGCTCTGGTGAATGGCAAATGCCACGACCTCTTTTCCTGAGCCACTTTCGCCGGTAATAAGCACACTGGCATAGCTGTTGGCGATTTTACCGATGGTGCTTCTGAGCTGTTCCATCAAGGGGGAGTGACCAATCAACCGCACCTGGGTGTCGGCCTCATAAGGCGATGGAAGAAGGGTGCTCAGGTAGTCGTGCGCGTCACGAAAGATAATCATGGTTAAGCGATCGTTATCCAAAGACGAGAGCGAAATTTGCTTGCACAGTACATGGTATTTCTGACCTTCGAGCGTCAGCCAGGCCTCCTCATCGCCATACAAACTGTCCCCGGTTGTTTCAATGGTCAACGGTAATCCCTGAACCTCGCGATTGAGAATGCGATCGGCTGAATGGTTGGCATGCCAGACAAGACCATCACCATCGATTGCCACGACGCCGCGGTCCATGGCATCGATCAGACGGCGAAATGCGCCCAGCCTTTCTTGCGCGCGTAAACGTTCCAGACATTCAAAAACCTTACTGGAGATCATCACGGCTATTTGCTCAATGAAAGTAACAAATTTCTCAATCTGGCTCAGGAGGGTGTCGCGCTGCGCCTGGGTTGAGCAAATAATCCCGATCACCCCAATGACGCGATTGTTGAGAAAAATTGGTGCGTTCAAATCCAGCATTTCAGAACAATAGTGGTGTTTTTCACATAACTGACACAGTGGATGTTCGCCAGGATTTTTGATCAGCACCGTTTCCCGCACCTGCAAAACGTGGCGGTAGATGTAACCGTTTTTTGCCACGTTTTCATTGAGCATGTGCCGGTATTTACCGGTGCCAGCGATGCGCATTAAAGATTCATCAATGATCTCAACATCCGTTCCGGTGATGCCAGAAATAGCATCGGCATAATTGCATATATCATCCTGAATATTGCTGAGTACTGAAATCATGCTACTTCTCCGGCGCGTGTCGCATTTCTCATGGAAAATGATAAATAGGCGAACTAATCCAAAAATGATTTGCGAAAAATCAATCTACTGCTCTGTTTTAGTATGTTTTTTTTATTTTATCTTCCGCGATCACACTATTTATCAATTGTGAGAATTTATCAAAATGAAACGATAAACTAACGCGATGATATTTTTGGCTGCAAATATTGCATTCTATCTATTTAATTGAAATTTAAGTGTTTATTAAATTATTCATAAGGTTTTACTCAATTAATAAAAAGCTGGTAAGCATTTTGCTCTATTGGCATTACCGATAGCGGAAATATCTCTGTATGACATCAATTGCAGGGAATGGATTACCAGCACAATGAGGTTTTATGATGCAGGAAAACTTATCATTTTTTATCAACCAGACACCGTTTACCGAACATCCGAACGCGCCGTTGGCTCCGTTTAGCCACCAGGAGTTGGTCAAGGCGTTGAATTTTCATCGGTCTATTCCGGGATATTCCCCAACGCCGTTGTATACGCTGCCGGCACTTTCACAAAAACTGGGCGTAAAAAATATCTACCTCAAAGATGAGTCGCAGCGTTTTGGCCTGAAAGCCTTTAAAGCGCTGGGCGGTTCCTATGCGATGGCGTGCCATATCGCAGAATTACTCGGTAAAGATATCAGCGAATTACCGTTTGATGTGATGACCAGCGAAGAGGTGCGCCGCGATCTGCAAACCGTTACGTTTGCTACCACCACCGATGGCAATCACGGTCGCGGCGTTGCCTGGATGGCGCGACAGTTGAAGCAAAATGCCGTGGTTTACATGCCAAAAGGTTCTTCACAGCAACGTCTGACGTCGATCCGTAACGAAGGCGCTACCGCCGAAAT
Source organism: Citrobacter sp. wls708 (assembly GCF_005281255.1). Classification (NCBI taxonomy): domain Bacteria; kingdom Pseudomonadati; phylum Pseudomonadota; class Gammaproteobacteria; order Enterobacterales; family Enterobacteriaceae; genus Citrobacter; species Citrobacter sp. wls708. Next base: position 395,264 of record NZ_SZXE01000043.1, read on the forward strand.
CGTCGATATGAACTATGACGATGCGGTTCGCATGACCGCGGAACAGGCGGAAAAGCATGGCTGGATAGTGGTGCAGGATACCGCCTGGGAAGGGTATGAAAAGATCCCGCAGTGGATTATGCAGGGTTACGGCACGCTGATGCTGGAGGCGATCGACCAGCTGCATCAGGTTGCGCCGACGCATATTTTTGTTCAGGCAGGCGTTGGCTCGTTTGCCGGCATGGTTCAGGGAATGGTGACAGCGGCATGGGGAGAAAATCGCCCGAAAGTGATCGTCGCCGAGGCGTTAATTGCCGATTGTCTCTACCGCTCCGCCCGCTCGAAAGAGGGTGATGCCATAGCGGTGGGCGGAGATTTGCAAACCGTGATGGCTGGTCTCGCCTGCGGTGAGGCAAATAGCATTGGCTGGAAGCTGTTGCGTGATTATGCCACCGCATTTGCCTCCTGCCCGGATGAGGTTGCGGCGCTTGGCATGCGCATGTTGGGTAATCCGCTGGCAGGCGATCCGCAGATCGTTTCTGGTGAGTCCGGGGCGGTGACGACCGGCCTGCTGTCACTGCTGATGTCCTCGCCTGAACTGGCGCAAACGCGTACGCAACTGGGACTGGATGAGCATTCCCGCGTGTTGTTGATAAGTACTGAGGGTGACACTGACCCACAACAGTATCTGGATATTGTCTGGGGCGGTCAGTACCCGGGCATCAACAAATAATTTCCTGATTGAGAATAAGAACGGAGAAACCCATGTTATCTGCAAACCGTATTGAAGAAGTGATTAAAAACTGTCAGGCGCTAATCCAACAAAAAAGTTATTCCGGTCAGGAAGGGGAAGTGGTTAATGCCATAAAAACAATGATGCAGCATTACCAGTTCGATGACATCCATGTTGATAAGTACGGCAACATTGTTGGCGGTATCGTGGGTAATCAGCCAGGGAAAACGCTGGTCCTCGATGGACATATTGATACTGTACCGGTGAACGAAGAGAAGTGGACCCGCAACCCGTACGGCGGTGATATCGAAGATGGCAAGATTTATGGTCGCGGTACGACCGACATGAAAGGCGCCGTGGCGGCAATGATCTCCGCCGTGGGTTTTTTCGGCCAGGACAACCAGCGTAATTTCGCCGGGAAAATCTACGTTGCCTGTATCGTGCATGAAGAGTGCTTTGAAGGCATTGCCGCTCGTCTGGTCAGCGAGCGCTATAAGCCAGACTACGTAATCATCGGTGAAGCTTCCGAGCTAAACCTGAAAATTGGCCAGCGTGGCCGTGCTGAAATTGTGGTTGAAACGTTTGGTAAACCTGCGCACTCCGCCAACCCGCAGGCAGGGATTAATGCGGTGTATAAAATGGCGCAATTGATCGACAAAATTCGCACCATTACCCCGCCAACGCACCCAGTACTCGGGCCTGGCATTCTCGAACTGACCGACATTAAATCTTCGCCGTACCCGGGTGCCTCGGTCGTGCCGGATTACTGCCGCGCAACCTACGATCGCCGTTTGCTGGTGGGCGAAACCAAAGAAAGCGTCATTGCCCCGCTGGAAAATGTCCTGGCAGAATTCATCACGCAGGATCCGCAGTTTAAGGCCCGTGTCTCCTACGCTGTGGGCCAGGAATCTTGCTATACCGGTGCCACCATTGAGGGGGAGCGCTTCTTCCCGGGCTGGGTGTATGACGAGTCGGACGAATTCGTGCAAGCCGCTCTGGCTGGCGTCCGCGAGGCCGGGTTTAATCCGACCATCACGCAATACTCATTTTGCACCAACGGTAGTCACTATGCGGGCGAAGCGGGAATTAAAACTATCGGCTTCGGACCTTCGCGTGAAAATCTGGCGCACACCATTGATGAGTATATCGAGATCGATCAGTTAACCGGTTCGGCCAGCGGCTATTACAGCATCATCCAGACACTCTATCGCCAATAAAAGAACGATAAAAATCCTCTTACCTTACAGGCGGTGCCGCGCAGCGCCGCCGCAATGGAGAATAACGATGAAAACCATTTTCAAAAACGGAAATGTGATCGATGGGACGGGCAGTGAAGGCAGAATTGCCGATGTGGTCGTTGATGACGGACGTATTGTCGCAATCGGTCAAATAGACGTTGGCGTCAATGAACAGGTTATTGATGCCACGGGAAAAATTATTTGTCCTGGCTTTATTGATACCCATACGCACTCTGACCTGTCGGCGATTATTAACCCCGCGCTGTCGGCAAAAATTCGCCAGGGAATTACCACTGAATTGCTGGGGCAGGATGGCGTCGCGTTAGCACCGTTGCCGGAAGAATATATTCCGGCGTGGCGTAAAAATATTGCCGGCCTGGACGGCGATACCGACAAAATAGACTGGAAATATAAAAATACGGACGGTTATCTCAATCTGTTGGCATCACGACATCCGGCGACAAACCTTGCCTATTTAGTTCCGCATGGCAACGTGCGCATGGAGGCGATGGGGCTGGATGGGCGGCCTTCGACCCGTGAAGATGTGGCGAAGATGTGCGAAGTTCTTGAGCGGGAATTAAAAGCGGGCGCGTTTGGTCTTTCCACCGGGCTTATCTATATGCCTTGCGCCTTTGGCGATACTGCCGAAATGATTGAACTGTGCAAGGTCACGGCGAAATATAACGGGATCTTTGTGGTACATCAGCGCAGTGAAGCTGACGATATTATCAACTCAACGCAGGAGCTGATTGATATCGCCAAAGCCACAGGCGTCTGGCTACATATTTCACATATGAAGGTTTGCGGAAAGAAAAACTGGGGACTGATCGACCAAATGCTGGGGATGCTGGAGCAGGCGCAGGAAGAGGGGATCCGCATCTCTTTCGACCAGTATCCCTATGTGGCGGGCAGCACGATGCTCGGCGTGATCCTGCCGCCATGGGTCCACTCCGGTGGAACAGACAAATTACTGGAACGCCTGGCCTCACCTGAACTGCGCGCCAAAATGATCGAGGATATTCAGCAGGGCATCCCTGGCTGGGATAACTTTATCGATTTTGCCGGTCTGGACCAGATTTTTGTTACCAGCGTGAAAACGGCCAAAAATCAGGATGCCGTTGGTCTGAACCTCGCCCAGTTGGGTGAATTGCGCGGGAAAGACCCCTACAACGCCACCTTCGACCTGCTTTATGAAGAAGAAAACGCTGTCGGAATGGTCGACTTCTACGGCACTGAAGAGCATGTGATTAAGTTTCTCTGTCGGCCAGAGCAAAACGTTTGTACCGACGGTTTAATGGGGGCCGGAAAACCGCACCCTCGCGTGTTCGGCGCATTCCCACGTGTGCTCGGTAAATACGTGCGTGAAGAGGGATGTCTGAGCTGGGAAGCGGCAATTCGCAAAATGACGGGTAAACCTGCTGAGGTGCTGGGCCTGCAGGATCGCGGGCTGCTGAAGGTGGGTTACGCGGCGGATATTGTGATGTTCGATCCGAACACTATCGCTGATAGGGGCACGTTTGTTGAACCTAATCAGTATCCGCAAGGGATTGAAATTGTCATGGTTAATGGGCGCATTGCCTTAATTAAAGGCACGGAAAGTTATGCCTGTAGCGGTACGGTTATAAGAAAACAATATTAATAAATAACGCTAAACACGCATTGATCTATCGCGACTATTTATGGCCGCGGTAGATCACTACACCCTAAGGACATCACAATGAACCTACAAACATCTTTACCTTCAGGTAAACCAAAGACCTGGAAAGCAAGATATACCGTCCTGACATTGATCTGGCTGGCGTGGCTCCTCTCTTTTCTCGACAGAATGGTCATGAGCGTTTCGCTCCCTTATATCGGCAAAGATTTAAATCTGGATACCACCCAACAAGGTTTAATTATTAGCGCCTTTTTTATTGGTTATGCCGCGTTTCAAATTCCCGGTGGTTTACTGGCGGATAAGTTTGGCTCGCGTAAAATCATGGCTATTGGTATTGCCTGGTGGTCTGTTTTCACCAGCTTAACCGGCGCTGTGCTGACGCTACCGCTAATGCTGGCAGTGCGCTTCTTCTTTGGTATCGGCGAAGGGTGCTTCCCGTCGGCCTCCTGGAAGATGATTTCGACCTATTTCCCGTCGAAAGAGCGCGGGCGCGCGACGGCGATTCAATCAACGGTGAACACCTTAGGCCCGGCGCTGGCGGTTGTGGTCGCAGCCAGCATTATTGGGGCTTTTGGCTGGCATATGGTTTTTATCGTGCTGGGTATTCCTGGACTGTTTATTGCCGCAGGGATCTACTTATTTACGCGTGACAACCCGAAAGATCACCCCGCCATTACGCAGCAGGATCTGGCGGAACTGGCCGTTGACGATCAGGGTGGGCTGCAAAATACCAGCGCTATCGCGTTTAAAGACGTACTCAAAATGCCGGTGCTCTGGCAAATGGCAAGTATCTGGTTTTTGTTTGATATCACCTTCTGGGGATTTTCAACCTGGTTGCCCAGTTATCTGATCACCGTACGTGAATTTTCTCTGGCCAAGACCGGCGTAATGGCGGCAATTCCCTTTCTGTTTGGCGCAGGAGGCACATTGTTAGGCGGATACTGTTCAGATAAATTCAAACCGATGCGTAAAACGTTGTACGTCGTAACCTCAGTCATTGCCGCAGGCTTCCTGTACCTGACCTTCAGCGTGAGCAGCGCAGATATGGCGGTGGTTTATCAGTGTATTTCAGCCCTGTTCATGTTCTTCGCTATGGCGACGTTCTGGGGAATTTTGATGGATACCATCCCCAGCAACATTATGGGACGGGCGTCGGGGATCGTTAACTTTGGCGGTCAGATGGCGGGCGTTGTTTCTGCACCTATCATCGGCTGGCTGATCCAAAGCAGCGCAGGAAGCTATAACAGCGCCTTTATCTTTATGATTGCCGCACTGTTATGTTCTGCCGTCGTTACGCTGACCGTGAAAAACTCGCGCGCGGTTGGAGCATTACCCAGTCAGGCTTGATTAATGTCTGTCTCCTGTGGCTCTGCTGTTTCAGAGCCACAGGGATTGACGGGCATCAACGTTTAATCACTCGCAATAACTGAATTTCCCGCCAGATGTACAGTTACCACTGCAATTCTATTCCTCTCCTTATTAAGAATTAAGCATAATAAATGAAAGACCAGTCCTACATGTGTAGGAATATTCCCTCTATAATGTGTTAATGATTTGATCTACAGAAAGGTTCAAGGTTTAATTCTTGTAAATCTAAATGTTATTTTTATGATTTATTCATCTTGATTATGAAAAAATCATAAAATATACACGTGACTATGTTAGAATTTGCGTCCTGGGTCTGGCACTTATAAATCAGTAATATTGAAGACTCACCTGCACTATAGCCATCGCCTCTCTTTATTTATCGGGATTCTTATACGCAATGAACGCAATGAACGCGATAATCGTTGATGATCACCCTTTGGCCCGCATTGCCATTCGCAACTTACTCGATACTAATGGTATCACTGTGACCACTGAACTCGACAGTGGCGAGCAAGTCGTACAGGTGGTTGAAAAAAACAAACCTGAACTGCTAATTATTGATGTGGATATTCCTGGTATCAGTGGCATCGAGGTGCTGGAACAATTACGCAAGCGGCACTATGCTGGTGTGATCATTATCATTTCAGCAAAAAATGAATATTTTTATGGTAAACGTAGTGCTGAATACGGTGCTAACGGATTTGTGAGTAAAAAAGAAGGCATGAATAATATTCTTGCCGCCATCGAAGCCGCCAAAAATGGTTATAGTTATTTCCCTTTCTCCCTTGAACACTTTACTGGTTCATCGGCCAGCGAACAGGATAAACTTGATACGTTATCAACACAGGAAATGAGAGTGTTGCGTTATATCCTTAATGGTATGGATTACAGTACGATTGCCAGTAAAATGAATATCAGTAATAAAACGGTCAGTACTTATAAAAGTCGTTTAATGGAAAAATTAGATTGTTCTTCATTAATGGAAATTTATGATTACGCGCAAAGAAATAAAATAGGGTAGAGTAATGCTGGAACGCTTATTTATTTTTTTGATGGTCATATTTACCATCGGATTATCTACGGATGTGAGTTCAGCGCGCCAGGTTGAACTAAAAAGTAACTATAATACTGCGGTGCAAAATATCAGCTTAAACAGGGAAGAAACAAACTGGTTGGCGCATAAAAAAACATTAGTGGTTGGCACCTGGTTACCGGAAGTCTCACCTATTGTCTATCAAAACAGCGGGGAAAATTATCGGGGCGTTAACGCGGACTACCTTGCGCTAATGCAAAAAAGTCTCAATGTAAAAATTGTTATAAAGCAATACGATAACGAGCAGCAGGCGCTTGCCGCACTCGCCAGTAATGATGTTGATACGTTGATAACCCAGCTTTCCCGGCGGCAGGATGTCGGCGGGCATTTACTGCGCACATCGGCATTACTCACAACGTGGCCGACGCTTGTGACGTCATTAAAAAACACGATGCTACCGCTGATGACGAACCATAAGGTCAGCGTCGCCTGTGTGCGGGATTGCCCTTTTCTTAACGTTATCCAAGACGCTTTTCCTGATGCTAAAGTCTCATTTTATGACGACGAGTATCAGGCAATGGCGTCGGTGGTGAACGATGATAACCAATATTATATTGGTAACAATATTACCACTAGTCATTGTATCTCGCGGTATTTCTCGCAATCCCTGGTTATTACGCATTATTTTGATAAGCAGGAACAATATAATTATTTTGTGGTTAATGAAAATCAACCGCTATTAAGAAATATTCTTGATGGTTTTATTACGTCAATAAGTAATGAAATCCATATGCAGGTGATGCAGAACTGGTTAAATCGCGGTAATCTTGCTTATCTGAATGCGCCCATTCCTTTCAGTCATCAGGAAAAAGAATGGCTGAAGAATAAACATACTATCCGCATTTTGATCAACCCGGATTACCCACCCTATACGCTGGTAGATAGCAGCGGCGAGTTACGTGGTATTCTTGGCGATTTGCTGAATATTATTCATCTGCAAACGGGTCTTAATTTTGAACCTGTTTTGGCCACGTCCAGAAGTGAACAGACCAAACTCATCAGTGGTGGGCAGTGGGATATGTATCCGACGATCGCCCCGACTAACCAAAACCAGGACGATTCGGCATTGAGCGATCCGCTGATGAATGTTGCATTCGTGGTTATCACATCGCGCCAGGAAACAGCCGACTCGCTGCTGGGAAAACCGATACGTATTGCTCTGCCTGCCGGACATATTCTGGAACGTGGCCTCAAACAACAGTATCCGCAGGTGACCTGGGTGAATGCGGATACCGGTAGCGCTGCAATGGCTATGGTCAAGGAGGGCGACGTTGATGCGGCAATCGCGACCGAATTGTCGGCAAAGTTCATTACCGATCATTACTACCAGAATAATATGCACTTCTTCCGGCTTCCTGATATGCCAGGCGCATCGGTGAGTTTTGCTATTTCTTCTCATGAGCCGATGCTGAAGTCTGTCATTGATAAGGCCCTGCAAGCCATACCTCCGCGTGAAATTTTACAGATGACGGAGAAGTGGTCGAAGATTTCCAATACCCAGGTTGATATCTGGAGCCGATATAGCAAACAGTTCTATCAACTGGTGGTATTTGCGCTGGTACTTATTGCTATTAGCCTGATCTGGGGGATATCACTCTCCCGTGAAGTCCGTAAAAGAAAGCAATCGCAGCGGTTACTGGAAGAACAGTTACATCTCAAAGAGGTCTTATCTCAAGAGCTGGAGAGCGAAAAGAATAAAGCGATTGCCGCTACAAAAGCCAAAAGCCGTTTTCTGGCGAGCATGAGTCATGAGTTACGTACCCCGGTAAGCTCGATTGTTGGTTTTGTGGAATTACTCTCAAGCTCTGAGCTCAGTCCGGCACAACGCAAAGAGGCCATTGCTTTGACCGGGGCGACGGCCCAATCATTGCTGGGACTGATTGGTAAGATTCTGGACGTTGATAAGATTGAATCCGGAAAATATGAGGTTGTTCCCCAGTGGACCGATCTCTCGCAGCTTATTGAATTGCAGTGCCACTCTTTCGATGCCCTGGCCAGGCAGAAAGGTATATCGCTTGCCTGTGTCAGCCAGTTGCCAGTAAATGAGCGGGTATTTGTCGATCAGCAGGCTTTGCGGCAAATTCTCACCAATCTGGTGGGAAATGCGCTGAAGTTTACGGCGCAGGGCAGTATTCATGTTACGGCCCGACTGACTCCGGACACAGATAATCACGGCACCCTGACAATCGCCATCAGTGATACCGGTTGTGGCATTAGCGAAGAAGAGCAGGCTGGACTGTTCCATCGTTATGCTCAGGGGCGTTGCGGACGTCAACAAACGGGGTCTGGTCTGGGGTTATTTATCTGCAAAGAACTGGTAACGCTGATGGGCGGTACGCTGGAGCTGAGGAGTATTCCGGCTCAGGGAACCACGTTCACGATTACGCTGCCGGTTGAAACTGCCCGACAGTCGATAGTAGCTGATGGGGATACCCCTGGCGCTGTGCTACCGCTACCGTGTCTGTCGATTCTGATCGCAGACGATAACCCAACTAATCGCCTGCTACTTAAACGCCAGTTGAATACCATTGGCTACAGCGTGGATGAGGCCTGTGATGGCGAGGAAGCCGAAGCCAAACTGGCCAAAAAATCATACGACCTGTTGATAACCGACGTGAATATGCCGAAGAAAGACGGGTTTGATCTCGCGGCTTCACTACGTCGTCAACAACCTCACTTGCAAATATGGGGGCTGACAGCCAGTGCGCTCCCGCAGTCACGCGATCGATGTCTGCAAAACGGTATGAATTTGTGTCTGTTTAAGCCGGTGTCAATCCAGACGCTGACGCATGAACTGAGTAAAATCGACACGGGCTATGCGTCACCTTGTGCAATCCGGCATTTAAAATTCAATGTACTGACTGAAAATACCGGTGGCGATCGCGCATTAATGAACGAGATACTCGAAACATTCCGCGAAGCAACGCTGAGTGATTTACAAGCGGCTGAGAAAGCCGTTGCGCAAGATGAGCCGCAGCTGTTTTTACGGGCGCTTCATCGGTTGCATGGTTCGGCGCAAATTCTGGGTATCACCGCGCTTCAGACGCTGTGCGAACCTTTTGAGTCTATGCGACATGACGATCTTCCGCTGGCTGTACGGCAGCAGGCATTACAGAAAATTGTTGCTGTCATGCGAGAAATTGAAATTGAGATCGACAGTCTGATGAGCCATTAATCCCCCCGGATCGGGTAGCCGTAGCTGCCCGATCCGGAGAGAAATGTCTTGATTCATCACTCGTTAGTACAGAGTATTACTGGCCTGCACCCACCATTTCGCTATCAATAACAATGCCTTCTTCAGCACCTTTTAACACAAGGTTAGCCTCATAAAATTTACCCGTGGACAGCAGTTTTTGGGCGCTGGCAACGGCTTTACGCGTCTGATTCAAAGGCATCAGGTATTGGGTCTGAAGCACGCTGATCCCAGCCAGTTGCAAGGTATCCACTGCACCTTTCCAGTCACCTTTGGCCATTTTGCCATTCGCGGTTTTGATAGCAGATTCTTTTTCCGGCGTAGCAATATAGTCTTCTGATAATGCGATCGTAGCGTTAATAATTACGTACTGATCGTCAATCATCTTCGCCTTAGGCGCTGCTTTGACAAATTTCGCCCAGTCGCTGCTGTCGCCTGCCAACAGGGAAGCGGCGTCATTGGTTAATTTTTTTGCGCTGTCAGGCTGTCCGTGAAACAGAGCCAGACGAGCCAGTTGAATATCGCGCATCGCATTGGCACCTTTTACGGCGACCTGCATAATATCGGCTGCTTCTTTTTGTACATTGGCTGTGGCTGTTTGTGCCGCAGTGGGAGTAGTGGCAGATGCCATTACCGGAGCTGAGCCCATCATAGTTGCAAGCAGACCTGCAAGAATAATCTTTTTCATTACGTTCTCCTGAATAAAGTTGGTATTGTTCACCAAACGCAATAATCATATTAAATAAGTTTAAAGAGAGGAATCAGAGCCAGGATAGAATAATGAGCGCTTAATCTTACAGGTGTCAGACGTCTGACATGTGTAGGATTAAACGGATAACAACATTCCTTTCTTCTTATATACGCATCCTTATCTGAAGTCTTATTATTTCATTGTAAGTGATATGTATTGTGTGAGTATTAACTCTTTTATTAGTAGGTTACATTACGTTTACATGTAACGGAGGATGTATGTTCATTTTTAATCAGCAAGCCCTGAGAACGTTTAATGAAAAAACACTTTCTCATTATAAAAGACACGCAACAATTATGGCGGTGCTGTTGTTGGTATGTGGCATTTGCTGCTTAATCTATCCTATCGCTGCTGGCGTTTATTTAAGCTATGCGACAGGTTTTATGTTCCTGGTGTGCGGTTTTTATTCTATTTATAGCCTGTTTAGCGCCGGGAAGAAGCAGTTGAAAGCCAAATTTACCTATGCATTTTTTGCTATCGCATGGTTACTGCTGGGGTACTGTTTCCTTGTTAACCCGGTGATTGGCATGAATTCGTTGGCTATGGTTTTTTGCTGCTTGTTTATTCTTGGCGGTATTTTTCGTGTGGCTTCCGGAGTTCAAATGTTCCGCAGTCCGGGCTATGGCTGGAACATTTTTATCGGCATTTTAGATCTGCTTATTGCTGGCGTATGGCTGAATATGGATCCCGACAAGTCTTACGTGTTTACCTCGATTTTTATTGGGGTCGAGATGATCTTCAGTTCTTTGGCTTTTATCAGTCTGCGCAGGAACACGAAGTTGGTAGCAACAGACAAACTTGCCAATAACCATTAATACTGCCTCTGGAGTGTATCGTGAATATTAAAATGATGGTTTCAGCTGTTGTTATTATGACCTCTGTTTTGGCACCGATGAGCTGTGCGTTTGCTACTCAGGCAACCGAAGCTGCGCCACAAGATATGACCTGTAAAGAGTTTGCTGATATGAGTCGGCAATACATGACGGCAATTGCCTTTGTGATCGTTAATAAAAATTCTGACTTTAAAGGCGATGATTATGTTCCGCTGCATGAGGTAGAAACTGTCGCTGTTCCGAAAATGATTAACATGTGTCATCAACACCCGGATACGAAATTAGGCGAACTGACCGTAAATCTGAAGGGGGTCGGTCTGCATTACTGATTAACCGTTTCGATAGCCTGGCTTTAGTTAGAATTGACAACCTCTGTCCCCACACCCACATTTCCCCTCACAATAAAATAACTCGCTCAGCTATCCACGAGGAAACTCGCTGGATAGCAGTGTCTGCTAACTACTGTAGGTCTGATAAGCGAAGCGCCATTCCTGGGATCTTATTACCCGATCCCAGGGATAAGCACTTACAAGGGCAGGGAATCAATGTCGGGTTTTAAATCGCGCCAGCATGTTTTCGACAAGAACAAAGAAGACCGGAACAAAGTAGATCGCCAGCACGGTCGCGGCCAGCATTCCACCGATAACGCCCGTACCGACGGCGTTTTGCGCGCCAGAGCCAGCGCCGTCACTTATTGCCAGTGGGATAACCCCCAGAATGAAGGCCAATGACGTCATCAAAATAGGACGTAAACGCATTTGCGCAGCTTCCACCGCGGCTTCAAGCGGCGTTTTTCCTTCTTTTTGCATAATCTCGACAGCAAACTCGACGATCAGAATAGCGTTTTTAGCTGAAAGTCCCATGGTGGTGAGCAGGCCAACCTGAAAGTAAACATCATTGCTCAGGCCACGCAGATCGGTCGCCAGCAAAGCACCGACCACCCCAATTGGTACAACCAGCATTACGGAAAATGGTATTGACCAGCTTTCATACAGTGCCGCCAGCGCCAGAAATACGACGATCAGAGAAATGCCGTACAGCATTGGCGCCTGGTGGGTGGACAGCGCCTCCTGATACGACAGCCCCGTCCAGGCATAACCGACGCCCGCGGGCAGTTTATTAATCAATGACGCCATAAATTTCATCGCATCGCCGCTGCTTTTCCCTGCGACCGGTTGGCCGAGAATTTCCATTGCAGGCTGTCCGTTGTAGCGTTCAAGACGGGGAGAGCCGTAGGTCCATTCGGTTGATGAGTAGGCTGAAAGCGGCGTCATCGCGCCGGAGGCGTTACGTACGTACCAGTGGTTGATATTGTCCGGCAACATACGGAACGGCGTATCGGCCTGGACATACACTTTTTTAACGCGCCCCTGGTTAAGGAAATCATTGACGTAGCGGCTACCAAACGCCGTAGAGATGGTCTGGTTGATATCCGACAATGCCACACCCATCGCCTCTGCTTTTGTCGCGTTGACGTGAATGCGAAACATCGGCGTATCTTCCAGCCCATTTGGGCGCACCCCGTTAACTTCATCGGGTGACTGGCTGGCCAAAGCCAGGAGCTGGTTGCGGGCCTGCATCATCTTTTCATGCCCAAGGTTACCGTTATCCAGCAACTCCATATCAAAACCTGAAGCGGTACCCAATTCGGCGACTGCGGGTAAATTGAACGGATAAACGACGGCATTATTAATGGTGCTTAAGGCCATCATTGCCCGTCGAATGATGGCGGTAACCGAGTTTTCTTCGCCAACGCGTTCTGACCACGGTTTCAGGCTGATAAATGCCAGACCGTTATTTTGCCCCTGTCCGCTGAAGCCAAATCCGCCAACGGTAAAAACAGACGCAACATTTTTCTGTTCTTGTGTCAGATAGTAATCCGTTATTTCCCCAAGCACTTTACTGGTATTTACCATCGTTGAACCGGAAGGTAATTGTGCCGTGGTCATGAAAACGCCCTGATCTTCTTCAGGCAAAAAGGAGGTGGGAGTACGGAGAAACAGCACCATCATGCCAGCGCCAATCACTAAATAGACTACCATATAGCGGCCGGTGCAACGTAATAGCCTACGGGTGCTGTCAGTGTAGTGATGGGTGCATTTCTCCATGAAGTGATTGAAACGGGTAAACAGAAAATGGGTGTTTTCTTTTTCTCCCTCGTGGGATTTCAACAGCATAGCGCAGAGTGCGGGCGTCAGGCTCATCGCCACAAATACCGACAGCAGCATGGAGGAAATTAAGGTGATGGAAAACTGACGGAAAATTTCGCCCGTAGCCCCGCTCATAAATGCCATTGGCATAAACACGGCGGATAAAACGACGGCAATACCAACCAGCGCTCTCTGGAGCTGCCCCATCGCTTTATGCGTCGCCGCTTTGGGTGACAAATGCTCTTCGGCAATAATACGTTCTACGTTCTCAACCACCACGATGGCATCATCAACTAGCAGTCCTATTGCCAGCACCATGCCAAACATCGTGAGCGTATTGATCGAAAAACCGGCGACGTCGAGTATCGCAAAGGTTCCGAGAATAACAACCGGAACCGCGATAGTGGGGATAAGCGTCGCGCGAAAACTTTGCAAAAACAGGTACATGACGAGGAATACCAGGATGATTGCCTCGATCAATGTATGAAACACACCCTGAATTGAAATCTCGATAAAGGGGGTAGTGTCATAGGGATAAACGGTTTTCATGCTGGCCGGAAACCAGGCTGATAACCTGTTCAGCTCTTGTTTAACGGCCTGGGATGTTTCAAGGGCATTGGCGCCAGCGGCAAGTTTAATTGCAATCCCGGCGGCGGGTTTTCCGTTGTAACGTGCCACCGTTGCATAATTTTCCGCACCCAGCTCAATACGAGCGACATCCCGCAGCAGAACCTGGGAGCCATCCTGCTGAACCTTAAGGAAGATCTTGCCAAATTCATCGGTAGTTTGCAGGCGTGTCTGAACAATGATCGACGCATTTAACTGCTGGTCGGCTGATTGCGGCATTCCTCCCAGCTGTCCGCCCGATATCTGGTTATTCTGTACTTTGAGCTGGGTAATAACGTCCTGCGGCGTAAGGTTATATTTGTCGAGCTTTTGCGGATCCAGCCAGATACGCATGGCGTATTGCGAACCGAATAACTGTACGCTCCCGACCCCGGGGGTGCGGCTCAGTGGGTCTTTAATATTCGACGCCACATAGTCAGCAATATCATATTGGCTCAGACTGTTATTATCAGAGATAAAACCCGCAACCATTAAGATATTGCTGCTGGATTTATCAACGCTGATCCCTTGCTGCTGGACTTCTTGTGGCAAGGAAGGCATCGCCAGCTGTAGCTTATTCTGTACCTGAACCTGCGCTATATCAGGTGAGGTTCCCGTTTTAAAGGTCAGGATAATCGACGCATTACCGGCCGCATCGCTGGTGGATGACATATACATCAGGCCATCAAGCCCGTTCATATTCTGTTCAATCACCTGAGTCACCGAGTCTTCAACGGTCTTGGCGTCTGCACCGGGGTAGGCTGCGCTAATGGTAATGGTGGGGGGAGCAATTTGCGGATATTGCGCGATGGGCAAGTTCATTATCGCGATACCGCCGGTAAACATCATGATAATAGCGAGCACCCAGGCGAAAACCGGGCGCTCAATAAAAAAGTTAGCCATGAAGAAAGTGTCCTTAATACCTGAAATATTACTGTTCAGTTACCGTGTCAGGTGTGTTTGGTTTTGCAGCGAGGATTCTGGCTTTGATTCCCGGACGGATTCTTTGTAATCCGGACACAATGACCCGATCGCCGGGATGTAATCCTGTCGTCACCAACCATTGATTGCCTACAGCCTTCACCGCGTTTATTTCGCGCAGTTGCACCACGTTTTCTTGATCGAGGATTAATGCAGTGGCCTTTCCCTGCGCGTTATGCGTAATCCCTTGCTGTGGGACCATTAAAACATTTTGTTGGTTGCCCTCATCCAGCAATGCAGTGACGTACATTCCGGGTAAAATTTCACCCTGCGGATTGGGGAATACGGCGCGTAAGGTCACGGAACCGGTAGTCTCATCGACGGCAGGATCGGAAAACTCAAGCGTGCCGGTATAGCGATAGGGCTTGCCATTTTCCAGCATCAGTTCAACCGGAATTTTGCCCTTTTGCTGGGCAATCTTCCCACTGGCTTTTTCTTCTTTCAGGCGTAAGAAGTCTTGTACTGACTGCGTTAAATCAACATAAATCGGATCCAGTCTTTGCACGGTAACCAGCGCGTTTCCCTGATTCGCGGTGACCAGCGCGCCCACGGTTACGGAGGATTTACCGCTGATACCCTCAATCGGCGAGGTGACATTGGCGTAACGAAGGTTGATGGTGGCCTGCTCAAGATCCGCTTTGGCGACGGCGACATTGGCCTCTGCTTCATAAAGCTGTGAGCGCGTCGTGTCGTAGTCCTGGCGGCTGACGTAATTGGATTTTATTAATGCTGACTGCCGATTTAATGTCAGTCGCACATTATTGGCCGTCGCCTGCGCCTTTGCCAGTGCGCCTCTGGCTGCATCCAGCCTGGCCTGCAACGGGGCGGGATCAATTTGATACAGTGACTCTCCTTTGCTGACTTTGTCACCTTCAATAAAATTACGTTTAATGATGATCCCACCAACCTGAGGGCGGATTTCGGCGATCTCAAATGAAACCGCGCGGCCAGGAAGTTCGCTTTTAATATTCACCGAGGAAGGCGCTAAGGTCACAACGCCGACCTCGGGCTCCATGGAGGGGGTTTTTACTGCAGGTTTATTATCGCAGGCGGTAATAATGACGCTGCTAAAAAATAGTGGTATCAACAGTAAGCATTTTCTGTTCATAGTAATCCCTGAAGAATTCGTAAGCACAAATGTTTTTTTATGGCATGCAGGGTGGGGGAGTTATCGGTAAATAACAGAAGATGGTCAGGCATGAGATGAGTAACGCCCATTTTCGCGCTAAAAGTTAGCGGTTAAAATTATATGTAACAGAAACAATGAATGTTTAGCGAAGGATCGCATGGAGCACGATGACGCAATAAGCAAAACGCGGAGTGATTAGAAAGTGTGTTGGCAAACACTCGGCTCCGGAGTCTATTCACGTCATCGTACTACAGAGATTATTTCACTAGCTCTGGAGTAACCTCGGTTACGGTATTTGCGGAGTAGGGCATTCCCCACATCGGTCCTGGCCAGAACGCGCCATAACCGTAATCCCACATATTATAGGTGGTGTTGACGGACTCAGTTAAATGCCAAACCTGAATACCTTGTAAATCAACTTTAACAAAGTTGTACGGGATTTTGTTGATGAATCCTTGTTCATCCCCTTGAATTGTCCCTAAAATAGTCACGAAGTGGTTTCTGTAGTTTACCGGGTCGAGAAAACCTTTCTGTTGGGCAATAATACGTCCCTGATAGCTGGCGTCTATTTGTGGTTTAGCGTCGTTGTTCAGCGGCAGAACGGCGATTTCCAGTAACGTATCCGTTTTGCTGTTAATTACATTGATGACTTTACCCCCAAATCGGGCCTGCTGGCCTGTATATAACCCCGGTTGGTTATGCACGGAGATAAAGTTTTTTTGTATATCTGGTTGATTATTACCTTTGATATTTTCAGGAATTGAAGCACATGATGCCAGAGTGAAAGCAAGGGCAATAATCAGCAACCCTTTTGTTTTTTTCATTTTACTTTCCTGCTAAAAAAAGACAGGTCTATAGTAAACCTTTACTCATTATTGTCAGCAGGCGCGAGGCTGATTATCTAAAATTAATATAATTGTAGCTTATGGTAATAACAGACAGTATTTTAGCGGGGCGCTGGATGAGTGCATGACAGTCTACAACCGTGATGGTGATGGCGCCACAAGGTTATCACCCGGTGACGATCATGGCATCATGTTGGGTCCGTTTGAACGCTGTCATCATCACATTCTGCGGATTTAAGTCAGGAACGTGTCAACGCTGTGCAGGACGGATCATGCTAATAGTAAAAAGCCGCTTTCGCGGCTTTTTATTATTGAATGGCTGGAGGATTATTCGCTGATTTTTTTCTCAACGGAGGCTGCACCTTCTTTGGTCTTATTCCAACCTTTCTCTGCACCTTCTTTTGTTGCATTCCAGCCTTTTTCTGTACCTTCTTTGGTATCATTCCAGGCTTTTTGTGAACCTTCACTCACCTTGCTGCTCAGGTCATCTTGCTTACCTTCAGCAGCATGTTTTGCTTTTAATTTTTGCTCTTCGCCCTGATTCTGCGCCTGATGCAGTTTTTCTTTTGCAGTATTCGCGTTTTCGTGCGCGGCGGCTACATCATTATCGGTTGCGTGTGTTGTTGCGGCAATAACAGGAGAAGCCAGCAGAATGGCAGATAATGCGATAATTGTCTTTTTCATAATATCCTCGCTTAGCGTTATAAGTTATTAGCGTAATGAAGCATGGCATACAAACGAAGCGCTGACTTTAGGAAAAAACTGTAAGTGCTGATAACGTTATTTATCCATTTAGTGCAGCTGTGAGCAATTAATACGGTTATTTTTGTTGCGGGTTTTGTTTTTTTGCGCGATAGGAAAGGTGCAAAAAGCGTAGTGATAATGTTGATATAAAAAGTGTTATCTGTTTGATTTTTATGTGATTGATTGGGGCGTTATAGGCTTGTCGTTCGTTTCCGGAGGTGAGCGTTTCTATCAAATAATTCACTCTCTTGATTTTTCCGGCCTGTAGACCATGCTTATTTAATACGGGCATAAACAATAACGTCGTTTATCGCAAAAGTGATACCGATAGAGGGCTTTTGGTATGTCCAATGATGTGCCTTTAACAATAAGAGAGCACCATGCTTGAACTCCGTCCTAATTGCGAATGCTGTGATAAAGATCTGCCACCTGAATCAAAAGGGGCCTACATCTGTTCATTCGAATGCACATTTTGCGTAGATTGCGTGACCCAACGACTTAATGGCCAGTGCCCGAACTGCGGTGGGGAGCTGGTGCGACGTCCAATACGCCCCGAAGCATCCCTCCTGCGGCACCCAGCATCCACTCAGCGTTACTATAAACAGTAGAGATGTAAACTATGTTCGCTCGTTGCTTGTCACGGCCCATGATTCTGTTGGTCGTCAGCTTAGTGCCAGAAGCGGACTTTGGTTGAAATAAGACTGCAAAGGTTCTTTCCCTTTTTTAATTTACTAAACGTGCTGCCCTGCTTGCGAGGGATCAACGACTGATCAAAAATGAATGAGCGTTCATTCATTTTGCGGGTAATTACTTCACGCAAATCATTTCGTTTATAAATAGGCACAGGCAAATTATGACCAGTAAAACGCTCAGACTTTTATTCCCTCAATGGCAAGGTGGCAATAATCCAGCCTATCATCTTGGCTCGCTGCTTCTCTCGTATCTTTCCCCCGAATCAGATGGCCCTTTTGAGTCTGTTCCGGTTGATGAGCCCACAACGGAGCCACAGGCCGAAGTGGACGGCATCACAGCCAAACCTCAAATTATCAGTCAGCTTACTGATGCAGGCGCTCTGATTAAGAAATATGATCCTGATTCAATTGTCGTTTTTGGTGGCGATTGCCTGGTATCACTGGCTCCTTTTGCCCATCTGCTCAATAAATACGGTGATAAACTGGGGGTGCTCTGGATTGACTCTCATCCTGATGTGCAGACTTCCAAACAATATCCAAACGCCCATGCCCATGTTCTTGGAGCGCTAATTGGGACAGGTGATAAAGATTTAGTTGCTCATGTATCCACCAGACTCAACCCTTCAAAAATAATGATTGCAGGTATCCACGATCCACTGCCTTATGAAGCTCAGTATCTGGCTAGTCATCGCATTGAGACAATAGGTCCTGAAAAGGTTAAAAACGACGCGAAAGATGTCGCAGAATGGGTAGAGAGAGAAAATATTGAACATCTGGCAATACACATTGATCTGGACGTTCTCGATCCGTCACTTTTCCGTTCGGTTCTTTTCGCCAGGCCTGGCAGAGGAGAACATGACTTTGGTGATGTCGCCGAAGGTAAACTATCTATTGCAGATGTTCTAAATCTGGTAGATCAGGCAACCTCAAAAGCGGAACCTGTCGGCCTTACACTTGCTGAACATTTACCCTGGGATATGCTGAATCTGAAGAACATGCTCAATGCATTGCCGCTTATGAAGTAAGGTCTGATTCTGGGGTCAGAGTTCAATACTGGCTCCAGGATAAAAAGCGCGCTAAAGTCTGGGCCCTGGATTAAACATAATAGTCAACATGTTAAAGAAAACCGAAACCTACCATAAGCTGATTACCGCTGCCGCTACCTGTTTTGCAGAAAAAGGCTTTAGTGCGACAAGCGTGCGTGAA
Organism: Citrobacter sp. wls708; assembly: GCF_005281255.1. Taxonomy (NCBI): domain Bacteria; kingdom Pseudomonadati; phylum Pseudomonadota; class Gammaproteobacteria; order Enterobacterales; family Enterobacteriaceae; genus Citrobacter; species Citrobacter sp. wls708. The sequence goes on from NZ_SZXE01000043.1 coordinate 414,462, forward strand.
ATTTCTAACCGGGCAGGGATCAGCCAGGGAGCGATGTACACGTATTTCAAAAGCAAGGATGACCTCATCAAGGCAATCGTTCTTGAAGAGCAGAATTCAGCGTTGACCGCTCACAATGCTCCGTCTAACGGTACTTATTTCGAGCGCCTTTGCGCGCAGGTTACATCGTGCATAAGCGATGTAGGTTACCCAGTTACGCATCAACTGTGGGTTGAAATCATGGCGGAGTCTGCGCGGAACCCTGAATTGCAGAAAACGTATATATCCAGTGATACCATCATGCGGCAAAGTATTGCGGGAATTATCGTAGACGGAATTGCAGCGGGAGAGTTTCGTCGGGACATTAGCCTTGAGGAAGTCACGATTATTCTTTTTGCCTTTATTGACGGTTTAATCGCGCGTAAGGCTATAAACGCATCCTTCTCTTTCAGCCGCGACCTGCCTATGTTTTTTGAGTTGATGGCAAAATTATTGAAATAATACTAACAGCGTTAGTTAACGCGCTAGCCAGGGAATCGCAAATATCCGCTCCTCGCTCATAGCGGACCTTCAGCTCAGGTAACTTGTCCACTTCGTGTCAGAAGTGGACATCTAAGCCGTTTCAGAGAGTTAAGTGCAGGGGGAACCTTCGAGTATGTTAATTATCAAATCGAGTGGGAAGATGATTTCATTAGTTTGTCTGAGCTCTTCTAAGCTCCACCAGTAGTGCTCGCGAATGACTTCTTTTTCGTTGTTACTCCAACCTGAGCGGTCAATATCTGATTTATCTGCAGTAATAATAAAGAAACGTTCTTCAGCAAGAACGTTCTCGCCACCTGGCAACATCATAGGAAAGGTTCTGGAGGTATTTGTGGTCCTGCCGTTTTTCTTGTCAGGCCCGTTTCTTCAAATAATTCACGTAACGCCGCCTGCTCAAAAGACTCGTTGTGCTCAACTCCTCCCCCTGGCGTTGCCCAGTAAGTTTTTCCATCCAGAGCATCATCTTTATGGCAGAACCTAAAGAGCAGAACGTGATTTTCAGGTGAAAGGACTATCAATCGAGAGGATGGACGAGTACGCATTTATTCCCTCTTAAATAAAATTTAAACCCTCATTGCGGATTTTCATACAAACATAAATTGCAGTCTGCAAGCGCGCGCATAGAGAATGTATTTTCATGCCACGATGGCCGATTCAGGCAGGGGGATTCACCATTACGCGTAGTTGCTGTTTTATCAGCATACTATCCTGGAAAGGATAAAATCCACACGCTCCTCAACAGAAACGCATGGCAATTCAATCAACTGATAGTCATACATACGGTATGTTTGCACCATTGCGTGATAGGTCGCGACGGCGACATCGAAAGATTGCTTGCGCTCGGTATCCTGTACATATATGTCACGCCAGGGGGGGGCTATAAATACGGTTCGGTTATAGCGAAATCTCTCGATGGCGTTTTCCAAATACTTCGGTATGGTAAGCTCTGAAAGACGTAAATAACCTACAACATCAGGAACACCGCGGTCGAAGAAGCAGGGTCTTGTTTGCCCTTCTGCTTCGTGCCATGAACGCATTTCCCAGGATAGCATGAGCTTTGCGAACGCAGTTTGATTGGCCCATGGCAATGCATCACTGCCGATGTTAACCTGGTCTTGTATAACACCTCGTCCAGCTTCTTTAGAACACCAAAAACCTCTTTTTATAATGGTATCAATTATCGTGCTTTTGCCTGACCCTGGGCCACCTGTAAGAATGAAACGATGTTGAAAAGATGAAGACATTGAACCCTCCTGAACATTTATAGACGCGATGAAGTAGCAATTCTTATGGCGTATTTTCCCGTATCGGCAGATTACTTGTTGATGGTTTGACTAATTACTTTTTATCATGGCTTGCATATCCGCTACTCGTTCTGACAGGACGTTCTAAAACTGTGCTAGCAATACGACTGAAAGGTGGGCTGGATTTCACCATTCGATGGAATCTGAGGACGTTGCCAATGCAGACGATCAAACGTTCCCCCAGCTAAACGCTGCACTTCGCTCTCTGGTCTTCCCCACCAATAGTGGGCATGCGGCTAAGTGAGCGTCTTCAAAGGACATGACTGTTCCTGCAAAAAATATCTGGCCTGAATATAAACTACTCGATATTCTGAAATGCTTTGTATTTTTTGTGAACAGGAAAAAGTATGCTTAGTACGTTACCCGATTTACACAGAAGTTTTGCAGAGCAACTCAAGCTTAAATTTCAGTCGGATTCGCGAATCCATTCCCTTCTTGCTGGTGGCTCGATTGTTCACGGCGGATTTGATAAATACTCCGATCTCGATTTTGTCGTTGTCGTAGATCCCCTCTACTACAACGAAATCATGGCGCAGCGTAGGGCACTCGCCGGAACATTAGGCCATCTGCTGCATGCTTTCACCGGGGAACATGTCGGAGAGCCTCGTCTGCTTATATGCCTGTATGGCCCTGAACTCCTTCATGTTGATCTGAAATTCGTCACCCTGGATATGCTCACTCAACGCGTTGAGGAGCCAGCGGTGTTATTTACCCGTGATAACACTGCTCTGGAGCGACAACTGGTAAAGTTTAGCGCTCACTGGCCAAACATGACGCCGGAGTGGTTTGAGTCCCGCGCCTGGATCTGGCTTCATTATGCAGTGGTTAAACTGGGAAGGGGCGAACTCTTTGAAGCGATGGGTATGTTGGCATTCTTCCGCGAGCAGGTGCTGGGACCTATGCTGTACCGTCGTGCAAATTTACCGCAACGTGGCGTTCGCCGCATTGAATTCCTCAGCATTGATCCTGATGGCCTGCTGACTTCTACGCTGTCCACGCACGATTGTGACTCCGTCAGCATGGCCATCAAAATGGCCGCTGATGCTTATATCAATCTGCGAGCTGATGCTTTGCCTGACAATATTGCAGACGATGCGGCACGTTGGGCGGTTCTTGCCATGCTGAAAGAGTACTCTGACAGAGGTTAAATTTATACTCCGGTCGTTTACATGGCCGGAGTGTAAAGCATCACGGAAGATGCAGCTAATACACAAATCCCGCGCAGAATGCAGGATTTGCGCGACAATATCGACGTTAAAAAATGGGAGATTAATCAGGCCGCCGGTCGCTATATCCGCTCACATGAGGAGGTGCAGCACATCAGCATCCGCAACCGTCTCCATGACTTTATGCAGCAGCACGACGCGGAGCTGGCCGCCACGCTCGCACCTGAGCTGATGGGGTCTAACGAACAGCTTCCCGCAGTAAAACAGAGCGCCATGCAGCATTCGGTTGATTATCTGCGTGAAGCCCTGTCGGTGTGGCTGGCCGCAGGTGAAAAAATTAATTATTCCGTGCAGGACAGCGACATTTTAACGGCCATCGGATTCAGGCCTGATGCGGCTTCGCGGGATGATAATCGCCAGAAATTCACCCGGCACAGAACCTGATTTACACCCGCCGACGTGCGGAACTGGCCGCACGGTAGCACGCAAAAAAATCCGCAAAATTCCGCTATTTTTTCCGAAAAAAAGCCATGCATCCATAAGGTGCATGGTTTTGCATGCAAATCCCCGTATTTTATTTTCCCCACCGCGCCAGTACCGGCGCGCCCTGAGTCGGTTCATGCACCTGCATTAAAAGCGACCTCTTAAGCGGGCAGGCGTGGCGGGGAGAGCATTGCGCGCGAAAAGGAAGTATTAAATTATTTACTACCTCTAAGTATCAATGAATTATGCTTGCTAGTTAATGCAGAGAACTCAGGTACATTTAAGATGAGTATTAAATGCACCTGAGAAATTAAAAACTAAAGTAAATATATCTCAGAGGCCAAATGTGATTTCCCTTTTGGCTGCTCCTTAAGTGGTCTTATAGCAATACTATCGCCTTGCTTCAAATTAAACCACTCAGCATATCCACCATTTTTTAAAAACTCATATCTTAAATAATAATCTATATTATCTTTTTTGGCAAAGATATATAGTGGTGTATCCTTGCCGTCTTTAGATTTAGGAATGTTGGATATTTGAACAATTTCAAGGCCTTTTTGTAAGGCATATTCTTCATCTATTGGGTTATATAGATCTGATTGAGCATGTTTGGGGATTGAAAACGAAGTAAATGGGTTTTTCGGCATATCTATAGTAGAAAGCCTACGAATTAATTTCGTGATTTCATCATCGGAACCTATTTTGACATAGGGGGTGATATTATTTAGATGTTCTGCAATAAACTCTAAGGCCTCGTTAGAAAAAATTTTATTTTCTTTATAAACAGGCATTTTCAGTATTGCAGCAAGCTCGTTGAAAACACTTTTTGTTTGTTCGCATGCTTGTTTTATATAACCGTCAACACGAATTACATCGTTTAATGTTCTCATTGCACGGGATAGTAAAGACATAGATTTGTTTGGATCTTTTTGAATAAAATCTTCTGCCATTCGTTTTAATGCTGTAGCTCTAAAAACACCAACTATACCTCGAGAATGTTTTAAATCCTTCCATTTCTTACTTTGCTCAATAATTTCTGTGTACCGCAAGTCAAATAATAAGGCCAGATAATATCCATTATAAATTCTTTGAGTGAACTCAGGTACGTATTCATCTTCATTACACCAGCCTTCATTCATTAATATTTTATAAATATCATAAGCTAAGCTATAGTCACCATTGTTATGATAGTGCATAGCAAGGAATATACTTGAATTTATATCGCTAGGATCAAGTTGTAAGGCTTTTTTAAATTTTGTTATGGCAATTGGGGAGGCATTCAATGATGATGCGACGCGACCATAGCTCCGATTAAATATTGACACTTCGCTATAGAGATGATCCATGTCTCTACATTTATTCATTAAATTAATTGCTTTAGATTTACTGGGGATACTCATACCCTTAAAGGATTTATTAACATCTTTGATAAATGGTATTAGGTTTTCGTTTAGGTTGTTAGGTATATAGTCCCAGTGATAAGGAGGGATGCTATTTTGTCTTTGCTCATGTTCAATTTGTTTGGTAATAGCTTTTCTACGTTTCAGATCATCTAGCAGTTTCTCACGTAAATGGATATTACGTGGGGTAGTCACTAAAAGTTCACGTATGGACTCGCTGAGCGAATATATTTCCCCACCTTCACTAGTGGTTCTATTTATCAGACTTGTGTTACTTAACTGAGCAATGCTTTCAACTATTTCTTCTAAAGAAAGTGAGAGCATTTCGCATAATGTAATGCGATTATTATTGTCAGATATAAACAATGCTTCTAAAATATTGACGGAGTTATCGGATAACGCATCAATCAAATTGCTATAAGAGAAGGAAGCAATTTCTTTATTTGCTACGGTTATAGATTCAGGGATTTCTTTTCCTGTCAAATATAAATCAATACTAAGCCTTATTGCTAAAGGGTTGTTATAACATTTGCTAACAAGATTCCTTAAAACTTCCTCTGGAAGATTCTTTCTATTTCTTTTTGATAAATATGTTCTAGCTAAATGAAGCGCATGTTTTTCTTTAAGAGGTTCAAGGCTGATAATTCGTGCATTTCCAATTGAAATTCTGCTTGTAATTAATACGCGCCAAGCTACTGGCAAATCATAAGTAAACTCTTCAAAATCTTTTGTTGAGTTAATCAACAGAGTCTCTAAATTATCAATGAATAGTAAAATTTTCTCTTCTGACTTATTTTTACACAATTCATCAAATGTTAAATATGTTTCGTCGTATATTTTATTCGCAGCTAAAACTATAGACTCTTTGAGTTCAATAAGAGATTCGATTGAATCAAGTTTTATAACACCCTCTGATGTAAGTTTTTCTGTTTTAAGCGTTGAGAAAATACAAGAGTCAAAATAGTTTTTTGTCTCAGGATTTTTTACTTGACGGCTCAGAAGATCTAAGGCCAATGCTGTTTTACCAATTCCTCCTGGGGCAACAATGGCTATATTATTAACTCTTCTGTTTTTTAAACACTCAATAAGAAGATCTTGTTCTTTTTGACGTCCAACCAAACCTGTTATGCCATGTTCAAACACTTCGGGAAGATTATTAGGTAACTCCCACATGGTTTTTTCATACCAGTCCTCAGGGGGATCACTCAAATTATTTTCTTCGGCTGAGACCAAAGCAGAATGCACTTTATTTAACTTTAAAATGTTAATGATAGGGTCTGAAGCTATAGCCGCAACTTTATACCAATATGATATTATAAATTGGCGATTAGGATGCGATATAACATTTCTTATATTATAGATGTCATTTATTATAAACTGATCTCTAATATACTGAATGTATTCATTGAGCGAGTTATTCTTAGTTATCTCTATCGCAATGCTAAACAGTTCGTCAAGATATGTTGATTCGATGATATCTTTTGGTTTAATAATTTCTGAAAATTGCTTCCTTTGAGAATCTCTGGCTACAACAGTTTTCACTATATCTTGTGGGAAATCTTCTATTGCAATATCTTCATCCAAAATGAAATTGCCTAAAGAAGATTCAATTTCATGAAGAACCATTGCTGTTTTGCGTCTGTAAAGTGTGATATCCATATTATTTCCAGTTGTATTATCGATAAAATGCGTAAACCTGGTTGCCCCACCAGGCCATCAGTTCAACACGCTGGTCTAGATATGTACTGCGGTTATAAGCTCTCCTAACTTCATTCTTATCACTATGGGCTAATGCTGCTTCGATAGCATCAGGATTAAAGCCAACCTCATTCATAGCTGTACTGGCTATAGATCTGAGTCCATGTGCAACTAATCTACCTGAAAATCCGATCCTTTTTAAGGCTGCATTTGCTGTTTGGCTATTCACGGCCTGCCTTGGATCATTTCTGCTTGGAAAAACATGTTCACGATGAGCGCTAATAGGTTTCATCACTTCCAGAATATCTAACGCCTGAGGCGATAAAGGAACAATGTGTTCACGCTTAGCCTTCATTCGTTCGGCGGGAATCGTCCAGAGTTTGGCATCGAGATCGATCTCGACCCACCGAGTACCAGAAGCCTCAGAAGGGCGCACTAGGGTCAGGAGTTGCCACTCAATAAGACAGCGAGTCGGAACAGACAGATTCGACATGACCAGAGAACGCATCAGCTTAGGTAATTCTTCTGGTCGTAGCGTGGGCATGTTCTGCTTTTTGGGTTTCTCAAATGCCATTCCAACACCTGATGCTGGGTTAGCATCAATCAGGCCGGTGTTGACTGCGTAAATCATTATTTCGTTAATGCGCTGGACCAAGCGACGAACAGTCTCTAATGCGCCGCGTGCTTTGATTGGTTCCAATGCTTCAACTATCGTTCTGGCCTTAATCTCCTGAACAGGTATCGCGCCTATTGCTGGGAATACGTCTTTATCTAGAGAGCGCCAAATATCCTTCGCGTAGTCCTCAGTGACGCTTTGGCTCTTCATTTTGAACCAGTTGGCGGTCACAGTTGAGAAAATGCTATCCAGCTCAATCTGACGTTGCTCTGATGCTTGCTCTTGCTGCTGTTGTGGATCCATCCCTTGAGCTAGCGCAGCTAAATGTTGGTCGCGTATCTGGCGAGCGGCTGCGAGCGTAAGGGCAGGGTATGAACCGAGACTCAGATTAGTGCGGCTATTACTTACAGGACGTTGGTATCGGAAGCGCCAGAGTTTTTTACCAGATGCTTTGACAAGTAAGAACAGGCCGTCCCCATCATGCAGGGTGAAGTCTTTTTCACGGGGTTTCGCTTTGAGAATTTCGTTGTTAGTGAGGGGGCGTGTAATGCGCGCCATGTCTGGATCCCTTCCAAAATTGGTACACGTTTAATGGCCCACAGTATAGCGTGTACCTAAACGTGTACCAATTTTCTCTGGATTTAGCTGGATGTTCTCGGACAACGACAGACACAAAAAAGCCCGCAGGGCTTGTGCCATGCGGGCTTTCTGTACTTCACCGGACGTATCCGGATCATAATGTGGTGGAGCTGGCGGGAGTTGAACCCGCGTCCGAAATTCCTACATCCTCGGTACTACATGCTTAGTTCGTCTTTACATTCGCCTGGCACCTGCGGACGGACACGCCACTACCAGACTAGCCTGATTAGTTTTAACGCTTCAACCCCAGGCAGGGCATCCACGCGATCTCTTTTGGGTTTGACCTCTCTTTGATCCCCGTCTTAAGAGCGGAAGCTAGGGAGAGAGGGCTCAGAGCAGGTTATTAAGCTGCTAAAGCGTAGTTTTCGTCGTTTGCGACTATTTTTTTGCGGCTTTTTACGAGGCCAACCGCCCCTCGGCATGCACCTTGGGTTTCGCGAATCCCGTCGAATCCAGAATCAGCCCCAATGTGTTAGAGCAAGTATAACAGACTTGTGACACGCGTGACCAGCCCCCGCAACCCCTAATCCTCAAGGATTTACCGCTCGCGTAGCGCTTCTTTAGCCCGATTAAACGGTTTGATTAAATAGTCGGCGATGGTTTTTTCACCTGTTTTTATATCCACTGTGGCAATCATGCCCGGTACGATGGAGAACTGGCGACCCAGTTTGTTCTCCAGGTAGTCCTGATGGGTACGGATAAACACGCGGTAGTAGAAGATTTCCGGTTTCACTTTATCCTGAATAGTGTCCGGAGAGATGGTTTCAACTACGCCTTCCAGACCGCCATAAATGGCGTAGTCATAAGCGGTTATCTTGACCAGCGCACGCTGGCCAGGGTGAATAAATGCGATATCACGCGGCGACAGACGGGTTTCAATGAGTAGATGATCGTCTATTGGCACGATTTCCATCATTTCGCCATTGGGTGGGATAACCCCGCCAATGGTGGTGACCTGGATATTTTTCACGATGCCGCGCATGGGCGCGCGCACGGTCAACCGGGTGACGGAATCCTCACGTCCTTTCAAAATGGCCGCCAGCATATCCACTTCGGCGTTGGCTTTAGACAGCGCTTCACGCGCCTGCACAAAGTATTGGGAACGCAGGTCAGTGATTTTTAATCCCAGATCGCTTTTTTGTCGTTGCAGGCGCAGCACTTCCACATGGCTGGCGGCGCCGCTTTTCTCCAGACGTTGGGTAATGGCCAGCTCTTTATTGACTGAGACCAGCGCGTCCTGCAGTTCCGCCATGGAATCAGCAAGCTGCGCGCGGCGGCTTTTATACAGACGTGTTTCGGAGGCGATGAGATCCGGCCAGGCGCGTAGTGAATCGGGAAAGGTCAGCGGCAGATCGTTAACTTCAGCATTAAGCCGCGCGCTGGAAGCCAACGAGGCGCGATAACGGGCGGCGCTTTCCCCAACGTTGGACTCTAAGCGGGTAGGATCGAGGCGCGCTACGATTTGATTGGCCTGCACCTTATCGCCCTCGCGTACCGTCAGCTCGGCGAGGATCCCGCCATCCAGCGACTGCAATACCTGCTCACGTGAGCTGGGGATCACTTTCCCGCTGCCGGTCGAGACTTCATCAAGTTTACCGAAATACGCCCAGATACCCAGCACGGCAAATAACAGCGTGCTGAGCAGAATAATGCGGCTGGCCCCGGAAAAATGGTGTTCGCGGCGGATATCCAGATCGTCCATGGCGGCGTCATGCGGATTGGTTTTCATTTTTCCACTCCCGACCGTGAGTAGGTACAGGTGCCCGACTCGCATTCAACGCCTGCGCTTTCGGGGCATCCATCACCAGTTGACCTTCTTTCAATACCACCACGCGCTCGACCAGCTCCAGAACCGGCACGCGATGGGTGGCGACAATCAGTGTACGGTTGCCCAGCCAGAGGTTTAGCCGCTGAATAAACTCCCGCTCGGTATGTTCATCCAGTGAAGCGCTGGGTTCGTCCAGTAGCACGATATTGGGTGAGCGCAGCAGCATTCTTGCCAGCAAAATCGACTGCCGCTGTCCACCGGACAGACCGTTGCCGCCCTCCATAATCGGATGCGCCAGCCCTTTGGCGAGTTGTTTAACGAAAGCCGCTGCGCCGCTGACCTCCAGCGCGTCGAATATCTGCGCGTCGCTGGCATGCGGCGCGCCAAGGGTCAGGTTCTCACGCAGGGTGCCGAAAAACAGCCGCGCATTCTGGCTGAGAAAACCGATGTTGCGGCGTAAATCGGCCATATCGATTTGCGCCAGGCTTAGGTTATCGAGTCGGACCTCACCCTGAATAATCTCCACGCCGCCCGCCATGGCCTGCAGCAGCGTTGATTTCCCCGCGCCGTTACGACCGAGGAGCGCTATTCGTTCCCCGGGCATGATCTCCAGACGTGAGATACGCAGCGGCACGCGCTGATCGTCGCTGTGGTAGCGAAAGTGCGCGTTTTCAAAGAGATAATGACCGTGAAGAATTTCCTGATGTACCCGATCTTCATCGTACTGCGTTTCGGTGGGGAGCTGCATGATGCTGTCCAACCCCATCTTCGCTGCTTTGACCTGCTGCCAGCGGGCCAGCACGCCGCACAGGTTAGCCATTGGGGCAATCATTCTGGAACCGAGCATGGAGGCGGCCACCACGGCCCCGGTGGTCATCGTGCCTTCAATGACCATCGGCGCACCGAACATAATAATGGCGGCGTAGACCAGGCTTTGTACCGACATGCCCCAACCAATCAGCCCCTGAGTCAGCTTGCGCGTGCGCAGTCCGGACTCTCCGGTAATACGGATGTAGCTGTTCCACTGCTGTAAAAAGCGGTTTTCCGCCTGCATCAGCTTGATGTCCTCCAGCCCCTGAACGCTTTCAACCAGTACCGCGTTGCGCAGGGTGGATTCATGTGCGGCCTGGTTGGCGAGCACCGCCAGCTTCTTCTGTAACAGTAAACCAGGTAGGATCATCAGCAGGGCGGCGACGGGCGCTATCCATGCCAGCGGCGGGGCAATGCAGGCCAATACCACGATAAACAGAAAGAAAAAAGGCAGATCGACAATAGTCGACATGGTCGAGGAGGTGATCATCTCGCGAACCTGCTCCAGCTCGCGGAGTTGAGAAATAAAGCTCCCCGTAGAGCGAGGTACGGCGCTATTACGCAGCCGCAGGGCATGGCTGAACACCCGATCGGAAATGCGCATATCGGCGCGTTTACCCAGCAGATCCATAATGTGGGTACGTGCTTCGCGCAGCAGAAAGCCAAACAGGACCGCCACCAGAACGCCGGTTGAGAGAACATACAGCGTCGGATACGACTGGGCCGGAATCACCCGATCGTAGACCTGCATCGAAAAGATAATCCCGGCGAGCGACAGAACGTTAATCAGAAAAGCGGCAACCATCACCGGCAGGTAAGGGCGGATATCCTGTAAAACCAGTTCGCGCATCCAGTCGGGCTTAAAGCGAGAAATATAGCGGTCTACCCGACTGTCTTTTAGCGCCGAAAGCGGACGCAGCGCGGTAATGCTTACGATCTCCGGCACAAGCTCTGCAACCGTCAGCCGGTTACGCTGCCCCTCTTCGGCGATGATAAAAACATCCAGCGCATCGTCACCGTTGAAATGTTCTAGCACCATGATTTGGCCGTCGCGCAGTTCAGCCACTACCGGTAAACGCCACTGGCTGAACGCCTGCTTTGTGGTATCCAGTGCGTGAAATGACAGGCCTGCCTGGCGCGCCAGTTGCGTCAGCGCGAGGGTGCGGTTTTTTCCTGCAAACCATGGAGCGTTGGCCTGGATTGCGCCGGGGGAGCAGGCAACGCGATAGTGGCTGGCAATATACGTCATCGCCTGCGCCCACTGGCTCAGGGCCTGTTCGCCAATGGCCTCTTCCGCATGTGAATCGACGTCGCTCATAGCTGTATCTCCACCGATTGAATGCTGCGGTTATTTAAGGCGAATGCCTGGCGTAGCGAGCCGGTGTTGTAGAGGCAGTTCAGCTGTAACTGGCGTAGCTGGTTTTGGGTCTGGAGTTCAGCAAAACGCGCCTGATACACCTCCTGCTCGGCGTTAAGCACATCGAGCAACGGGCGAGAGCCAAGATCCAGATACTGCTGTTGATACAGCTCGCGCGTTTGTTCACTCAGTCGCTGCTGGCGTCGCAGAATTTGCAGAGCGGTGGCGAGACTCATCGCCTGGCTGCGGGATTCCAGTAATTTCTGCCGTACCTCAAGCCGGGTTCGTTGAATGGAATACTGGGCTGACTCAACTGCATGACTGGCGGCGTTGCGTCTGGCGGTAAGTCCGCCTCCCTGATACAGCGGCATTTCAACTTTTACCCATGCGGAGTACTGGGTTTTGTCGAGCACCTCATGGCTGGGATATTTGTCGTTGAGATAGTGCTGAACCGACGGCTCCAGAGAGATAGTCGGCGTCATTTGCGCGTTGGCGTAGTCGAGATTGGCCTGCGCCACATTCGCCTGCGCCCACGCCGCGAGCACGGCAGGAACCAGCTTATCGTCGGGTTTAACGACATCACAACTGCTGTCCAGTTTGCCGGGAAATTCATTGCTGATGCCGTTGAGCGAGTTCCAGCCGAGAAAACTCATCAGCGTTGCCTTGCTGCTGTCGAGATTGGCCTGGTACTGCGCCAGTTGCGAACGCGCGGACTCTATACGCGCATCGGTTTGCACCACGTCTGATAGTGAGGTTGCGCCTTCATCATTGCGTTGCCGGGTCAATCGGCCAATGCCGTTCAGAGCGGAGAGTTGCTCCTCGGCGGCGTCCACCATTTGCTGCCACATCTGCACCTGGACTATCGCGTTGGCGGTCGCGTGGGCGATGGTATCAATACTGAGTAACACATTAGCCTGTTGTTGCGCGGATCCTGCGGTTTCAGCGCGGACCTGGCTGGCCACTTTGCCGAAGTCATACAGCATTTGCGACACCGAAATAACCAGGGCCGGGCTAAAGCCGTGGTCAGTATAAGTATTGCTGTAGCCGTTGTTCATTCCGGCAGTTACCTGCGGGTAATATTTCGATTTCGCCACGTCTATCTGCTCATTCTGTGAGAGTAGTTTGCCGATAGATTCACGAATGGTAGGGTGCCAGCTCACGGCACGACTCACGGCATCGTTCAGCGTCAGAGTTCCGGGGGCGGCAGGGCTTAGCGGCAGATCGGCGACGGAGCCGTCAAGGCTTGGAAGCATCTGGCTGTTTGCCAACCCTTCCGGCGTAATAACTTGCGGTTCATCTTCGGCATTCACCCGCATGGAACACAGTGTTAATGCCAGCAGTAATGCCACGGGCATGACTTTTCCCATATTTCATCCCTTTCAAAATACAACCGTTACGGCAGTTGCTCCGGGCGTCATGGCGCCCGGAGCTTTATGGATTAACCACCCGTGATGAGATGGTTGTTCTGTAGCAGTTCATTCAGCGTGGTGTTGACGTTCTCCAGGGTGATGAGGTTGGTGGATTGATAAGTTCCACCCGTGCCGTCGCGGTCGATGGCGATCACGGTGTTGGATCCGTTGGTGGTGACCTGTACGTAGTTCCCAAGCGTAGAAGCCTGATGGTTCCATCCGCTCAGCAGTTCGTGGATATCGATCTTGTCGCCCTGGGCCATCGAGAAGTTGGTCCAACTGTCGCTGTTGTTCCCTCCGGTTGCGTTGTTGGCATTAAGCAGGTGATAAATCAGCGTATCGCCGTATGCGCTGCCGGTCAGCCGATCGGCATCCACGGTGCTCACGACCTGCGGATTCATGTCGATGGTCAGCGTGGCGGTATCGGTATGGCCTTGCTGGTCGTTGAGGGTGTAGTTGAACGTCTCTTTGGTCGTGATGGAGGCCAGTGATACATCGCTGTTGAGGGCATAGGTGTAATGGCCGTCTATGCCGATGGTCAGTTTGCCGTACAGACCGTTAATGATGGCGCTGGTCGTGTTGCCAAGCGGATCCAACGTGGCAGTGCTACCGCCAGTGCCGTTCACCGTCAGCAGGGTATGCACGCTGGCAATATGGTCTCCGTCATAGATATTGCCCGTGACGCTGTTTGCGGCGGAGGTTTCGAAGTTTTGCAGATCGATTATCGTGCCTTTTACGCTTGGGGTGATGGTGATATTCCCCAGCCCCAGAGCCCCGACGCTGCCGGTGTAGTCGAGGCGGTAGTTACCGCTATGCAGTACAATCCCGCTCAGGGCAATATCAATATTGCCGCCAACCAGCAATCCGCCGTTGAACGAGCCGTTAGTCACCTTGACGTTGTTACTGTCGTACAGTGTCCAGGCGACGGTTAGTCCGCCCAGCGTCAGACCTGAAGCGACGTTAAAATGCAGGATGGCGTTTTGCACCGCCGTTCCCGCTGCAACCTCAATAGTTCCTGTGCCATTTTGTGACGTTGCTGACAAGAGTTGGGCGTTCCAACTGGCGTTACCGACGCTATTATCGGTGAACGACCGGGATGTATCCGCCTGCGTGGTGACCGCCATCTGGGGGCTGATGTCATTGACGGCATCCAGTGCCTGCGGGGTTGCCGTAATGTTCAGCGACGCGCTGCCGGTGTCGCCGTTTGGCGCCCGGACCTTATACACGAAGCTGTCAGGAGTGTTGATGCCGTCCGCGCCCAGCCCGCTTTTTAACGTGTAGGTGTAGTTCCCCTTCGCATCAATAGTCAGCGTGCCGTACTGCCCGTTTATGGTTGTGATGCCCGTCCCGTTAACGGCGACGCCGTTCACCTCGGTAATAACGGTATTGGCCGGAGCCGAGTCATTGACCAACAGATTTCCGTTGGTCGACGCGCTCAGGCTGTCTACGGCGTAGGTATGATCCGTCTTAATGTCCAGTGTATAAGTGGTTGCCAGAGCCAGACCGCCGGAAGCGTTAAGCAGGAACAGATAGTCTCCGCCAGGCAGCGTGATGGTGTATTCCGTAGAGCCGCCAGCTAACACCGCGGTGACCCAATTGGGCTTCACACGGAACTGTTCATATTGTTGAATAGACTCATTGAAGCGATAAATGTAGAGATCAAAACCGCCCACCGTCACGCCGAGAACATTCGCTTGCACGGTCAGCGTGCGGGTTGCGCCATCATCCACGTTGAATTTGATAGGGTTGGTCAGGCCGTTAACCAGACTGACGTCCAGCACATTACCCAGTCCAACGTTAACGAGCGTGAAGCCGGTTTGTTTTGACGTTCCATTATCGATCGCAATGACCTGCGTCCCGTAAGTCAGCGCGGCAATATCATCTGCTGCTGTGACTGTACTGGTCGCTGGGGGCTGGCCCAGCGTTACCACCAGTTTTGCCGATGAGCTATCTGCGCCATGCGTCAGCGTATAGGTGAAGCTTTCGGAGCGTCCATACACTGAAATTGACGTATTGGTCAGGGTGTAGGTATAGCTACCGTTCTGATTAATATGCAGGATGCCGTATTTCCCCTGCACATCAATACCGCCCGCCGGGACGCTCACGATGTTGCCGTTACCGTCGGTTACGGAGGTGACCAGCGTGCCAGACGGCGCGTTATCCTGCCCGTTGGTGGGATCGATATCCGTGATGATGTTGCCAGATTCCGTCGTACCGCCGATGATGGTCCCGGCGCTGCTTTTCACCACCGCGACATCAAGGCTGGTGTAAGAGCCCGTTGCCAGCAGGTTGGTGTTATAGCTTACGACACGGTAATCACCCCCCGTCAGTCCGCTGTAATTAAGCGTTACGCCAGAAGCGCCTAAGGTGAGAAGGCTGGCAAAGTTGGGTAGGCCGGTATCCACTACCGTCACCCAGGCATTCAGCGAACTGTCAAAGCGCTGGATCACGATCTCCAGCGTGTTTAGCAGTGACAGGACCACGCCGGTCGCGGCTGCATTGATCGTAATGGATCCGCTGCCGCCAGAGACGATATTAAAATTGACGGTTGCCGTATCGTCTCCCAGCACGTTCGCCACATTACCCAGCGCGTTGACCAACAGGAAACCATAATCGCTTTTATGCTCGGTGCTGACGGTCACATCAGTCTGTAGCGGCAGACGGGTAATGTTGTCTTCGGCCAGCAACGGCAATACCGGGGCGATAACGCTTGTAGGCGATGATGTATTACCTGCTGCATCGGTCGCCGTGGCGGACAGCGATTGACCTTCAATCTGGCGAACCGGCAAGTTGACGCTATAGACACCGCTGCTGTTGGCGATGGCCGTCACGCTGGTGCCGCCGGGTAGAGAGATAGTGACCGTGCTTCCCGCTTCGGCGACGCCGCTTACGGTTCCGCCATCGGCGCTGATCAGTATTGTTGGCGCGGAGGGCGGGGTGGTATCCACAATCACGCTGAACGAACCGGACAATCCGCTGGTGCCGTTGGCATTTGTTGCCGTGGCGGTAAACGCGTGGTTACCTTCGCTGAGCGCGCCGGTTGGGGTAAAGCTCCAGAGCCCATTGCCATCTGCGGTCGTGGCGCCCATGAACACCCCGTTGTTATACAGTCGGACCACGGCGCTAGCCTGCGCCGTTCCGCTGAGCGTTGGCAGGGTGTCATTGGTGGTTTTGCCCGCCGTGACCAGACCAGTGACCGAGCCGACGTCATCGAACACGCTGGCAATAACGGGCGCAGGCGGTACACCGGTAAAGGGTGCCAGAACGTTGCCTGCTGTACCGATGTTGCCCGCGGCATCCTGTGCGCTAACCAACAGCGTTTGCCCACTGATTTGCGGTGGGTTCAGCGTGAAGGTGAAGTTACCGGAGGCGTTCGCGGTTGCCGTACCGAGCACCGTTCCGCCGTTAGAGGTAATGATGACCGTGCTGTTGGGCTCGGCAACGCCTGTGAGCGTCGTGCCGTTGGCGTTTACTGAAAGTCCGCCAGGAATGCCTGGCGCGACGGTATCGACCACTATCGCTGCGGGAGCCGATGTGCCGCTGGTGTTACCTGCACTGTCCGTTGCGGTGATGGTAAAGGAGTGGGGACCTTGTGCCAGCTCGGTGGGCGGGGTGTAACTCCAGTTGCCGCTGCCGTCCGCCGTCACGCTGACGGCGAAGATGCCGTTATCATAAATATCGATCCGCGCATTGGCTTCGGTGGTGCCGGTTAACGTTGGGCGTGCGTCATTGGTTGGCTGATTATTGCCAATCGCGCCGGTGTTTGGTCCGACATCATCAATAATGCTGCTGATTGCAGGCAGCGTCGGGGCGGTAGTATCCACCACGACGCTAAAACCGGCCGTCGCGCCGCTGGTATTGCCCGCCGCGTCGGTGGCGGTGACGGTGAAGGTGTGCGATCCACTCGCCAACGGCGTGGTTGGGGTAAACGACCAACTGTTATTGCTCTGCACCAGTGCCGTTCCCAGCAGGGTGCTCCCGTCATAGATACTGACGGTGCTGCCTGCTTCAGCGGTGCCGTTCAGCGTTGGGCGCGCATCGTTAGTGAGTTGCCCGTTGCTGAGCACCGCATTGAACACGCCGCCTGCGACGTCATCGACCACCGAGACCAGTATCGGGGTAGTTGGCGCAAGCGTGTCGACATTAATAGTAAATCCACTCGACGCCGGGCTGACGTTGCCGGCGGCGTCGGTGGCAATGGCGGTAAACACATGCTGACCGTTGCCCAGCGTGGCGGGCAGATATTCCCAGGTGCCGTCTATCGCCGCAGTCACCGTCGCCAGCAGCGTGCCATTATCGTAGATGGCCACTCGGGCGCCCGCTTCCGCCGAGCCGTTGAGTAACGGACGGGTGTCGTTAGTAAAGGCTCCGTTCGACAGCGTTCCGGTACCCGGCAGCACGTCATCAAAAGCCTGAATAATGGTTGGCGCCAGGGGAGCGACGGTATCAACAACGATGTTAAATCCAGCGGACGCTGGGCTGACGTTTCCGGCAGCGTCCGTCGCGGTTGCTGTCAGCGCGTGGTTGCCATTGCCCAGAGCTGGCGGCGTGAAGCTCCAGGCGCCCGTCCCATCCGCTGTGGTTGAACCGATAAACGTTCCGTTATCGTAAATTTTGACCGTCGAATTGGCTTCAGCTGTGCCGTTGAGTGTGGGTTGTGTATCGTTTGTGGCCTGGCCGTTATTCAGATTACCGGTTGCCGGACCGACATCATCCGCAACCTGAGTAATGACTGGCGTCCCCGGCAACACCGTGTCGACGATAAGTGCGAAGCCATTGGATGGAGGGCTGGTATTACCCGCACTGTCTGTAGCGGTGACGGTCAGCGTATGTGGCCCGTTACTGAGTGCAGCCGTTGGGGTTAGGCTCCAGGTACCGTTCGCGCCAACGGTCGTAGTGCCGATGGGCTGACCGTCGCTCAGGACAGTAATCGTCGCGCCAACTTCACCGGTGCCACTCAGGGCCGGACGGGATTCGTTCGTGGTCTGGCCGTTGGTTATTGGGCCCGTTGTCGGGGCGGTGTTGTCCTGCACCGTGCTGATGACCGGTATTGACGGGGCAATAGAGTCCAGTTCAATCGTAAACGATGATGATACTCCGCCCGTATTTCCTGCCCGATCGGTGGCAACGGCGGTGAAAATATGCTGACCCTGGCCCAGGGGCGTTTCTGGCGTAAAGCTCCAGTTGCCCGACGCATCCACCTGAGTTGTCCCTAAGTCGCTACCATTATCACGGATCGTGATGATGGCGCCGATCTCACCTTTACCGTTCAGCGTTGGCAACGCATCGTTGGTCAACTGTCCGTTAGTTAGCGCCGTATTACCGGGTTGATCGTCAATCACCGAGGTGATGACTGGTGCAGCAGGGGGAAGCGTGTCGACGACGACCACAAACGGTGGCGTGGCCGGGCTGATGTTGCCCGCGCCATCCGTGACGGATGCGGTCAGTGAGTGGCTGCCTTCACCGAGAGCAGGCGCAGGCGTAAAGCTCCAGTTGCCGTTTTCATCGCTGGTGGTTGTGCCAATCACTGCGCCATTATCGCGGATGGTCACAACCGAATCCGCTTCAGTGGTGCCCGCGAGCGTTGGGGTATTATCATTGGTCAACTGTCCGGAGGTCAGGGTCTGAGTTGTACCAACGTTGTCTGTGACCGTCACAATGGAGGGGGCATCCGGCGCCAGGGTATCGACAATGATTCGGAAATCACTGGACGGATCTCCCTGGTTGCCTGCGGCATCTGTTGCGCGAGCGGTGAAGATATGGTCGCCTTCTCCCAGAGGGTCGGTCGGGGTAAAGCTCCAGAAACCGTTGCTGTTTACCGTGGTTGTGGCATAAGCAACGCCCTTATCGTAAAGGGTGATGGTTGCGCCTGCTTCGCCGGTTCCGTTGAATGTCGGGCGTGAGTCGTTGGTAATTTGCCCTTTATCCAACGATCCGGTGCCTGGGGCAACATCGTCAATGATGCTGGTGATAGTTGGCACCTGCGGAGCTGTGGTGTCGATGGTGATGGCGTAGTTGGGCGATAAACCGCTGGTGATGCCGCCTACAGTTTGTGACACGGTGAAGTTATAGGTTGTGCCGTTAGTCAACGCAGTGGGTAACTGATAACTCCAGGCACCGGAAACAGCATCGGCGGTCACTGTAATGGCAGGTGACACACCATCTATATAAATATTAACAGTCGCCCCAGGGGTGGCTGTTCCTTGCAGCAGCGGTAAGGTGTCGTTAGTGGTTTTACCGTTGCCAATCACCCCCATGATGGGCGCGATGTCATCGACAATCTCAAGAGTCGGGGGATGTGGCACGTTGGAGATGGCGGCGTTAAACGGCGCAGGATCGCTCTGATTGCCTGCAGGATCCTGGGCAATAGCGGTGAGCGCCTGACCTGTTGTTTGTGCCGGTGAAATCGTGACAGTAAAGTTCCCGAAACTGTCAGCCACTCCCTGACCAAGAACGGTGTTGCCGCTACGGATAATTACCGTGCTGCCAATTTCTGCCGTGCCGCTTACTTTCGTCCCATCAGGATCTACGCTGGTAACAGTTGGAATGTCAGGAGGCAGCGTATCGACAATCAACGTTAGCGGATTATCTGCCGCCAGTACGTTACCGGCCCCATCCTGGGCACCGAAGGTCAATGTGTGAGTCGCGTTGGGCGTAAGGGGAACTTCGACACTCCAACTGCCGTTCGCGGCAACGATAGTCGTGGCAATCGGTGTCGTTGTGCCGTCATAAATTAACACCGTACTGCCCGGCGTGCCGGTCCCGCTAATGGTTGGCATTGTATCGTCCGTCACGCTGCCGCTGATTAGCGAACCGGTAAAGACGCCGACGTTATCCTGAATATCCGTGACCAGCGGTAGGGTCAGCTTCGTGTTGTTAACCGTAAACGAAATGCTGTTTGAGCTGTCGCTGATGTTACCGGCCGGATCGGTTGCGGTGGCGATCAGCGTGTAGCTCCCGTTGGTCAGTGCCGTCCCGGGCGTAATACTCCAGGTTCCGCCTGCCACCGTTGCTGTGCCGAGCACCGTACCGCCGTTATACAGAGTAATGATATCCCCGTCGGTGCCTGTACCTCGAATGGTTGGCGTGGTGTCATCGGTCACGCCGTTAGCCGCAACATCGCCCTGGACGTCGCCGACATTATCGTTAGCGGCGATAATCACCGGCGGCGCTGAAGGTGTCGTATCAATCCCCAGGGCAACAGCATCCGAACGTGGACTGACGTTACCAGCAGGATCGGTTGCGGTGAGGGTGACCTGATAATTGTCCGGATTAATGGGGCTGGTGGGCGTAAAGCTCCAGGAGCCATCTGCACCAACGGTCGCAGTACCCAGCGGTGAAGTGTTGCCATCAAGGTAGATAGAAATAAGATCGCCAGGGTTGCCCGTGCCGCTAAAGGTTGGCGTGGTATCGTTAGTGATGCCGTTAGTGATGATGCCGGTTATCGGGTTGACGTCATCCATTATGGTTGGCGGCTCTGGTTTTACTGGCGGCAGGTTATCTACCGTCAGCGTAAAGCCTGCTGACGGGATCCCCGTGTTGCCAGCCACATCGGTCGCCGTCGCCGTAAATTTGTGCGGACCGTCCGGCAGTGGACCTGTCGGCGTATATGTCCAGCTTCCATTTGGCTGAACGGTGGTGGTACCAAGAAAAACGTTGTTATCGTAAAGGGTAATCGTCGCGCCTGGCTCGCCGGTTCCGGACAGTTCGGGGGTCGTGCTCTTGGTACTGCCACCGTTGCTCAACGTTTGTAGGGTTGTGCCAATCAGACCTTCTGCTGAGCTGATAACCGGGGCTGGCGGTGGGGTGGTATCAATGGTCAGCGTGAAATTACCTGGGTTACTGGCGTTGCCTGCAACGTCTGTCGCAATTGCTGACAAACTATGTGGACCTTCACTGAGCGGCTGGCTGAGTTGAATACTCCAGGTGCCATCAAGTAATACCGTTGTGCTACCAATCGACGTGGCGCCATCATAGAGGGTGATGGTAGAACCGGCTGTCCCGGTCCCTTTCAGCAGCGGCAAAGTATCGTTTGAGCGGCTACCGGTGGACAGAGCAATCGGCGCATTCCCGACGTCGTCGGTGGCAGTCAAAATGACAGGATTGCCTGGCGGTTGGGTATCTACGGTAACGCTGACCACGGTGGAGGAGGTGACGACGTTACCAGCGGCATCTGTAGCAGAGACAGTAAACTGGTGGATGCGGTCGCTGAGCGCCTGATTTGCCGGAACGGTATAACTCCAGGTTCCCGTGCTATCGACAAGCATGACTGTCATCAGGAAACTGCCATCGTACAGGCTCACCAAAGAACCGGGTTCACCGGTGCCTGATATGGTTGGCGTATTATCGTTGGTGACCCAACCGTTGTTCGCGACGCTACCTGTGATGCTGCCGACATCATCGTTAATCAGCGTAATCACGGGGACGGTCGGAGCGAGACTATCGACAATTATTTTCCAGCTTGCAGCGCTACTGGTATTGCTGGCGGCATCGGTTGCCGTCACCGTAAATATGTGCGCGCCTTGGGTCAACGCTGTTGTAGGCGTATAGTTCCAGTTACCGTTGAGATCAGCGGTGACGGTCGTTAACAGTTCGCCGTTATCGTAAATTTTAACCTGAGCTCCGGCCTCGGCAGTGCCTTCGAGTTTAGGTTTATCGTCGTTAGTTAAGCCGTTGTTACTGATGGAACCGATGACATCCGCGACATCATCCGTCACGGCAATGATAATCGGCTGGTTTGGTGCGGTGATATCCGGTGCCAGCGCCGAGGTTGGCAGGCTTTCGTTATTATTGCTGTCAGTTGCGGTGACTTTTACCGTTTCGCCGTTCATTTGTGACGGTGTAATCGACACGGTGAAGTTGCCACCGTTGTCAGCCTGACCAACACCAATCTGATTGCCGTTGCTGTCTTTGACGGTGACGGTGCTTCCCGCTTCGGCATGTCCGCTTACAGAACCGCCGTCCCCGGCGACGATGACGCCGGTTGGCGCATCAGGTGCTGTGGTATCTGGTGCGGTAATCGGAGTGTTACCGCTGGTATTGCCTGCTGCATCCGTTGCATTCGCGTTAAGGTGTTCACCGTTAGTCTGCGGCGGAACCAGCGTGGCGGTGAAATCTCCGCTCGGGCCAGCAGTTGCTGTTCCAATGATCGCGCCATCTGGATCCAGAATATGTACCGTACTGTTGGGTTCTGCGGTGCCGGTAACCTGATCGCCCGTAGGATTAATCATCAGGTTAGCAGGCGGCTGCGGGGCCGTGATATCTGGCGCGAGCGTGGTTTCTGGCTGGCTTGGGTTGCCTGCCGGATCGGTCGCGATGGCGGTAATCGTTTCGCCATTGGTCTGTGGCGGGGTAATGGGGATGGTAAATGATCCATCTTCTCCGGCGACGCCGCTGCCGATCGGAGTGTTATTACTGTCGGTGATAACGACAGTATTGCCCGGCTCGGCCGTCCCGGTGACAACGCTGCCGTCTGCGGAGACGCTGAGATCGTCTGGTGGCGACGGCGGCTGTATGTCGATACTAATATTAAATGTTGGCGACATACCGCCTGTCCCTAGCTGGTTTGTTGCCGTGGCGCTGAAAGCGTGCGGCCCTTCCGGCAACGGCGTAGCGGATGTCCAGCTCCAGTTGCCATTGGCGTCGGCAACCACGCTTTCGATAATCGTACCATTGTTATAAATGTTAACGGTGCTGTTAGCGTCCGCAGTGCCAGAGAGCGTTGGCGTTTGATCGTTGGTGGCCTGATTGTTGCTCAATAACCCGATTGACGGTGCGGCATCATCCATAACGCTGACGATAACGGGTACGCCCGGATAGCCGGAATTTGTGGCATAAAATGGGGTATCTGGCCCGATGTTGCCCGCCTTATCCTGAATCTTCGCGAGCAACGCTTCGCCGTGCGTCTGTGAGGGGGAAATCGCGATGACGAAATTGCCGGTTTGATCGACCGTTATTGCACCTAAAACCTGGCTATTACTACCAATGATAGTGACCAGACTTCCTGCTTCCGCTCTACCCGTTACCGTGGTGCCTTCGAGGTTTACGGTGGAAATCACCGCGCCTGCAGGCGCGGTCGTATCAACGGTAAATGTCGGCAGGCTCGTTTCCGCGCCCACATTACCTGCGGCGTCAGTTTGCGTCAGCGTCAGATTGTGAACGCCGTCGCTGAGTGGCGTATCAGGCGTAAAGGTCCAGTTACCATTGTCATCTACTGGCTCCATACCAATCAGGATGCCATTGTCATAGATGCTGATGGTACTCCCTGCTTCGCCAGTACCAGTGAGAGTTGGCGTGGCATCGTCGGTTTCACCGCCATTGGCGATAAGACCGGTAATGGAACCGACATTGTCTATTTCCTGTGTAACCACGGGGGCATCAGGGGCAAGCGTATCGACAATAATCACCCAACTGTCTGACATCCCACTACTACCCGCATTATTTGACGCGCTGACGGTAAACTGGTGAGTGCCGTCTGCAAGAGGGGATGAGGGGGTAAACGACCAGTGGCCGTTGGCATCGATAGTAACCTGGCCTATTTCGACGCCGTTATCAAAAATATGTAATGTGGCATTTGCCGGGCCGGTACCCTGAAGTTCAGGCGTATTATCGTTGGTGGACTCCTGTTGATTGACAAGGCCGGTAATAAGCTCCAGGTCGTCAATTACGCTGGTGATGACGGGCATGTCTGGCATATTGGGGGTTGTTGTTGGCGGCGCGCCGTTATCGCCATCGCCACTACCGCTGCCGCCGTTACCATTGCCGTTTCCGGCATTACCGTTGCCGCCGCTACCATTACCGTTTCCGGCATTATTATCGCTCCCGCCGCTGCCACCGCCGCCGCCACCTCCTGCAGCGAGGCCAATTCCGCCAGCGACCGCAACCCCGCCAAGGACCCAGGGCCAGATTGCGCCTCCGTCATGACTGCCTTCGGCCGTCATCAGCGGCGTGAGATCGTCCAGGTGCTGAAAATGGAAAGCACCATCCGTATCCTGAACCCACCATAGCGCGCCATTGCTGTCTTCCAGAACGAGCTGGTTTTGCGCATCACCTTTTCCGACGTAAAAATTTTTAATGGTGATGGTTTCACCTGAACGGAGTGTGACAACCAGATCCTGATTAACACGAGTCAACTGGCTGACCTCCTCACGTGAAACGGACAGTTTCACAATAGAAGGTGAGTTGAGTGTAATTTCAGAGGCTTCAACATTGGTAGAAACACCAGTCAACTTCGATACAACGGCGAGTAGACGCATATGTTCACTCCTGATGGCAGGTCGGGAGTATTAATCCGCAACGGCGTGCCGGGAAAATGAGCAGACAGGTGCCTCGTTCATCATAATGATGAACTTACACATGTAATTTCATGGATAAGATTTACTGGTATCAGTTTCTGAAAAAATTAAGTCGTAGTCTGAGCACCAAAATAGTTCTTTCGTATTAGATGATATAGTCAGAAAGAAAAGTTTCTGCAATGTCCAGATATTAAAAACATATGGTGATATTTTGCATCGAAATGAGTTAAACGTTTCGATAAATAGGTTTTATTTATAAGTTGCTGTAATTGTTGTTTTTGTTATTTATTTTTAATAATAAACAACAGTAATAATAATGCTATTTTGAAAGATGAAAAATAGCGCGCGGGAGTACTTGAAGTTTTATTTTATTGGACTACTGCTTGCCTGCAGGCTGGGGTTCGTATTTTTAACTGAACGATTCAGCAATGGAATCTATAATTACTATGAATGTATTGTGCGACTTTCAATAACTAAAAAATAAAGGCCAGTCATCATGGTGATAGACTGGCCACAGAGAAAAGAAGGTTATCGCCCGGCATTTTTCATAATACGTGCTTTATCCACCTGCCATTCGCGTTCTTTCACGTCGGAGCGCTTGTCGTGTTGTTTCTTACCTTTGGCGACGCCAATTTTTACTTTACACCAGGCGTTCTTCCAGTACAGCGACAGTGCTACTACGGTATAACCATCCCGATTCATACGACCATACAAAGAGTCGAGTTCGCGCTGGTTTAACAGTAGCTTACGGGTACGGGTGGGATCGCATACCACGTGTGTTGAGGCAACGGCCATCGGTGTGAAGTTGGCGCCAAACAGGAACGCTTCGCCGTCTTTGAGTATAACGTAGCTATCGCCGATGTTAGCTTTACCTGCGCGCAAGGATTTGACTTCCCAGCCCTGCAGAGCGAGTCCTGCTTCGAACTCTTCTTCGATAAAGTATTCGTGTCGTGCGCGTTTGTTAAGCGCGATTGTGGCTGAGCCAGGTTTGTGTGCTTTTTTCTTCGTCATAATGCCGCTCAGTATAGGTAATCTGGAATCGAAAAACACCCCATTTCATCCAGCGGGGCGCAAGGCGCTATCTTAGCACGAGTTGGGCTATAGCGTTTTTTTTAGCGAGTGATAAATGGTATTATTTGTGTGATTGATATTGATGGAAATTGTTATGCCTCAGATTAGCCGGACCGCTTTAGTACCTTACAGTGCGGAGCAGATGTATCAGTTAGTGAATGATGTTAAATCCTATCCCCAGTTTTTACCGGGGTGCACCGGTAGCCGCGTACTGGAGTCGACTCCGGGACAAATGACGGCCGCAGTGGATGTCTCCAAAGCAGGGATTAGCAAAACGTTCACCACGCGTAACCAACTGACCAGTAACCAGAGCATCCTGATGCATCTGGTCGATGGACCGTTTAAAAAACTGATTGGCGGCTGGAAGTTTACGCCGTTAAGCCAGGACGCGTGTCGCATTGAGTTTCATCTCGATTTCGAGTTCACGAATAAACTCATCGAGCTGGCGTTTGGCCGCATCTTTAAAGAGCTGGCTTCGAATATGGTGCAGGCTTTCACGGTTCGCGCGAAAGAGGTTTACAGTGTCAGCGTCGGCTAAAATTGTCGTTGAAGTGGCATATGCGCTGCCCGAAAAACAGTATTTACAGCGCGTAACGCTGCAGCAGGGCGCAACGGTGGAAGAGGCTATCCGCGCTTCCGGGCTGCTGGAATTGCGTAATGATATCGATCTCAGCAAAAATAAAGTGGGCATCTACAGCCGTCCGGTAAAGCTTGCGGATGTTCTGCATGACGGCGATCGGGTGGAAATTTATCGGCCGCTGATTGCCGATCCCAAAGAGCTGCGCAGGCAGCGAGCAGAGAAATCCGCTAAAAAATAACAGATAATAAAAAAGGTGCTCATTGAGCACCTTTTTTTGATCTCTCAAACCTACTTGTTGTCGGTCAGGGCAGGTTTGTTATCAATGTTGGTCAATACGCCGCTGCTGTTAAAGGTCAGCGTCAGCGTTTGCTGAGTTACGCCTTCATGTCCAGGTTGCTGACGGAACACATAGAACCAGGTGTTTGTGCCAAAAGGATCGGACATCATCGGGGTACCCAGAGCATAAGCAACCTGCTGTTGCGTCATGCCTGTACGCACTTTGGCGACATCGGTCGGTGTCAGATAATTTCCCTGGTTGATGTCAGGGCGGTAAACCACTCGCTCCAGAGTGGAACAGCCTGCAGTCAACATCAGTAGTACTGCTGCAGCAGCAGTCAGCGTTTTACAGCGCATAGTGATTTGATTCCTTTTCGGGCCCGAGCAGTACGCGGCTCATATGTAATATGCCGATGATAATAGACCTTTCACCACTTTAAAACCTTTTGCTGTCGGGTCGATCGGCGATTTTATGTTGAACTCAGACCTTCACAAGGGAAAAAAGTTTATGCCGCCAGCAGTTCTTTTGCGTTTGCGAGGGTGTTGCGCGTGACTTCGCTTCCGCCAAGTAAGCGGGCTAACTCCTGCAGACGCGCGCGTTTATCAAGCGGCTGCATGTGTGTTTCCGTCATTGCGCCGTCAGTTTCCTTGCTGACATAGAAATGTTGATGACCACAACCAGCAACCTGCGGCAGGTGAGTTACGCACATAACCTGGGTTGATTCCCCCAACTGACGCAGCATTTTGCCCACGACCGCAGCCGTCGGACCGCTGATGCCGACATCAACCTCATCGAAAATCAGCGCTGGGGTTTCCATTTTACGTGCGGTAATAACCTGAATAGCCAGAGCGATGCGCGACAGCTCGCCGCCAGAAGCAACTTTCGCGATCGGCTGTAACGGCTGACCCGGGTTAGTGGTAACTTTAAACTCCACGCGATCGGCACCGTCCGCGCTCAGATGGTGCTCATCAAATTTTACATCAATGCAAAAGAGACCATGCGGCATCGAAAGGGTATGCATACTCTCGGTAATGAATTGTCCCAGTTCCTCAGCATAATGCTGGCGCTGTTGGTGCAACCTTTTTGCTGTTTCCAGCGCCTGCTGGTGGTGATTGTTCACCGCCAGGGTTAAGGTTTCGAGCGAGTCGGCCTGATCGTCAAGTTGCTGTTGCTCATCTAACAAAGACTGATAGAACTGCGGCAACGCTTCCGGGGAGACGTGATGTTTACGTGCCAACGAGATTTGCTTTGAAATACGCTGCTCAAGTTCGAACAAACGGTTAGGGTCTAAATCCAGACGATCGCAATAGTGGCGCAGTTCATCGCTGGCTTCACTGAGCTGAATGGTTGCCTCTTCCAGCATATCCAGGATACCGGAAAGTTTGCCGTCCATGCCTGCGAGTTCAGTGACCAGGTGCTTTGCAGTGTACAATTGGCTCTGCAGATTGATGTCTTCGCCATCCGCGAGGATAGCCAGCGCCTGCTGGCTGGTGGTGAGCAATTGCCCGCTGTTAGCCAGACGCTTGTACTCTTCATCAATTTGCTCAAACTCGCCCGGCTGCGGGTTGAATTCGTTCAATTCTTTTAGCTGATATTGCAACAGTTCCGCCCGTGCTGCGCGTTCCTGACTTTGTTGCTGATGATGCGCCAGATCGCGGCAGCTTTGGTGCCATAGCTGATAGCGCGCGGTCATTTCCTGGGTCAGGGATGCTTCATTGGCGTAACCATCAAGCAGGAATTTTTGGTGTTCGGATTTCGTCAGAAGCTGGTGCGCGTGCTGGCCGTGGATTTGAATCAGCAGCTGGCCCAGCTCACGAAGCTGTGACAGCGGAACGGCGGTACCGTTAATAAAGCCACGGGAGCGGCCGTCGCTGCTGATCACGCGACGCAGCAAGCACTCACGGCCATCTTCAAGCTGGTTCTCTTCCAGCCAGCGCAGAGCTGCTGGGGTGTCTTTTAAGGCGAAACGGGCGCAGAGGTCGGCTCGCGCAGCGCCTGCGCGCACCATGTCAGCGTCTGCGCGCCCGCCCAGGCACAAACCGAGAGCATCAATGGCAATGGACTTACCCGCACCTGTCTCACCGGTGATGACGGTCATGCCGTTCTGGAAATCGATCTCAAGTTCACGAACGATAGCAAAATTGCTGATGGTCAGTTGTGCCAACATAGCTGTTTTCCTGTATGAAAAACCATAACTGTAATTACATACAGTATAAACTGGTTTTTTATACAGTAAAGAGGTTGGCGTTAAATTAGAATAATTTTTTTGACCAGCCCAGTTTTGTACTTAATGTATTGAAATAGCTGTAATCTTTTGGATGTATCAGGTTCAGATGATAATCACAGCGGCGGATCAATACGTCTTCCCCTTCCTGTATCGGCAGGGCGATTTGGCTGTCGCAGCTGATCTCCAGATCGCTACGGCGATGCGAGAAACGTAGACGAATGGTGCTGCTGCTATTGATTACCAACGGACGCGCAGAAAGCGTATGCGGGAACATCGGTACCAGCGTAATAGCATCCAGAGAAGGCGTCAGAATTGGGCCTCCGGCAGAGAGCGAGTAGGCGGTAGAGCCGGTAGGCGTGGAGATAATTAGCCCGTCGGAACGCTGAGAGAAGGCAAAGATTTCATCGATATACACTTCGAACTCAATCATGTGCGCCACTTTTCCTGGATGCAGTACCACTTCGTTGATTGCGGTGCTGATGCGCTTCTGGCAATCCTGCTGGCATACCTGGGCTTCGAGTAAAAAGCGTTTTTCGCTGATGTAGTGGCCTTCCAGCACGTCGGCTAATTGTTGGTGGGCATTGTCTGGATCGAGGTCGGTGAGGAAACCGAGGTTACCACGGTTAATGCCGATAACCTTGATGTCATAACGTGCCAGGGTGCGCGCAGCGCCCAGCATATTGCCGTCGCCACCGACGACTACGGCGAGGTCTGCCTGGTGGCCAATCTCCGCGAGCGTACCGGTTTTCACATTTTTCAGCTGTAGCTCGTGAGCGATTTGTTGCTCCACGATAACCTCATAACCTTTGGTGCACAGCCAACGGTAGAGCATTTCATGTGTTGTCAGTGCAGTGGGGTGACGTGGATGCCCCACAATGCCAATACACTTGAAATGATTGTTCATTTTCTCGAGGTCCTTGTAACGAAGAT
Organism: Citrobacter sp. wls708; assembly: GCF_005281255.1. Taxonomy (NCBI): domain Bacteria; kingdom Pseudomonadati; phylum Pseudomonadota; class Gammaproteobacteria; order Enterobacterales; family Enterobacteriaceae; genus Citrobacter; species Citrobacter sp. wls708. The sequence continues at coordinate 444,010 of NZ_SZXE01000043.1, forward strand.
TAGTGACAATGTGAGTACTTCCCTTGAAACCCTGAATCTTATCCCCATAATAATCCAGGTTAGCGAGATGAATGCGAAAAAAACGCGGAGAAATTCATGAGTAGTAAAGAACAGAAAACGCCTGAGGGGCAAGCCCCGGAAGAAATTATCATGGATCAGCACGAAGAAGTTGAGGCGGTTGAACCAGACGCTTCTGCTGAGCAGGTGGATCCGCGCGATGAAAAAATTGCGAATCTGGAAGCTCAGCTTGCTGAGGCCGAAACTCGCGAGCGCGACAGTGTGTTGCGTATCAAAGCGGAAATGGAAAACCTGCGTCGTCGTACCGAACTGGACGTAGAAAAAGCGCATAAATTTGCGCTGGAAAAATTCGTCAACGAGCTGCTGCCGGTGCTGGACAGTCTGGATCGTGCGCTGGAAGTGGCGGACAAAGACAATGATGCGATGGCGCCGATGATTGAAGGTATTGAGCTGACGCGTAAGTCAATGCTGGATGTGGTGGCGAAGTTTGGTGTGCAGGTGGTTGCGGATATCGATGTGCCGATGGACCCGAACGTGCATCAGGCCATTGCAATGGTAGAGTCTGACGATGTTGCTGCCGGTAATGTGCTGATGGTCATGCAGAAAGGCTATACCCTGAACGGACGTACCATCCGTGCGGCGATGGTCTCCGTGGCGAAAGCCAAAGGCTAATCAGCCTCGGGCCGGGTAATGCTGATGCGCTACCCGGTCCGGACTCCTCTCACTGGTCCGATACGCTCTCGCGCAGCGGTGTAACCGGCAACACCTGTACCTGTTTGATCATATTGTCCTGCACGTCGAGAATATCGATATCGTACTGCCCAATACGCACTCGCGTGCCGGCAACCGGGATCTCTTCCAGCGCTTCAAGAATAATACCGTTCACGGTACGTGCGTCATCCTCCGGCAGGTGCCAGTTAAACGCCTTATTGATTTCACGAACGTTGGCGCTGCCGTCAATGATCACTGAGCCATCATTCTGCGGCGTCACCTCTTCGGCAAGCGTCGGTGACATTGACGTGGTGAAATCGCCGACAATCTCTTCCAGAATATCTTCGACCGTGACCAGCCCCTGAATATCGCCATATTCATTGACCACCAGACCCACTTTCTTCTTATTGCGCTGAAATTTAATGAGCTGGGTGCTGAGGGGCGTACCTTCCGGGACGTAATAAATTTCGTCAGCCGCGCGTAACATGGTCTCTTTGGTGAACTCTTTTTTCTCCGCCATTAATCGCCAGGCTTCGCGTACGCGCAGCATACTGATGGCATCGTCGAGTGAGTCGCGGTACAGCACAATACGACCGTGGGGGGAGTGCGAAAGCTGGCGCACGATTGATTTCCAGTCGTCGTTAATATCAATGCCGATGATTTCACTGCGCGGCACCATGATGTCATCGACGCTGACTTTTTCCAGATCCAGCACGGACAGCAGCATATCCTGATTACGACGTGAGATTTGGGAGCGTGATTCATTCACCAGCGTTCGCAGTTCATCTTTACTCAGCGAACCGCTCACCACGATATCCGTTTTGATACCCATCATGCGCATCAGCAGACGGGTGATGGTATTAAGCAACCAGACCAGCGGCATCATGATGATTTGCAGGGGGGCCAGCAAAAAACTGCTCGGGTAGGCGACTTTTTCTGGATACAGCGCGGCAATGGTCTTTGGCAGTACTTCGGCAAAAACCAGCACCACAAACGTTAGCACCCCGGTGGCGATGGCGACGCCGGCATCGCCATACAGGCGCATACCGACAATCGTGCCAAGCGCGGAGGCCAGAATATTCACCAGGTTATTCCCGATCAGTACCAGGCTTATCAGGCGATCCGGCTTGCGAAGTAACTTTTCAACGCGTTTTGCCTGACGATTACCCTGCTTGGCCCGATGCCGCAGACGATAGCGATTCAGAGTCATCATTCCGGTTTCAGAACCGGAAAAATAGGCGGAAATGACCACCATGATGAGAAGCGTGACAATGAGCGTGGTGGTGGAGATGTGTTCCACGTAGGGTTCCTTAAAGATTTAACTCACGAACTGCTGCAGTATACGGCTGCCAAAATAGGCCAGCGTCAGAATGACTGCGCCTGCGACGTTAAACCATACGACGCGACGTCCGCGCCAGCCTTCATGGTAATGCCCCCACAACAGAACGATATAGACAAACCATGCCACGATAGAAAGAACGGCTTTATCAATATTTTCAGTACTGAACAGGTTATGCATGTAAAACAGGCCAGTACACAGAGTGAGCGTCAGCAGAACCACGCCGATCTGGGTGATATGAAACATTTTCCGCTCAATGCTCATCAGTGGCGGCATTTCATTACTGAACGCCAGTTTTTTGTTTTTCAATTGATAATCGATCCAGGCCAGCTGTAGTGCATACAGCGCGGCGATAATCAGCGTGGCGTAAGCAAACAGCGATAGCCCGATGTGAATCATCATGCCCGGTGTCGCTTCGAGATGGGTGATGAACTCGTTAGGCATAAACGTCGCGAAGGCGAGGTTGATCAGAGCAAAGGCGTAGACAATGGGCAGTAATAGCCAGCCACGGTTGCGTGAAGCGACGATAGTCATTACCGTGCAGATCATCAGGCTAACCAGCGAGCCAACGTTCAACAGGCTCAGGTTTTGTCCGCTTTCACCGCCGGGCAGGATACGCGCTTCCAGGGCGATAGCATGGCTTACCAGCGCGACGACCGCAGAAAGAATAGCCATACGCCGCCAGCCGCTGTTTTTTTGCAGCAGAGCGGGAATAATCAGCGCGAGGCTGACTGAGTAGGCGACAAGGGCGAGCAGAGCAAAAACGGGCATATTAGGTGTCGACAGTTGGCCAGTGATAAAGAAAAGCAGTATAGCGTTACGTGACCGCTGCTCCAACCGTTGCATAACAACAAAGGCGGCTTCATGTTATACTGCGACAAATTTCTGTTGATGTGTCGCTGTCGCGACCGACCGTTTCCACCCCAGGCGAGAGACAATGTTTGATAATTTAACCGATCGTTTGTCGCGCACGCTGCGCAATATCAGTGGCCGTGGACGCCTTACTGAAGACAACGTTAAAGAGACGCTGCGCGAAGTGCGCATGGCGCTGCTGGAGGCTGACGTAGCGCTGCCGGTAGTGCGTGAGTTTATCAATCGCGTAAAAGAGAAAGCGGTTGGTCATGAAGTTAACAAAAGCCTGACGCCGGGTCAGGAATTCGTCAAGATTGTCCGTAACGAGCTGGTTGCGGCAATGGGCGAAGAAAACCAGACCCTGAATCTGGCTGCTCAGCCGCCTGCCGTCGTGCTGATGGCGGGCTTGCAGGGGGCAGGTAAAACCACCAGCGTGGGTAAGCTGGGGAAATTCCTGCGTGAGAAGCACAAGAAGAAAGTGCTGGTGGTCTCCGCGGACGTTTATCGCCCGGCGGCGATTAAACAGCTGGAAACGCTGGCCGAGCAGGTTGGTGTGGACTTCTTCCCGTCGGATGTCGGTCAAAAACCGGTCGATATCGTCAACGCCGCGCTGAAAGAAGCCAAACTCAAATTCTACGACGTGCTGCTGGTGGATACCGCCGGTCGTCTGCACGTTGACGAAGCGATGATGGACGAAATCAAACAGGTCCACGCTTCTATCAAGCCGGTAGAAACGCTGTTTGTCGTCGATGCGATGACCGGTCAGGATGCCGCCAATACCGCAAAAGCCTTTAACGAAGCGCTGCCATTAACCGGCGTGGTGCTGACCAAAGTTGATGGTGATGCTCGTGGCGGTGCGGCGCTTTCTATTCGTCATATCACCGGCAAGCCGATTAAATTCCTCGGTGTCGGCGAGAAAACCGAAGCGCTGGAGCCGTTCCACCCGGATCGTATTGCTTCACGTATTCTCGGCATGGGCGACGTGCTGTCGCTGATCGAAGATATCGAAAGCAAAGTTGACCGCGCGCAGGCAGAGAAATTAGCCAGCAAGCTGAAAAAAGGCGACGGCTTCGATCTCAACGATTTCCTTGAGCAGCTCAAGCAGATGAAAAACATGGGCGGTATGGCAAGCCTGATGGGCAAACTGCCGGGTATGGGTCAGATCCCTGACAATGTGAAATCGCAGATGGACGATAAAGTGCTGGTGCGTATGGAAGCCATCATCAACTCGATGACGATGAAAGAACGCGCTAAGCCGGAAATCATCAAAGGTTCCCGTAAACGCCGTATTGCTACCGGCTGCGGTATGCAGGTACAGGACGTTAACCGCCTTCTGAAACAGTTCGACGACATGCAGCGCATGATGAAGAAAATGAAGAAAGGCGGGATGGCGAAGATGATGCGGAGTATGAAGGGGATGATGCCGCCAGGCTTCCCGGGTAGATAAATATATCGGGCTACCTTATTTGCCATTTTGACGCCGGAGTGTGCTCGAAATGCTCACGTACTGCGTGTACGCTCCGCTTTCTGCGCGCACGCCGACGCCAAACTGGCTGCAACGGTCACGCCCTGGAATCAAGCTTCATCACATGTTGATTGCTTTTTTCCCAGAAATCAGTAAAATTTTCGGGCTTTTAATATGACACCGGGTCCCTTCCCTCGATGGGGCCCGGTGTTTTATTCACACAAGAGGATGTTATGGTTACTATTCGTTTAGCTCGTCACGGCGCTAAAAAGCGTCCGTTCTACCAGGTTGTTGTCACCGACAGCCGTAATGCACGCAACGGTCGCTTCATCGAGCGCGTTGGCTTCTTTAACCCAATCGCTAGCGAAAAAGAAGAAGGCACTCGCCTGGATCTGGATCGCATCGCTCACTGGGTTGGCCAGGGCGCGACTATTTCTGATCGCGTAGCTACGCTGATCAAAGCAGCAAACAAAGCAGCTTAATCTGTCACGGTGGTCATGATGAGCAAGCAACTCGCCGCGCAGGCTCCTGTGGAACCCATCGTTTTGGGGAAAATGGGGTCTTCTTACGGTATTCGTGGTTGGCTCAGAGTGTTTTCTTCCACTGAAGACGCCGAAAGCATTTTTGACTATCAGCCCTGGTTTATCCAGAAGGCGGGTCAGTGGCAGCAAGTACAGCTGGAAAGCTGGAAGCACCACAATCAGGATCTGATCATCAAGCTGAAAGGCGTTGACGATCGTGATTCGGCGAATCTACTGACCAATTGCGAAATTGTCGTGGATTCCTCGCAGTTGCCAGCGCTGGAAGATGGTTCCTACTACTGGAAAGACCTTATGGGCTGCCAGGTAGTGACCACTGAAGGCTACGATCTCGGTAAAGTCGTCGATATGATGGAAACCGGTTCGAATGACGTCATCGTCATCAAGGCAAACCTGAAAGATGCGTTTGGTATCAAGGAACGTCTTGTACCGTTCCTCGATGGGCAGGTTATCAAGAAAGTCGATCTCGCTACTCGTACTATCGAAGTAGATTGGGATCCTGGTTTTTAAACCACCGGATAAACGGTAAAAGTCGGCGTTATGGGGATTGGCTTGTGTTTATAGGTATCGTTAGCCTGTTTCCTGAAATGTTCCGCGCAATTACCGATTACGGGGTAACTGGCCGGGCAGTAAAAAATGGCCTGCTGAACATCCAGAGCTGGAGTCCTCGAGACTTTACTCATGACCGGCACCGTACCGTGGACGATCGTCCTTACGGCGGCGGACCGGGGATGTTAATGATGGTGCAACCCTTACGGGACGCCATTCATGCAGCAAAAGCTGCGGCTGGTGAAGGCGCAAAGGTGATTTATCTGTCACCTCAGGGACGCAAGCTTGATCAAGCGGGCGTCAGCGAACTGGCCACGAATCAAAAGCTGATTCTGGTGTGTGGTCGCTATGAAGGTATTGATGAGCGCGTGATTCAAACCGAAATTGATGAAGAATGGTCAATCGGCGATTACGTCCTCAGCGGTGGTGAGTTACCGGCAATGACGCTGATCGATTCCGTTTCCCGGTTTATTCCGGGGGTTCTGGGTCATGAAGCATCAGCAATCGAAGATTCGTTTGCTGACGGGTTGCTGGACTGTCCACACTATACCCGACCTGAAGTGTTAGAGCAGATGGAAGTACCGGCAGTATTACTGTCGGGGAACCACGCTGAGATACGTCGCTGGCGTTTGAAACAGTCGCTGGGCCGGACCTGGCTTAGAAGACCTGAACTTCTGGAAAACCTGGCTCTGACTGAAGAGCAAGCAAGGTTGCTGGCGGAGTTCAAAAAGGAACACGCACAACAGCAACATAAACATGATGGGCAGGCGTAAGCCCCCAATATCAGTTTACCCAGGATAAGAGATTAAATTATGAGCAACATTATTAAGCAACTTGAACAAGAACAGATGAAGCAGGACGTACCTTCCTTCCGTCCGGGTGATACCGTGGAAGTGAAAGTATGGGTTGTTGAAGGTTCCAAAAAACGTCTGCAGGCATTTGAGGGCGTGGTTATCGCTATTCGTAGCCGCGGTCTGCACTCTGCATTCACTGTTCGTAAAATTTCCAACGGCGAAGGCGTTGAGCGTGTCTTCCAGACTCACTCTCCGGTAGTTGACAGCATTGCTGTTAAACGTCGTGGTGCTGTTCGTAAAGCTAAACTGTACTACCTGCGTGAGCGCACTGGTAAGTCTGCTCGTATCAAAGAGCGTCTTAACTAAGATTCGCGCAAGCGACATCCTGTTAGAAAAGGGCTGGCCGAAAGGCTGGCCCTTTTTTTATCGCGATATTTACTGACGGGAACAGACTGACTGCCGGGAGACTTTACATACTCTCTGGATACAGTCAGCCGGGGATGATTACGGTGTGGCGATGACGACCGCGACACGGCGGTTTTCAGCACGACCTTTAGAGGTCTGGTTACTGGCGATAGGGTATTTCTTCCCGAGTCCCTGGGTGGTCAGATTGGTACGGGGAATATTAGCGCCTTGTGCCCAGGCATCGGCCACGACATTCGCGCGTTTGAGCGACAGAGCCTCGTTGTAGCTGTCTTCGCCGTAGTTATCCGTATGACCATCCAGACGAGCATGGTTTAGCCCGGTAGCAGCCAGTTTGGATGCCATTTCCTGAATCTGCTTTTCACTTTCCGGACGTAGCTTATAGTCGTTTTTATCAAACAGGATATTGTCAGACAGGCCAAGAGACCAGTCTCCTGAAACTTCGCTAAATCCGTACGATTTCATAGCTGCAATTTGCTCTGGGGTAAATTTTCCCTGAGGTGCCTGACAGCCTGCCACGATCAGTAAAAGCAGAAAAAACGGTGAAAATAGACGTTTTAACATGTGTGTAATTCCTTATTTAATAATGCGTTCAGAACGCAAATGTTTGGCCTGATACATATTTTGATCGGCAAGTTCTTGTAATTTCTCGGCAGAGGCATGTTCCCACGTCAGCGCAAAGCCAATGCTGAGTGTCATGCTTGCCAGATGACCATTGTGCAGGTCAAAAGGTCGGTTAAACGCTTGTGACAGTGCGGCACAGATACGCTGAACTTCGTATTCTGAGTGAACGCTATACAGCACCATGGCAAACTCATCGCCGCCAAGCCTGTAGGGGTGATGTCGATCACCTCCAAACTCGGACAGCCTTTTTGCAACTTCAATCAGAACACGGTCGCCCGCTGCGTGGCCCCAGGTATCGTTAATAAATTTAAAATTATCACCATCAAGGAATAGCAATGCAGAACTGCTGCGGGCAGCATCGTCGTTCATCAGGGCGTTAATGCTGCTGCGAAATGCGGCGCGATTTGCCAGTCCTGTCAGAGGATCATGTAACGCGGTACGCAAAAGCTGAGCGTTCTTTGCCTGCAACCGAAGTTGCCATTCCTCCATCTCGTCCAGCAGGCTATTAAAATCCTGGGCAAAAAGATGAAATTCTTCGATACGTTCTTCTGAAACACGTCGTGAAAAGTTACGGTTGGTACGGACATCATGTACCACCTCGGTGATATTTTGCAGGGCTTCTACTACGCCATTGTGCAAATAGCGAGTGAGCATTAATGCTATGCCTGATGCCAGCAGAATGCATCCGGTAAGAACGGCCAGCGACAGATAAATGAAATGGCTGATCACGCTATCGCGGGCAGTCAGGCGCACTTCACCAATAACATTGCCATTATGCAAAATGGGCTGTGTGACCGGTTGTGGAAACAACCAGTGGCTGATCAAACCGCTGATCTTTTCAGTGGTGTCCTGCGCGTCATAGCGCCAGGTGGCGATCACGTTCTGATTTTTATTACGCACTTCCGCTACGGAAAACTGCCCTTGTTGCCCTAGCGCCGCCAGAGTTTCTGTTGCCGCAACACTGTCAGAAAAGACTAATGCAGCTTCAAGTGTACGAGTCATCGTGGCTGCGGTCAGGTCCAGGTTCTTTTGCGCATACTGTCTTAATGCCAGCACGGAGGAAATGCTAAGCAGTAGCCAGATCAACGTCATGGTGACCAGGACGCTGATTATGCTGATACGCCGTAATGTCCGCTTAAACGTCGGGCGTGTTATGGGAGAATGGCCCTTATCCATGCTTTTTATTCCGTGCAAGCATCAATACGTCTGGACTGACCCTTACGCCACTGCGTGAAAGGGAATCCATATTTACGGAAAATCTCACATCTTCATCTTTAATTATGAGGCAAAAGGCACTGCCAATAACGCATTCGGGATTCTGTTCAGCGATTAATAACAGTGCCTTTGTCGGATATTTATTCTTTAATTCCACCTGATAACCAGGGGATTCTTTTCCAAAATAAAAACCATCACACTGCGAAACTAATATTTCTTGTTCCGTACGAATGATGACGGGAAGATAGGGTAAAGCACCAGTACTGGTATCTCCCAGTACACTGGAAAAACGCGATGAAGAGAAAATACACAGTTTTGGTGGCCCGGAAAGTGCAGGCCAGTGTGTATAACTGACGATGCCGGAAACCATCGCGCGTACAGATTTTGCTTCTTCCGTAACGCTCTGGGCGTACAGCGGTAATCCGGTCAGGAGCAGTGCCAGTAGAAGTATGAGTCGGTAAGAATAGCTCATGAATAGTTACCTACCAGCGGTTGCCGTAAAGCGTCGAAATACACTCAAGATTGTTTGAGACAAAATAACATTATTTTCCTAAGTCGTCATTATTCCGGGTATAAAGCTATGGATAATTTAAGTTAAATCTTATGTGCATATAAAATATAAGTTATTGTTTAATTTAATCTTATAGCGGCATTACCTTCGTTTGCCCCTTTTTGCCAGGCGTTGTGTAACTGGTCAACATTTTCGACAGTATCGCAACTTGGGGGAAAGGTTTTCCCGGCCAGACCCCTGGCGTAAACAAAATCCTGCTGGCAGGTTTTACGTTGTCCCTCGGCGTAACCCTTAAGATATTCCGTACGATCGACTTCTGGATCATTGTAATTGTCGGCAAGAATTTCATTATCTTTAACCGCATAGCCTGAAATGGCATCGCGTATCCCGGCATCGTACCAGTCGGTGCCAGTCCAGGTAGGGGCGTGAGTATAGGGGGCTATCTGACATCCGCTAAGAAGTAGTATTAATAAGGTGCTGATGAGTTGCTTCATTGCCTGTGCTCCCGCGTTTTTTTAAGCATAGTGGATCTGATATCAGGATGGTGTAAATTTAAATATACACTCAGATAGGCTTTATTTAGTGACTAATAGAGCGCTGTAAATTAAAATTTACGGATTATGGATTGAAATCTTTACCTGTTGTGATATCGTTATTTCCTCCTCGCTGAGGATCAACTATCGCAAACGAGCTAAACAGGATCACCATCATGCAAAAAGACGCGCTGAACAACGTACATATTACCGACGAACAGGTTCTGATGACTCCGGAACAGCTGAAAGCTGAATTTCCGCTGAGCCAGGCACAAGAGGCGCAAATCGCCCAGTCGCGTAAAACCATTTCAGATATTATCTCCGGTCGCGATCCGCGTCTGCTGGTGGTATGTGGTCCGTGCTCCATTCACGATCCTGAAATGGCAATTGAGTACGCTCGTCGATTTAAAGCCCTTGCCGCAGAGGTCAGCGATAACCTCTACCTGGTGATGCGCGTCTATTTTGAAAAACCCCGTACTACCGTTGGTTGGAAAGGGTTAATTAACGATCCTCATATGGATGGCTCTTTTGATGTTGAAGCTGGACTGAAAATTGCGCGTCAACTGCTGCTTGAACTGGTAAATATGGGACTCCCGCTGGCAACTGAAGCCCTGGATCCTAATAGCCCACAATACCTGGGCGATCTGTTTAGCTGGTCGGCAATCGGTGCGCGTACCACGGAATCACAGACTCACCGTGAAATGGCTTCTGGTCTTTCGATGCCGGTTGGCTTTAAGAACGGCACTGACGGTAGCCTGGCAACCGCGATCAACGCCATGCGTGCCGCGGCGCAGTCACACCGTTTTGTCGGTATTAACCAGGCAGGGCAGGTAGCGCTGCTGCAAACTCAGGGCAATCCGGACGGTCATGTGATCCTGCGTGGCGGCAAAGCGCCGAACTACAGCCCGGCAGATGTTGCCCAGTGCGAAAAAGAGATGGAACAGGCGGGACTAAGACCTTCCCTGATGGTAGATTGCAGTCATGGTAACTCCAATAAAGATTACCGCCGTCAGCCTGCCGTGGCTGAATCCGTGATTGCGCAAATCAAAGATGGCAATCGCTCGATCATTGGTTTGATGATTGAAAGTAATATTCATGAAGGCAACCAGTCTTCCGAACAGCCGCGCAGCGCAATGAAATACGGCGTGTCCGTAACTGATGCATGCATTAGCTGGGAAATGACGGATGCGCTACTGCGTGAAATTAGCCAGGATTTAAACGGCCAGCTGTCGGCGCGTGTAGCATAAGAGGTTGGTTATGGTTGCTGAATTGACCGCATTACGCGATCAAATTGATGAAGTCGACAAGGCGCTGCTGGATTTGCTGGCACGCCGCCTGGAGCTGGTTGCCGAAGTCGGTGAAGTAAAAAGCCGCTTTGGGCTGCCGATTTACGTGCCGGAGCGGGAGGCCTCTATGTTGGCTTCACGCCGCGCGGAAGCGGAAGCCCTTGGCGTACCGCCGGATCTGATTGAAGATGTGCTGCGCCGGGTTATGCGCGAGTCCTACTCCAGTGAAAATGACAAAGGATTTAAAACGCTTTGTCCTTCCCTACGACCGGTAGTGATCGTCGGCGGCGGTGGTCAGATGGGGCGTCTTTTCGAAAAAATGCTCACTCTGTCAGGTTATCAGGTGCGGATCCTGGAACAGCAGGACTGGGATCGCGCGTCGGAGATCGTCTCTGATGCAGGCATGGTGATCGTCAGCGTGCCGATCCACGTCACCGAGCAGGTGATCGCTAAATTACCGCGTCTGCCGTCTGACTGTATCCTGGTCGATTTGGCATCGGTGAAAAATGGTCCTTTACAGGCGATGCTGGCAGCGCACGATGGTCCGGTGGTGGGGTTACATCCCATGTTTGGTCCGGACAGCGGCAGTCTGGCAAAACAGGTGGTTGTCTGGTGTGATGGACGTCAGCCGGAAGCCTATCAGTGGTTCCTGGAACAGATTCAGGTCTGGGGCGCGCGGCTGCATCGGATCAGCGCCGTTGAACACGACCAGAATATGGCGTTTATTCAGGCCTTGCGTCACTTTGCGACCTTCGCCTATGGTCTGCACCTGGCGGAAGAAAACGTGCAACTGGAACAATTGCTGGCGCTCTCTTCGCCGATTTATCGCCTTGAACTGGCGATGGTTGGACGCCTGTTTGCCCAGGATCCGCAGCTGTATGCCGATATCATTATGTCGTCTGAGAGCAACCTTGCGCTGATCAAACGCTACTATCAACGTTTTGGTGAGGCGATTGGTTTACTGGAGCAGGGCGATAAGCAAGCGTTTATCGACAGCTTCCGTAAGGTGGAGCACTGGTTTGGCGATTATGCGAAACGCTTCCAGAGCGAAAGCCGTACTTTGTTGCGCCAGGCGAATGACAGCCGTCCTTAACTAAGATGCCGGATAAGCTTAGCGCCATCCGGCATTGTCACGTTAACTCGGATCGACCGGCACCACGTTCTCACTCGGGTAACATCCCAGCACCTTCATCGAACGCGTAATCTCCCCCAATTCCTTTAACGCCTTTTGCATTTGGGGGGATTCCAGATTCGCCTGGATATCAAGATAAAACATCTCTTCCCATGGATTGCCGTGAATCGGACGTGATTCCAGCTTGGTCATAATCAGATTATGGTTTCGCAGTACCAGCAATGCCTCAACCAGGGCGCCTGCCTGCTGGCCTGTCGCCATCAGCAGCGTGGTTTTCGCCGGAACCTGGTCGGAAACGTTGATTGCCTTGCGCGCCAGCACCACGAAGCGGGTGATGTTTTGCGACTGATTGGCCTCAATGTGCTCAAGAACTTGCAGACCATACAGTACGCCTCCGGCCTCGCTGCCCAGCGCCGCTACGCGCGGAGAGTTAGCCTGTGCAACTTTTTCCATCGCCGCAGAGGTGCTTTCGGTGTACTCAATCTTCCAGTGCGGATAACGGCTCAGAAATTTGCTGCACTGCTGGAACGGTTGCGGATGGCTGTATACCGTATCAATAGTTTCGAGATCGGTTGTGCCGGACACCAGTACGCAGTGGTCAATGGTTATGGTCATCTCGCCAACAATTGACAGGCTGGTGTGCTGCAGCAGATCGTAAACGTCGTTAATTCCGCCGGAGCTGGTGTTTTCAATCGGAACGACCGCGTAGTCTGCTTGCCCGGTTTCGACCTGATTAAAGATATCGGCAAATTTCGCGCAGCCGCTTTCAATAAATTGTTCAAAATGGCGTGCAGCATACTGACGTGCGGCGAGGTGAGAATATGATCCTTTTGGCCCAAGAAAGGCCACGCGCGCGGAATGGGGGTTAATTTTGTTCAGATGTTGCTGGAGCAGTGCCTGCTGCGTCAGGACGGAGTCTTCGATAATCAGTTGGAACAGGCGGGTGATATAGTGCGCGTCGAGATGATGCGCTTTGCCAAGCTGAATCAGCCGGTCTAACAGATCGCGTTCGCGGTCGATATCACGTACCGGACGATGTGAAAGCAGTTTAGCTTTACCGACTTCTACGGCCAGCCCACGCCGTTCAGCCAGCAGGGCCAGTAATTTTTCATCCAGCGAACTGATTTTATCGCGCAGCGCCAGCAATGGGTTTTCCGATGTCATAGTGTTGCCTTTCTTGTTATCAATAAAAAAGGCCCCCCATTGTGGGAGGCCTTATTGTTCGTCTTCGCATTCTTTATCACACGACGAAACGCCTCCCATTCAGGGGAAGGTAAAAAAGAATGCGAAGAAGAACGGGGCAAGTTTCATGTAATTTTCCTTTGGCTACGTCAGTAAAGTACCCGTACTGTTTTCACCCTGTCAACAAAAAACGCGCCCGAAGGCGCGTTGGCGATACACTCAATGTAAGGGACTACTCTTCTTCTGCTTCGACGAAGTTGGCGTCTTTGACTGAAGTTGTTGCACGACGGGCTTCGCCTTTGTGCTGCACTTTATTGAGCTGCCGTTCCAGCTTGTTGATCAAATCGTTAATTGCGGTGTACATATCCTCGTGTTTTGCGCTGGCGACCAGATGTCCGTTCGGTGTATTGATGGTGGCATCAGCAATGAAACCCTGTGGCTCCTTAGACAGAATGATATGTGGATTAATCAGATGAGTTTGCCATTTTTCAAGTTTGGCGAGACGGTCTGCGACATGCTGGCGAATTGCCGGAGTAATTTCCATTTGTTTACTGGTAATGTTCATTGTCATAAATTTTACCTCTTGTCTTTCCCGTCTTGGTGATTCCAGCATACCGTTCCTAAAGTCAAAATGTGTGATTTAAATCACATTATTTTGTCGCTTTTTGTCAAGAAAACCTTTTTGTGAGGCACCGCAGGAACAAGCGATTTTTTACTTGAGGAATAGCAGAAAGCAGGCCATATTTGATAAGATGCGTTGGAGCTAAACCGCTTCAGTTATGGCGTAAACGGATAAAAAAACGGCAGCCCTTAGGTAAATCAGGTGTTACTGCTGTTGGCGGCAATGATTTTCGCTACTTTTTCTGCCTGAGCATTCATTTGCATCTGGCGATAAGCGTTTTCCATTAACGGCAGAGCATCACGCGTTGCCTGGGTATCCGGGTAGTCGCGCAGCATGCCTTCCACACGGTTTACCACCGCCACCCATGCGCCACGGGCAGTGTAATATTCCGCAACGGAGTATTCATACTTCGCCAGACGATCTTTCAGGAACACCAGACGTTTAGTGGCGTCAGTGGTGTACTGGCTGTTCGGATAGCCACGTACCAGTTTGGAAAAGTCATTAAACGCAGCTCGGGCATGTTGTGGATCGCGATCGCTGCGATCAACCCCAAAGAATCCTTGCAGTGCGCTATCATCCAACGCCATATTGGTCAGGCCACGCATATACATGACATAATCAATGTTAGGGTGTGTCGGATTAAGACGGATAAAACGATCGATGGCAGCCTGAGCAAGTGGCAGATCGGCGTTTTTGTAGTAGGCGTAGATGAGATCTAATTGCACCTGCTGAGAATACGGTCCAAATGGATAACGGTTATCCAACGCTTCCAATTGCGTTATTGCCTGTTTCCAGTTACCGTCCTGCAGCTTTTGCTGAGCAGTCGCGTAGATTTCATTTGGCGGATTATCGGGCACCTCTTCCTTTGAACCAGAGCAACCCGCCAAAAACAGGCTCAACGTGGCTGCTGCCACCAGATATTTCATGCGCGTCATGACGTTTTGACTTTCCTCAAAATGTTTTACGGGAGATTCTCTGTTCCTGCTCCCGGTTAAGACCAGCTACAATAGCACACTATATTAAACGGCAAAGCCGTAAAACCCAACGTTAAACAAAGAAGCAGTTTATGGCACAACGAGTAGAACTCACCGCAACAGTCTCCGAAAATCAGCTCGGTCAACGCTTAGATCAGGCTTTGGCCGAATTGTTCCCTGATTATTCGCGATCGCGCATAAAAGAATGGATCCTCGACCAGCGCGTGCTGGTAAATGGCAATCTTTGCGATAAACCGAAAGAAAAAGTGTTGGGTGGAGAGCAGGTCTCCATCAATGCAGAAATTGACGAAGAGGTTCGTTTTGAGCCTCAGGATATCCCGCTGGATATCGTGTATGAAGATGACGATATTCTTGTTATCAACAAACCGCGTGACCTCGTGGTGCATCCGGGCGCAGGCAATCCTGATGGCACGGTATTGAATGCGTTGCTGCATTACTACCCGCCAATTGCGGATGTTCCTCGCGCGGGTATCGTCCATCGTCTGGACAAAGACACGACCGGATTAATGGTGGTGGCAAAAACCGTTCCGGCGCAGACGCGTCTGGTGGAGTCATTACAGCTGCGTGAAATTACCCGTGAGTACGAAGCCGTGGCGATTGGTCATATGACAGCGGGCGGAACCGTTGAAGAGCCGATTAGCCGTCACCCGACCAAGCGTACACACATGGCGGTACACCCGATGGGTAAACCGGCGGTGACGCACTATCGTATTATGGAACACTTCCGTGTGCACACGCGTCTGCGGTTGCGTCTGGAAACCGGACGTACGCACCAGATCCGCGTGCACATGGCGCATATCACCCATCCGCTGGTGGGCGATCCGGTCTACGGTGGTCGTCCGCGTCCACCAAAAGGCGCTTCTGACGAATTTATTTCCGTATTGCGTAAGTTCGACCGTCAGGCGCTGCACGCGACCATGCTGCGTCTGTATCACCCGATTTCCGGTATCGAAATGGAGTGGCATGCGCCAATTCCGCAAGATATGGTGGAACTGATTGAAGTGATGCGCGCTGATTTCGAAGAACATAAGGATGATATTGCCTGGTTATGAGTAAGCTAATTGTCCCGCAGTGGCCGCTACCGCAAGGTGTTGCGGCATGTAGTTCTACCCGTATTGGCGGTATCAGTATGCCGCCTTATGATTCGCTGAATCTGGGCGCCCATTGCGGCGATAACCCGGAGCATGTCGAAGAGAACCGCAAACGACTGTTTGCTGCGGGCAATCTGCCTTCAAAGCCAGTCTGGCTGGAACAGGTCCACGGTAAGGAGGTCCTGAAACTGACGGGCGAGCCGTACTCCTCCAAACGTGCGGATGCGTCATACAGCAATACGCCAGGCACCGTGTGTGCGGTGATGACGGCGGACTGTCTGCCCGTACTATTTTGTAATCGTGCAGGTACGGAAGTCGCGGCGGCCCATGCAGGTTGGCGCGGATTATGCGCCGGTGTGCTGGAAGAGACGGTGGCGTGTTTTGCCGACAAACCTGAAAACATTATTGCCTGGCTAGGCCCGGCGATTGGCCCGAACGCGTTTGAAGTGGGGGCAGAAGTCCGCGCAGCGTTCATGGCGCATGATCCGCAGGCGGACCTCGCATTTGTACCGCGCGCAGACAAATATCTGGCGGATATCTACCAGCTTGCGCGCCAGCGTCTGGCAAATGTCGGCGTGACGCACCTCTACGGCGGTGACCGGTGCACCTTCAGCGAAAGTGAGACTTTCTTCTCTTATCGTCGCGACAATACCACGGGTCGTATGGCAAGTTTTATTTGGCTGATATAACCTAAAGAATCAAGACGATCCGGTACGTGTAATTTTCTTTTCACATAATTCAGGTCATTCACCTTGAATAATTGAGGGATGACCTCATTTAATCTCCAGTAGCAATTTTGACCTGTTATGGGAGGAGTTATGCGTCTGGATCGTCTTACTAATAAATTCCAGCTTGCTCTTGCCGATGCCCAGTCACTCGCATTGGGGCACGACAATCAATTCATCGAACCACTTCATCTAATGAGCGCCTTGCTGAATCAGGAAGGGGGATCGGTACGTCCTTTATTAACCTCTGCTGGCATTAATGCCGGCCAGTTACGTACAGCCATTGACCAGGCGTTGAGCCGCTTGCCGCAGGTAGAAGGCACCGGCGGTGATGTGCAGCCTTCTCAGGATCTGGTGCGTGTACTGAATCTTTGCGACAAGCTGGCGCAAAAACGTGGGGACAACTTTATTTCGTCAGAACTGTTCGTTCTGGCGGCGCTTGAGTCACGCGGTACGCTGACCGATTTATTAAAATCAGCAGGGGCGACGACCGCCAATATCACTCAGGCAATTGAACAAATGCGTGGAGGTGAAAGCGTGAATGATCAGGGAGCTGAAGACCAACGTCAGGCCTTGAAAAAATATACCGTCGATCTGACCGAACGCGCCGAACAGGGCAAGCTCGATCCGGTTATCGGTCGTGATGAAGAAATTCGCCGCACCATTCAGGTGCTGCAACGTCGTACTAAAAATAACCCGGTGTTGATTGGTGAACCAGGCGTGGGTAAAACCGCCATCGTTGAAGGGCTGGCGCAGCGTATTATCAACGGCGAAGTGCCGGAAGGCTTAAAAGGCCGCCGCGTACTGGCGCTGGATATGGGCGCGCTGGTGGCCGGGGCGAAATATCGTGGCGAGTTTGAAGAACGTTTAAAAGGTGTGCTGAACGATCTCTCTAAACAAGAAGGCAACGTCATTCTGTTTATTGATGAGCTGCATACCATGGTTGGCGCGGGTAAAGCCGATGGCGCCATGGACGCCGGTAATATGCTGAAACCGGCGCTGGCGCGTGGGGAACTGCACTGCGTAGGCGCAACCACGCTCGATGAATATCGTCAGTACATCGAAAAAGATGCGGCGCTGGAACGCCGTTTCCAGAAAGTGTTTGTGGCTGAACCTTCAGTAGAAGACACCATCGCCATTTTGCGTGGTCTGAAAGAACGTTATGAGCTGCACCACCATGTGCAGATCACTGACCCGGCGATTGTGGCGGCAGCGACGCTGTCTCACCGCTATATTGCCGACCGTCAGTTGCCGGATAAAGCCATCGACCTGATCGATGAAGCGGCATCCAGCATTCGTATGCAGATTGACTCCAAGCCGGAAGAACTGGACAGACTCGACCGCCGTATTATCCAGCTCAAACTGGAACAGCAGGCATTAATGAAAGAGTCTGATGAGGCGAGTAAAAAACGTCTTGATATGCTCAACGAAGAACTGGACGACAAAGAGCGCCAGTATTCTGAGTTAGAAGAAGAGTGGAAAGCGGAAAAAGCCTCGCTCTCCGGTACTCAGACGATTAAGGCTGAGCTGGAGCAGGCGAAGATTGCCATTGAGCAGGCGCGTCGTGTGGGCGATCTGGCGCGGATGTCCGAGCTGCAGTACGGTAAAATCCCGGAGCTGGAAAAACAGCTGGAAGCCGCTACCCAGTCGGAAGGTAAAACTATGCGTCTGTTGCGTAACAAAGTGACCGATGCAGAAATTGCTGAAGTGCTGGCGCGTTGGACGGGGATCCCGGTTGCCCGCATGCTGGAAGGCGAACGGGAAAAACTGTTGCGTATGGAGCAGGAGTTGCACAGCCGTGTGATTGGCCAGAACGAAGCGGTTGAAGCGGTATCTAACGCGATTCGCCGTAGCCGTGCTGGGCTGTCTGACCCGAACCGTCCGATTGGTTCATTCCTGTTCCTTGGGCCGACCGGTGTCGGTAAAACTGAACTGTGTAAAGCGCTGGCAAACTTTATGTTCGACAGTGACGATGCAATGGTGCGTATCGATATGTCCGAGTTTATGGAGAAACACTCGGTGTCTCGTCTGGTCGGTGCGCCTCCGGGATATGTCGGCTACGAAGAGGGTGGTTATCTCACTGAAGCAGTGCGCCGTCGTCCTTACTCCGTCATCCTGCTGGATGAAGTGGAGAAAGCGCATCCGGATGTGTTCAACATTCTGTTGCAGGTGCTTGACGATGGTCGTCTGACCGACGGGCAGGGGAGAACGGTCGACTTCCGTAATACGGTGGTCATCATGACTTCGAACCTGGGCTCTGATCTGATCCAGGAACGTTTTGGCGAGCTCGATTACAGCCACATGAAGGATATGGTGCTGGGCGTTGTGAGCCATAACTTCCGTCCGGAATTTATCAACCGTATAGATGAGGTTGTGGTATTCCATCCGTTGGGTGAGCAGCACATTGCTTCTATTGCTCAGATCCAACTGCAGCGTCTGTATAAACGTCTGGAAGAGCGTGGCTATGAAATCCATATCTCTGACGAAGCGCTCAAACTGCTGAGTGCAAATGGTTACGATCCGGTATATGGCGCGCGTCCATTGAAACGCGCTATCCAGCAACAGATCGAAAACCCGCTGGCGCAGCAAATTTTGTCTGGGGAGCTGATTCCTGGCAAAGCCATTCGCCTGGAAGTGAACGACGACCGTATCGTGGCAGTGCAGTAAGTCACAAAACGATAATAAACGAGCCCTGCGGGGCTCGTTTTTGTTTAAAAACCAGGCAAAAATAGAAGGGTTGAGTGAAAAGTAATCGTTTGATAAGTTTTTTGTATTTTTAACTTGTCAGCCTGAAATAACTCCCTATAAT